>JAPXRP010000001.1:0-59208 GCA_033813475.1 Candidatus Hydrogenedentota bacterium
GATGTCCCGTTGGGACAACAAAGACAGAATCGCATAACCAAGGGACGTCCATGCCGCTCGCAGGCGTTTCTCGAGGGACATTTTAGTGCGATTGCCCTGGGGTCAAGTCGAATTCCGCCGCCGGACTTGGGATGGGGGCCGGGCGGTTGTTTATACTCCCTCCCAGGCGGCGCCCGTCGCGCGGTGCGGCAGGGAGGCGCGCGCGGGCGCCACAACCCCGGGAGGAACTCGGCGTGTCTGGAAAAACGATGAAACGCAACACGGGCGCGTGTCTGCTGGCGCTGCTGTCTGGAGGGCTGGTCATGGGTGGGTTTGCGGAGGATGGGGCGGTTAGAAACGCCTGGGCACCCTATTCCATGGAGGAGACGCCGGCAGACTTTTCGGCTTCGTGGATCGGACCCGGGCCGGGCCTGCATTCGGACGCTGCGGGGGAGGTGTTCTTCGTCCGGAAGCGCTTCGAGGTGAAGGACCCGGCGGGGTTCGCGCGGGTGCGGGTGTCGGCGGACAGCCAGTACATCCTGTGGGTGAACGGGCGCGAAGCGGCGCGGGGCCCGGCGCATTTCGACCCGCTGCACCAGGTGTATGACACCCTCGACCTGTCGGGCTTCTTGACGCCGGGGGAGAACGTCCTTGCGGCGGAGGTCATGTACTGGGGCCTGGAGACCAACCGCATCCCCTATTTCCAGTGCAGCGCGAAGCCGGGGTTCCTGTTCGACAGTCCGGCGCTGAAATCGGACGGGACCTGGCGCGCGTGGATCAGTCCAGGCCACACCCCGGCGGGGAAGAAGAACTGCCGCGCGGGCGGGGCGGCCTACTGGTACGAGCGCGTGGACGCGCGGGAAGTCCCCGAGGGGATTCCGTCGCCGGCCTTTGACGACGACGCGTGGCCCCGCGCCGAGGTGATCGGCGACGCGGAGAAGTGGGGCGAGCAGACCGACACGTCCAGCCCGTGGAAACTGTATCCCCGGCGCATCCCCGCGCCGGAGGTGCGCGCCGCGGCGGCCTGCGTCCCGGTGCAGTCGGGTGCGGTGAAGGGGGACGCGGCGGAGCCGCCCTTCCCCTTTGAGGTTGTCCCGGACGCGGAAGCGCCGTCCCTGCCCTGGGTGTCCCCCGGCGGCGACAGCACCCGCTATCTCGTGCTGGACGCCGGGGAGCTGGTGAACGGCTATGTGTCGCTGGACATCGAGGGCGCGGCGGGGACGGTGGTGGAGGTCATGTACGCCGAGGCCCCGGAGCTCGACCGCAAGAAGGGCCGCCGCGACCGGCTGGAGGAGCGCCGGATCGAGGGATCCGCGGACGTGTACATTCTCCGGAATGGCCGCCAACTGTACGAGCCCTTCCTGCACCGCACCTTCCGCTTCGCGCGGGTGGCGGTGCGCGGCGAGGACGCCACGGTGCACGGGCTGACCCACCGCTGGACGGGCTACCCCTTTGCCGAGCGGGGACGCTTCACCTGCTCCGACGAGACGCTCAACCAGATCTGGCGCACCGGATGGAACACCCAGCGGCTGTGCGCCTTTGACACCTTCCAGGACTGCCCCTACTACGAGCGCCTCCAGTACGGCGGCGACACGCGCATCCAGGGGCTCATCACGCTCTACGCGTCCGGGGACACGCGGCTGCTGGCGAACGCCGTCCGGCAGTTGCAGGCGTCGTCGCTGCCGGAGGGCCTGACGCAGTCGCGCTATCCCAACCACGTCTTCCAGGTGATCCCCGGCTATTCCCTCTGCTGGATTCAGATGCTGGACGACTATTACCTCCACACGGGCGACCTGTCGCTGGTGCGCGAGTGCGCCCACACCGTGGCGTCGGTGCTGCGATTCTACGAGCGCCACCTGACGGACCAGGGGTTCGCGGCGGACCTGCCCTACTGGAACTTCTACGACTGGACCTATGAGAAGAGCGGCGTGCCGGACGCCCACGGCGAGAACTGCACCCTCAGCACGATCCACTACAAGGGGGCGCTGGACATAGCGGCGCGGCTCTTCACCGCCCTCGACGACCCGCTGACGGCGGAACGGTTCCGGAAGCAGGCGGAGGCGGTGTCCGCCGCCGTCAATGAAAAGGCATGGGACGGGGCCGCGGGCCTCTACCGCGACGGGATCGCCACCCGCAGTTTCAGCCAGCATGTCAACACCTTCGCCGTGCTGTTCGGCGTGGCGGACGACGCCCGCCGGAAACGGATCGCGGAGAAGCTGTTTGACGACCCGTCGCTGCGCGGGACCACCTTCTATTTCGCCCACTACCTGCACGAGGCCGCGGAGCGGCTGGGCATGCAGGAGAAGATCATCGCGGACATGGCCCGCTGGAAGGGCATGCTGGACCTCGGCGCGACGACGTGGTGGGAGACCCCCGACGCCCCGCGCAGCGAGTGCCACGCCTGGAGCGCCACGCCGACCTACCGGTTCATGGAGATGATCCTCGGGGTGCGCCCCCTTGCGCCGGGATTTTCACGGGTGCGGGTGCAGCCGTGGACCGGCGATCTGGAGCACGCGGAGGGGGCGGTGCCGACGCCCCTCGGCGACATCACCGTGCGCTGGCGAAAGGCCCCCGAATTTGAACTGGAGGTGACCCTGCCCGGGGGCATGACCGGGGAAGTGACACTTCCCGACGGGCGGACCTTCGAGGCGAAGAACGGCGCGGCGACGTTCCGGTAGCGGGATTCACCACGGAGACGCTTGGGAACACAGCGAATGAGGTCCGGGGCACTGCCGCGTGAGGTCCCTTTCCGCCTTCGCGCCTTTGCGTCTTTGCGTTAATTTTCTTCTCGACGCAAAGACGCGGAGACGCAGAGAGGGGAACGGGCGGGATGGGCACCTCTTCCCTCTCCGTGTCCGTGGTGAATTCCATCCCGCAAACCGTGTATCTTCTGGGATGGAACGGGACGGGGCCCAAGGGACGAAAGGCGGAATGATGCGCGGAGTGCTGCACTGGTTTGCGACGGGGCCGGACGCCCCGCCCATCGGCGACATGGCCCGGGTGCGGCAGCTCTACGGGTTCAAACGCTGGTCCGTGTTTCTCTCCATTCTTCTGGGATACAGCGTCTTCTACGTGTGCCGGCAGTCCTTCGCCATCACCAAGAAGTCCATGCTGGACGAGGGCATCCTGGACGTCCAGCAGATGGGCAACATCGGCACGGCCCTGCTGATCACCTATGCGGTGGGGAAATTCGTCAACGGCTTTCTCGCGGACCGGGCGAATGTGCGGCGCTTCATGGCGACGGGGCTCATGGCGGTGGCGGTGACGGTGGCGCTTTTCGGCGCGAACAAGTACTACGCCCTCTTCTTCCTGCTGTGGGGGCTCCACGGCTGGTTCCAGTCCATGGGCGCGGTGCCCTCCGGCGTGGCGCTTTCCCAGTGGTTCAGCAACCGGGAGCGCGGCTCGTGGTACAGCTTCTGGAGCGCCTCCCACAGCATCGGCGAGGGGCTCAGCCTCTTTCTGACCGCCGGGGTGGTCACCTGGCTCGGCTGGCGCTACGGGTTCTGGGCGGCGGCGGCGCTGGCGGGGGTGGCCGCGCTGGTCATGTACAAGACCCTCTCCGACCGTCCCGAGACCTGCGGCCTGCCCAACGTGGCGGACTACCGGAACGACCACGCCTCGGACCCGTCGGCGGTTCCGCTGACCACGGCGCAGGCGCAGCGGGAGGTCTTCCGAAACCCCTATGTCTGGATCGTCTGCCTCGCCTCGCTGGCCATGTACATCACGCGCTACGGCATGAACAGCTGGGGGGTGCTGTATCTTCAGGAAACCAAAGAATACTCGCTCATGGCCGCCGGCGGCCTGTTGAGCCTGGCCAAAATCCTGGAGACCGTGGGCACCGTGGCCTCCGGGTTCATTTCCGACATCTTCTTCAAGTCGCGGCGGTCTGTGATCACCATTGCAAGCTGCGTCTTCATGGTGGGCGGTCTGGCCCTCTTCGCCATTACCCCGTCAACCGACCTCGGCAGCCTCCCGGGGGACATGCGCCCCCACCTCCACGCGGAGGGCGCCGTGGATCCTGTCCTGCGGGCGGCGCTTGCGGAGCTGGGCGTTGACACCGACGATGCCACCCGCTTCTCCGTCTCGGGGGACGAGAAGTCCCCGGGATGGGTGCTCCGGTCCAATTCCTGGTTCTCCGGCTGGGGGGGCTGCCGCGTGGTGGACGCGGGCGACCATCTCCGTGTGTTCAAGAACTACCAGATTCAGCATCTGGTCGGCGCGTCCATTTACGGCATGGGCATCGGCTGCCTGATTTCCTTTCTGGGCGGGCTGATCGCCATAGACATCTGCTCCAAGAAGGCCAGCGGCGCCGCCATGGGCATCGTGGGCATCTTCAGCTACATCGGCGCGACACTCCAGGAGCTGGTGAGCAGCCGCCTGATCCAGGCCGGCATGAGCTCCACGGAGACCGGAGCGGTCACCCACGACTTCAGCGGCGCCATGGCCTTCTGGATCGGGTCCGCCGTGGTGTCGCTGGTGCTGTCCTGCTTCCTGTGGAACGCGCGGGCGCGCGACTGAGCTTCGGGAACCGGTGAAACCAGCGCTTGCACACATGTGGTCTGACATGTGACCATTTCGTGCTCTCAGGAAGACACTGCAGGGAGACTCCCCAATGAGAAACGGATTTTTGTTCGTTGCGTGGGCTGCCACCGCGGCGGCTGTGGGATGCGGGGCGGCTTTCGCCGCGCCGGGCGCGCTTTCGCTGGACGGCGTCACCGTGGTGCCGCATCTGATGCTGGACACGATGCGCTACACCAAGGTGCCGGAGCCCGCCGACGGCGCGCGGGTGCAGCTCTTTCTGCGCAACGCCTCGAAGGGGGTGGTGACCGTGGACGCGGCGTCGCGTCTGCTGTTCGGCGGAAAGGCCCCGGCGGATCTGCTGGCCTCGGAGGACTGGGCGTGGCATGACACGCCCGCCGCGCAGCAGGTGGGGACGCTGGTCCTCGCGCCGGACACCATGACGGTGTGGACCTTCAACGGCCGCAAGAAGCCCTTTGGTCCCGGCGGAACCTGCACCATGGCCCTGGGTCCGGAGGACGCCCCCTGGCTGGCGCGGGATATTGAAATCGCCGCGCCGAAACAGTGGATTTCCGCGATCACCTTCCTCGGGCCGGAGGCCGACGTCCGCCCCGACACGCTGGTGGTGCACGTTGCCAACGAAGCCGCCGCGCCGCTTGAACTGCGCGGGTGCCGCCTGTGGCTGCCCCTGGACCCGAAGAACCCGCGCGTGCTGGCGGCGCAGCCGCCGCTGGCGGAGATCACGCCCTTCAACGGCCACAAGAGCATTCCCACCGGGGACCGTGGCGGGTTCATCGCCCAAACAGGCCCGCTCCCCCTGACCTACGCGGTGGTGGAGGTGACCGTGGCCGCAGGCGGCGCCGAGTTTTCGCTCTGGGGCCACCTGCGGGTCCGCAAGGAGGTCTTCGATATCTCCGGCGGCTGGGTGGGAAGCGATGACGCCCTCAAAAGCGAGGCGTTCCACAAGGCGCTCAAACGGTTCTACGTGAACACGGCGCACATGGCCTCCGTGCCCGGCTACACGGACACCGAACTGTACGCGAAGTATCCGCTCAAGTACTTCAACTGCCTGGAGCCCGCGCAGTACGACACGGACGAGCTGCTGCCGCGCATTCACGGCGTGGAGTGCCTGGGCGAGCCGCAGTACGGCGGCGGGCGGCCCGTGCCGCCGCAGGAGGTGTGGGAAAAGCTCTACCCCTACGCCGCGACGCGCCTGGCCACGACCCTGACAAACAGCGAGGAGCGCATCTGGCGCGACTACGCGGGCCTGAGCGACTTCACGCACTACGACGCCTACCGCGTCACCGCGCCGTCGGCGGACGCGTGGTGGAAGTATGACCGCTGGACGGGCGGAAAAATCTACTGGGGATCCCCGCTGGAGACCATCACCGACATGTGCATCTCCCTGCGCGAGATGACCCGGCCCATGCCCTGCGCGTACTGGTCGCAGGGGCCGCACGAGGGCTGGGGCGTCTACGGCGGCCGCAAGCGCACCTCGCCCACCCCCGAGGAGCTGCGCCTCCAGGCGCACCACGCCCTGTCCACCCGCATCACCTCGCTGTACTGGTTCAACCTGAGCCTCAAGACGCTGGTGCAGTGGCGCGACACGCTGGACGAGCTGGGGCGCGTGGGCCGCGAGATGCGGATGATGGACGACTTCCTGCTGGAGGGCGACGCCTACCGGCACGAACGCGTCAAGAAGGCGGACGGAAAACTGGACTGGGACCTCAACTCCGTGGCCTGCCCGCGCGGGGCGCTGCTCTTCGCCCTGGACCTCGACTACGACGCCGACCGCAAGGCCCGCGTGTTCCAGTTCGGCGCGCCCCGGGCCGCCGTGTTCTCCTTCCCGCTGCCCGCGTATCTGGGCGCGCCCGCCGACGTGTTCCGCATGGACGCCGACGGCGTCCACGATGTCTCCTGGGCGGCAAAGGACGGCGGCGTGGAGATCACCGACACCCGGTCGCTGGTGGGCATTTATGTGGCCGCGCCGGACAAGGAACTCCGCGGCCGCATGGCGGCGGAACACCAGGCGCTGCTCGCGTATGAGACGGCCCTGAACTTCGACCCGGCCCGCAACGACGCCGACTTCGCCGAACTGGAAAACTACCTCGGCGGGAAATAGAATGCCCTGAACGCGCGCCGCGCGGAAAGGAGCAAGCCATGGGAAACGACGGCCTGACCCGCAGGGGATTCCTCGGCGCTTCGGCGGCGGGCGGACTGGCGGCCCTCGCCGCGGGCGGGGCGCGTTCTGCGGCCGGCGAGCCTTCGCCCCGCCCCAATGTCCTCTTCATCAACACGGACCAGCAGCGGGCCGACACGCTTGGCTGTTCCGGGAATCCGCTGGCGCGGACGCCGCATTTGGACGCGCTGGCCGCGCGCGGCGCGCTGTTCACGTCGTGCTACGCGACCCAGCCCGTGTGCTCCCCCTGCCGGTCCAGCATGGTGACGGGGCTCTTTCCAAACGCCACCTCGGTGGTGGAGAACAACATCCCCCTGCCCGCGGCCCACTTCGCGTGGCCCCGCGCCCTGCGGGACGCGGGGTACCGCACCGCCTACATCGGCAAGTGGCATTTGGGCGTCGAGCCCGTGCCGGACTACTTCGACCTGTGGCGGGGCTTCAACACCGGGTGGAAGCACTTCGTCAAGGAGGAGCCCTTCTACGCCGCGCCGGGAGAATCCGACAGCGCCTTCCGGGAGCGGCTGAAGAAGTCCCCGCCGTCCGTCCCGAAGGGGGAGCGCCTGGTCGGAAAATACCGCCCGGACGTGGAGGCGGACTACGCCCTGGCATTCGTCCGGGAAAACCGGGACCGGCGCTTCGCCTGCTGGCTGTCCTTCTACCCCCCGCACACGCCCAAGGAGGCCCCCAAAGAAAACATCGCCCTGTACCGGGACAGCGTCCGCCCGGTGGAGCAGGCGGTCTACCACGCCATGGTCAACCGCATTGACTGGAACGTGGGGCGGGTGCTGGCGGAGCTCGACGCCCTCGGCCTGCGCGAGCGCACGCTGGTGGTGTTCACCTCCGACCACGGCGAGAATTTCCCCCTCCGCTGGAACGACCACCACAAGCGCCTCTGCTACGACCAGGCGGCGAACGTGCCGCTGATCGTCAGCCTGCCGGGCACGCTTCCGGAGGGAACGCGCGTCACCGACCCGGTCAGCGTCGCCGACCTCTGCCCCACCATCGCCGACCTTTGCGGGGTGACGGCGCCAAAGGATCTGCACGGGGAGAGCCTGCGGCCCCTGCTGTCGGGCGCGCCGGACGGGGGACGCGGTGAGGCCTTCGTGCAGAACACCCCGTACACCCCCGGCAAGGGGCGGGACGCGGCCATGCGCGAGCGCTGCGTGGTCACCCGCGACTGGAAACTCATCCTGAACACCGAGCGCCCGCCGGAGCTGTACGACCGCCGCGCCGCCGCGCCGGACACGGAGAACCTCTTCGGGAAGCCGGAAACCCGCGACACCGCCCGCGCCCTCGCCGCGCGCATGGAGGCCTGGGCCGGCAGGACCGGCGACACCCTCGCCTCCGCGCTGGTGGAAAAGTGGGCCCCGCAATGGGCATGACGCGCCTCCCGGCGCTCGCGACGCTGCTTCTGCTTTCGGGGGCGGCCTTCGCGTTTCCCCCGATGCTCGGGTACACCGAGCTGCGGACGGACCTGCCCGGGGGCCGGCATGGGAACGTGCGCACCATGCGGGCGTCTGTGGTGAACGCCGACGGCACGGACCGCAGGGAGGTGGGCGGGGAGCTGGCGGACGGACCGGATGTCTGGACCCAGTTCGCCGGGTGGTCGCCGGACGGCCGGCGGGCGGTGGTCTGCCGGGGCTGGCAGAATCCGGAGAACGCCCGCTGGGAGGAGGAGCACAAGACCTTCCGCATGGAGCCGGGGAAATGGTCCCTGGACTGCTGCCTCGTGGACCTGGAGACGGGCGCGGTGTTCAACGCCACCGCCGTGGACCGGGTCAGCCACTACAACGGCGGGCTGTTCTTCCTGTCCGACGGTCGCATGGGTTTCACCGCCCTGGTGGACGGCGTTTCGAAACCCTTTGTCATGGACGCCGACGGGCGCAACAAGCGCGACGTGTCCGGCGAGGGCGGCGGCTTTGCCTACGGCTACAGCGCGTCCCCCGACGGGAAGCGCATCAGCTATCACGAGGACTACCAGATCCACATCGCCAACGCCGACGGCACGGACAAGCGGCGGGTGGAGACCGGCAACCCCTTCAACTTTGGGCCGCGCTGGTCGCCCGACGGGGAATGGATACTCTTTTCCAGCGGGGAACACGGGAAGAGCAACCCGCACGTCGTGCGGGGCGACGGGACCGGCCTGCGCAAACTGGCGGACCTCAACGGCTATCAGGGATGGATACTCTTCCTTGACGTTCCCGACTTCCACGAGGGCAGCAGCGACACGCCCGTGTGGTCCGCCGACGGCCGGTCGGTGTGGCACACGGCCCGGGTCGGGGAGAGCGTGGAGCTGTTTCGGACCACGCTGGAGGGGGCGGCGGAGCAGGTGACCACCCGCCCCGCGGGCACGCTGCACTACCATCCGACGCCCTCGCCGGACGGGCGGTGGCTGGCCTACGGCTCCCAGCGGGACGGGGTCCGGCAGGTGTTTGTGCGGAACCTGGCGGCGGGGAAGGAGACGCGCGTCACGGACCTGACAGCGGGCCACGCCGCGATGTGGCCGCACTGGCGCCCCGGAAGCGAGCCTGCGGCTGCTGAACCCCCGCAACGCGCCCCGACCCAGGCCGATGTTGCCTACGGCCCCCACGGACGGCAGGTGTTGGACTTCTACCAGGCCGCCTCGGAGGGACCCGCGCCCGTGGTGTTGCACATCCACGGCGGCGGCTGGGTCAACGGCGAAAAAAACAATGTGCCGGACCTGGAAGCCTATCTCGCGGCGGGCATTTCGGTGGTCTCCATCAACTACCGCTACACCTGGCAGGCCCAACTGGCGGGGGTGACACCGCCGGTCGCGTGGCCCCTGGAGGACGCCGCCCGCGCGCTGCAGTTTCTGCGGAGCCGGGCCGGCGAGTGGAACCTCGACAAACAGCGGATCGGCGCGACCGGCACCTCCGCCGGGGCGTGTTCCAGCCTGTACCTCGCCCTGCACGACGACCTCGCGGACCCAACCAGCGCGGACCCCGTGGCGCGGGAGTCCACCCGTCTCCGGTGCGCGGCGGTGGACCGCGCCCAGACCTCCCTCGACCCGGCGCAGCTCCGCGAATGGACGCCGAACAGCCGCTACGGCGGCCACGCCTTCGGGTTCATGGACCCCAGGGACCTCACCACCCGCGACACGCGCTTTGCCGAGTTTCTGTCGCGCCGCGAGGAGATCCTGCCGTGGATCCGGAGCTATTCGCCCTATGAGCTGGTCTCTTCCGACGATCCGCCGGTTTACCTGAGCTACCGCGAGGCCCCGGCGCTCGGGCAGGATCAGAAAGACCCCACCCACACGTCCAACTACGGCGCGAAATTCCAGGAACGCTGCCGCGAGGCCGGGGTGCCCTGCGAGTTCTTCTATCCCGGCGCGCCCGAGGCGCGGCACGCGTCCATTGCGGCGTTTCTGATAGAAACCCTGAAGAGCTGACCGGCGCCATCGGGTTCTTGAGGCGCGCCGGGTTCTTCGTCATAATGGCCCGGCATTCCGCGAACAAAGGAGGCGTCATGAAGAGAAGGTCTTTTCTCCAGGCGGGCGGCGCGGGGGCGCTGTCCCTGCTGCTGGGCCGCGCGCCCGCGCGGGCGGCGCAGGACCGCCCGAACATCGTGTGGATCGTCGCCGAGGACATGTCCTGCCATTTCGGCTACCAGGGGGAGAAGGCCATCGCCACCCCGAACGTGGACCGGCTCGCGCGCGAGGGGACGGTCTTTGACACGGCCTACGTCACCTGCCCCGTGTGCTCGCCGTGCCGGTCGGCCATGATCACGGGCATGTACCAGACCACCATCGGCGCGCACAACCACCGGAGTTTCCGGGGCACCCTCAAGAATGACCTGACCCCGCCCGTTCGGCCCGTGCCGGAGCTGTTCCGGGAGGCCGGCTATCACGTCTGCAACGGCGCCAATCCATCGGCGGACGCGCTTGGAAAGACGGACTACAATTTCACCTATTCCGGCGCCCTGTACGACGGGAAGGACTACGCGGGCCGCGCGCCGGGGCAGCCCTTCTTCATGCAGTTCCAGCTCCACGGCGGCAAGAAGCGGAACGCGAAAGTGGCCAACCCCGTGTCGCCGGACGCGGTCACGCTGCCGCCGTACTACCCCGACGACCCGGTGATGCGGCAGGACTGGGCGGAGTATTTGAACTCCGTGCTGGATGTGGACCGGGAGGTGGGCGAGATCATGGCGCGCCTGCGCGCCGAGGGCCTGGCGGAGAACACGGTGGTCTTCTTCCTCACGGACCACGGCATCAGCCACGCCCGGGGCAAACAGTTTCTCTACGAGGAGGGAACGCGGGTCCCGTTCATCGTGTGGGCACCCGGCCGCGTGCCCGCCGGAGAGGTCCGGAAGGACTTCATCGCGCACATAGACATGGCGGCCACGTCCCTCCACTTCGCGGGCATCCCCGTTCCGGACTGCATGGAGGGACGGCCGCTCTTCGGGCCGGAGGCCCGCCCGCGCGACTTTGTGGTGTCCGCCCGCGACCGCTGCGACGAGACGGTCGAGCGCCTCCGCAGCGTGCGGAAGGGAACCTTCACCTACATCCGCAACTTTTATCCGGAACGCCCGCACCTCCAGCCGAACGCCTACAAGGACAAAAAGCCCATTCTGGTCCGCCTGCGCGAGCTGCACGCGGAGGGGAAACTGGCGGGACACCCGGCGGAGGGGATGTTCGCCGCGCCGCGTCCGAAGGAGGAGCTCTACGACCGCGCGACGGACCCGTGGGAGCTGAACAACCTCGCGGACGACCCGGCCCACGCGGCAACGCTGGCGGAACTGCGCGGGATTCTGGACCAATGGATACGGGAAACCGGTGACAAGGGGCAAACCCCGGAGACCGAAGCGGCCTACGACGCGGACATGGCGGTCTACCTCGCAAGCCAGAAGCGGAACCCGGACTATGTCCGCATCCTGGAGAAGAACATCGCCCAAATGAAGGCCTGGGCCGCTGAGGGGAAATGACAGAGGGAACCACCGATGAACGGTGATGAACACCGATGAGGAAAATGGGACAAAGCAAAGAAGAGCAGGGTGCGATTCGTCCATGCATCTTCTCTTCTTTCATCAGTGTTCATCGGTGGTTCCAAAACTCTTCAAGGACGCGGGCAACCACGGCAGGGCATGAAGAAACCATGAGAGCACACATGCATACGATCTTGGGGAGTCTCTGCGCCGGACTGTTCCTTGCCGCTTCGGCGCTGGGCGCCGAGGGGCATTGGCCCCTTGTGGACGACGCCCGTGACCATTCCGGGAACGAGGTGCCCACGGTGAACCACGGGGTGGTCTTTGATGTTCCGGCGCCGGACGGCAGCCGCGCCGCGCGGTTTGACGGGGAGTCCGCCTTTCTGGAGGTGCCGGGGGACCGAGCGCCGGCCTTCGGCGCGGGGGATTTCACCGTGTCCGTGGAGGTCTTTTTGGAGGAGCCGCTGGACGACGCGCCGGGGGACATTCTGGGGTGTTTCGACCCCGACACCCGGCGCGGGGTGAACTTCGGCATCGCCTCGCATTCGGGCGTGGCGAACTCCCAGCCAAACCACCGCAATGTGTATTTCGGCGTGGACAACGGCCAGCTGGAGCCGGAATGGACCGACTGCGGGCGGCCGGGGCAGGCCGTGTTTGTCTTCGGCTTCGCGGTGCATGACGGGGCGCTGTACGCGGCGACCTGCGAGGCCCACGAGGGCGGGGCCGGGCACGTGTACCGGTACGTGGGCGGCGACCGCTGGGAGGACTGCGGCAGCCCCGACGGCAGCAACGCCGTCGCCGCGTTGGCCGTGCACGACGGCGCGCTCTACGCGGGCACGTCGCGGTACGACACCACCGGGTCCGCCATGGCGGCGTCGCCGAACACCACGCCGGGCGGCAAGGTCTACCGGTACGATGGCGGCACGGCGTGGACCTTCTGCGGCGCGCTGTCCAACCCGGAAACGGGGGAGGCGGCCACGCTGGGCGGGCTGGCGGTGTTCCGGGGCGCGCTCCACGCGACCACGCTGAAGCAGGAGGGCTTCGGACTCTACCGGTACGCCGGCGGCGAAACCTGGGCCTACTGCGGAAACCCGGGGCGGCGCGTGCTGAACCCCTGCGTGTTCAACGGCGCGCTGCACATGGTGTCCTACGACGCCCCCGGCGGCCCCTTCCGCTACGACGGCAAGGGGTTCTCCTACATCGGCGGGACGATCACCCCGCCCATCCAGCAGGACTACAGCTTCGCCGTGTACGGCGGCGAGTTGCACCTGTCCACCTGGCCGGAGGCCCATGTCTACCGCCTGGACCGGAGCGGTGTCTGGCGCCTGCGCGGCCGGCCCGGGGACGAGCTGGAGACGATGGGGATGCTGGCGTACAACGGGAAACTCTACACGGGCACCCTGCCCTCCGCCCGCGTCTACCGCCTCGACGGCGCGGACCGATGGACGCCTGTGGGCCAGGTGCTCGACGCCTCGGACAACAAGTACCGCCGCGCGTGGTCCATGGCCCTCTTTCAGGGGCGGCTCTTCTGCGGCACCCTGCCCTCGGGCCGGGTCTTCAGCCTGGAGGCCGGACGCTGCGTGACCGACGACCGCGCCCTCCCCACGGGATGGCGGCGCCTCGACGCCGTGCGCCGGGGTGGACGCCTGTTCCTCTATGTGGACGGGAAACAGGTGGCAGAAAGCGCGCCCTTTGAGCCCGCCGACTACAATCTTCACATCGGCGATCCCCATGGCGACGGTCTCCCCCTCCGCATCGGCTTGGGCGCGGCGGACTACTTCCACGGCTGGATGCGGAATCTCCGCCTGTCCCCCCGCGCGCTGTCCCCCGAAGAGCTGGGCGCCGCGAAATGAATGACCAGGCCGCGAGAACGGTCTACGCCGAGCCGGGGAACCGCGTTGGCGCGAAACTGGCCGACATGGCGGCCTACACCGGCCTGCGCGCCCTGATCCATGCCGCGCTGGTCTACGGGGCGGGCCTCGCCGTCGAGGACCCGAAATTCATGCCCCTGCTGCTCGCGGGCGGGTGGGCGGCCCACCACGCCTACGACACCGTCTTCACCGCATGGCTCGGCGGAACCCCCGGCAAGCTGCTCCTGGGCATGCGCGTGACACGTCCCGACGGCGCGCCCGTCGGCTGGCGCCGCGCCCTGTGCCGCAGCCTCGCAGAATGGCTCAGCCGCCTGACCCTCGGCCTCGGCTACGCCGCAGCCTTCATGAACCCCGAACGCCGCACCCTGCACGACGTCCTGTGCGACACTGTGGTCGTGGATGTGTCCCGGGGACGTTCCGTCCGCCCGGAGGACGCCCCCGCGAGGGAGGGTGTGCCGGAAGACGCCGTTTCCGCAGACGTCACGTCATGCGCGGGCGAATGATGATTCGCCCCTACGGGTGGGGCCGCGGCGCAACGCACCGGACCAACGCCATTCTTACATGCGGGGGCGAATGATGATTCGCCCCTACGGGTGGGGCCGCAGCGTCGTGCATCGGACCGACGCCGTTCTGTCATGCGGGGGCGGTACGGCATGACATGCAAGGCATTCCCCCACGCGGCAGGGATCCAATCCGTCCTGTAGGGGCGGATCATCATCCGCCCTCTTCCCGCCTCGTACAACACCCCGCCCCGGTATCCCGCACCCCGGGGTTGACGCGGAGCCGGGGCGCTGGCTATAGTGGCGGCGAGGCGCGGGGCCGGGGATCAGGCGGCCGCGCGAAAGGGAGACCGCATGCGACTCACGGACGCCGAAAAACAGGAAATCCTCCGGTTTATTGAGGCCGGCAAGCCCCTGCCCGACAAGTACCGCTTCCTCCTCTTCGACGACAAGCGCGAGGTTGAGCTGGTCTGGAACGGAAAGACCGGCGAGGTCTGCAACATCGTCCTCCCCTTCCAGATCATCGAGCAGGTGGACGAGCCCCGCGCCGAAAAGACCGAGGACGCGCCCCTGCAGGGGATGCTCTTTGACGAGCGGGGACGGCAGCTCAAAGGCTGGACCAACAAGCTCATCTGGGGCGACAACAAGCTCATCCTCTCCTCCCTCAAGAACGGCCCCCTCCGCGACGAAATCGAGCAGCAGGGCGGCCTCAAGCTCATCTACATTGACCCGCCCTTCGACGTCGGCGCCGACTTCTCCATGGACATCGAAATCGGCGACGACACCTTTACCAAGAAGCCCAACATCCTGGAGGAAATCGCCTACCGCGACACCTGGGGCAAAGGGGCAGACTCGTTCATTGCCATGATCTATGAGCGTCTGGTGCTGATGCGGGATCTGTTGGCGGAGGATGGGAGTATCTATGTGCATTGCGATTGGAGGGTGAACTCATTCGTTCGCAATTGCCTTGACGAAGTGTTCGGTAAGGACCGGTTAATCAACGAGATAGTCTGGAAGCGCGCCCACACAGTAAAAGGTAACATCGGACAGGGTAGCAAGCACCTTGGCGCAAATACAGACACAATTTTTCTTTATGCTAGGACTCCGAACTATACATTTAATCAGCAGTACATTCCTTATTCTGAAGCCTACGTTGCGCAGTTCTTTCGGTACACGGAGAAAAGTGGGCGACGCTATCGCCTAATCAGCATGATTGGCCCCGGAGGCGCGGCGAAAGGGAATCCCACTTATAGCGTTATGGGTGTCACGCGTTCATGGCGATACAGCGAAGCTAAAATGAGGGAGTTAATCGAAACAGGAATGGTCGTGCAAACGAATCCCGGAACGGTTCCACAGAGAAAACAGTATTTGGATGATGGGGATGGCGTATCCGTGCAATCGCTTTGGGACGACATAACAGGCATTGCAGCTTCTTCCTCGGAGCGCGCGAATTACCCCACACAGAAGCCCGAAGCGCTCCTTGAACGCATATTGAAAACATCTTCCAACGAAGGCGAGCTGGTCGCGGATTTCTTCTGCGGTTCCGGCACAACGGCGGCGGTGGCGGAGAAGCTGGGCCGGAAGTGGATCGCTACGGACCTGGGGAAATTCGCGATTCACACGACGCGGAAGCGGATGATCGGGGTGCAGCGGGGGCTGAAGGCGTCGGGGAAGGGGTACCGGGCCTTTGAGATTCTGAATCTGGGGAAATACGAGCGGCAGCATTATGTGGGGGTGAACCCGAACCTGCGGGAGGAGGAGCAGCGGAAGCAGGCGGAGGCGAAGGAGTCGGCGTTTCTGGACCTGATCCTGCGGGCGTACCGGGCGGAGCGGGTGGACGGCTTTGCCTGTTTCCACGGGAAGCGGGCGGGGCGGATGGTGTCGGTGGGGCCGGTGAACCTGCCGGTGACGCGGCTGTTTGTGGAGGAGGTGATTCTGGAGTGCCGCCGGAAGCGGGTCACGAAGGTGGACATCCTGGGTTTTGAGTTCGAGATGGGGCTGTTCCCCAACGTGCTGGACGAGGCGCGGGGCAAGGGGATAGACATCGCGCCGAAGTACATTCCGGCGGAGGTGTTTGACCGGCGGGCGGTGGAGAAGAACCAGGTGGTCTTCCACGACGTGTCCTTCATCGAGGTGCGGCCCCATGTGCGCGAGGGGGGCAGGGGAAAGGCCCCGGCGGTGGCGGCGGAGCTGACGGACTTCTCGGTGTTCTACTCGCAGGACTCGGTGGCGGCGGCGGAGGCGGCGCTGAAAAACAAGGGCAGCCGGATCGTGGTGGAGAAGGGGCAGATTGTCAAGGTGAGCAGGGACGCCCGCGGGGTCGTGACGCGGGAGACCCTGACCAAGACCTGGACGGACTGGATAGACTACTGGGCGGTGGACTTCAACTTTGAAAGCAGGCGCGAGCTTATCCGCGTGGCGCGGCCCATCGCGGCGGGCCAGGGGGCGCTTCCGGGGGCGGAACCCCAGGCGGAGCTGGCGGAGTACGAGGAGGTGTGGACGGGGGACTATGTGTTTGAGAACGAGTGGCAGAGCTTCCGGACGAAGAAGGACCGGTCGCTGGAGCTGAAAAGCGTCTTCCATGAGTGCGCCCCGGGCCGCCGGAAGATCGCGGTGAAGGTGGTGGACATCTTCGGCAACGACACGATGACCATCGTGGAGGTGAACGTGTGAACAGACCGGACGGCCGACAGACGGGACCGCCCGTCCCGGCAATGCCCACCTACCTCCGGCAGCGCCTGGTGCTGTTCCTGCTGGAGGCCGCGGGGGGGCGTCTGGGAAAGATGGACCTGCAGAAGCTG
This sequence comes from Candidatus Hydrogenedentota bacterium, assembly GCA_033813475.1. Taxonomy (GTDB): domain Bacteria; phylum Hydrogenedentota; class Hydrogenedentia; order Hydrogenedentales; family CAITNO01; genus JAAYBR01. Next base: position 16,790 of record JAPXRP010000001.1, read on the forward strand.
CTGTTCCTGCACGGCGAGGAGCGGGAGACGCGGGACTACGCCTTCGTGCCCTACCAGTTCGGCTGCTACTCCTTCCAGGCCGCCGCCGACGTGGAGCTACTGGAGGCGTCCGGCTGGCTGGAGACCGAGGGAAACACCGTGCGCCTCCGCGCCGCGCCGGGCGCCGCGCCCTGGGCCGCCCGGAGCTGGGACCGGCAGGAGGTGCGGGACTGGCTGGCGGGCCAGCCCCTGCGGGGGGACGGGCTGGTGCGGGAAATCTACACCCGGTACCCCTATTACGCGATTCGCAGCAAAATGAAGGAGCGCGTGCTTGATCCCGAAACCCTGCGCCGGGTGGAGGATCTGGCCCGGAAGCTAAACCGCCCGGGGACGGTCCTGTTCACCCTGGGGTATGAGGGCATCGCCTTCGAGGCCTTCGCCAACAAGCTGATTAGGAACGGGGTGCGGCTCCTGTGCGACGTGCGGGCCAACCCGCTGAGCCGGAAGTTCGGCTTCTCCAAGAGGAGCCTGGAGACCCTTCTTCCCAAGCTGGGCATCCAGTATGCGCATGTTCCGGAACTCGGCATTGCCTCCGAAAACCGGCGGGATCTGGAAACGGAGGAGGACCGCGCCCGCCTTTTCGTTCAGTATGCGGAGTCGCTCACGGACCGGGAGGAGGGGCTTCGACGGGTGGAGGGGCTGCTGCGCGAGTGGAAACGCGTCGCCCTGGCGTGCTTCGAGGCGGACCCGGCGCGGTGCCACCGGCACTGCGTTTCCGACGCCCTGGCCGAACGCGGCGGCTACCGGGTGAAACATCTATGAGGGAAAGGGTTCTCATCACCGTCAAGACCTACCCCGTGCTTTCGCGGAAGTACGCGGAGCTGGTCTGCACGGCGGGGGTGACGGAGGCGGGGGAATGGCGGCGGCTTTACCCCATCCAGTTCAGGCTGCTCCAGGACGGGCAGAAGTACCATAAGTACCAGTGGGTGGAGGCGGACATTGAGAAGTCCGACACGGACGACCGCCCGGAGTCCTTTAAGATCGTCGGCGACTCCCTGAGGACGCTCGGGACGCCTCTTCCGGCGGCTCGCCATTGGGCGGACCGGAAACGCGCCTTTTCGGACAAGGTGGAGTGCCATGAACGCCTGGACCCCCTGTTCGAGCGGGCGCACCGGAACGAGTTGTCCCTGGCGCTGTTCAAGCCCGCGCGCATCCTTCGGTTTGAACCCGAGGAGACAGAACGGGAGTGGGACCGCGACCGGCTTGACAAGCTGGAGGCGGAAAAACGGCAGCTCCAGCTTTTTGACGACGAGGAGTCCGTGGCCCGCCAGTTTGAGGTGGTGAGGAAACTCCCCTACAAGTTCTATTGCCGCTTTGAGGACGCGAGCGGCAAATCCAGCCGCCTGATGATCGAGGACTGGGAGATTGGCGTTTTGTTCTTCAAGTGCCTCGACGAGGCGGGGGGCGATGAAAAGGCCGCCCTCGAGAAGGTCCGGCAGAAGTACTGGACGATGTTTGTCGAAAGCGGACGGCATGAAATGTGGCTGATTTTGGGAACCGTGCTTGAGCACCACCGCAAGCGCGCCCCAAACCCCTTCGTGATCGTGGGGATTTTCAATCCGCTTCACAACCCCCAGGGAGAACTGTTCTGACATGGCGCTTCATCCCGAATTCCCCTCCTCGCCGCACGCGGTGCTGCGGCCGGAAATCCGCTGGTTCCCCGCCGACGAGACCCTGCGCGAGACGGGCATGGAAAAGCTCATGCCGCCGCTGGTGCCCATGCTGCGCCGGAAGGTGCGCGATTTCCGGGAGAGCGGATACGCCGGGGCGTCCGACACAAGCCGCAGCCTGCTTGTCTGGTGGTTTGAGACGCCGCACCTGGTGCCCGGCCCGCAGGGCGCCGACACGGAGTTTGCGTTCTATTTCGCCCAGCGGGAGGCGCTGGAGACCATTGTCTACCTGCACGATGTTGTCGGCGTCCGGGACAAGCACGACCTGATGCGGTTTGACACGGTGGGCAACGTGTCGGGGGGGATGTTCGATGAGACCTGGCCCCGTCTGGTGGTCAAGATGGCCACGGGAAGCGGAAAGACAAAGGTGCTCGCCCTGGCCCTGGCGTGGAGCTACTACCACCGGCTGTATGAGGCGGACTCCGACCTGTCCCGCAACTTCCTGGTCATCACGCCGAACATCATCGTGCTGGACCGGATTTACAAGGACTTTCAGGGGCTGCGCATATTCTTCTCAGACCCCGTGATTCCGGACAACGGGGTGGACGGACGAAACTGGCGGGACGATTTCCAGCTCACCCTGCACGTGCAGGACGAGGTGCGCGTGACACGCCCCACGGGGAACATCTTCCTCACCAACATCCACCGCGTGTATTCGGGGGACGACATCCCCCCGTCCCCCGGGGACGAGGACACGATGGACTACTTCCTGGGCCGGCGGCCCACGGGGGGGACCACGGACTCCAAGGTGGACCTGGGGATGATCGTCCGCGACATTGACGAGCTGATGATCCTGAACGACGAGGCGCACCACATCCACGACCCCCGCATGGCGTGGTTTAAGTCCATTGAGGACATCCACAACCGCCTCCTGCAGAAGGGGGGCGCCCTTTCGCTGCAAGTGGACACGACGGCCACGCCCCGGCACAACAACGGGGCCATCTTCGTGCAGACGGTCTGCGACTACCCCCTGGTGGAGGCCATTTCCCAGAACGTTGTCAAGCATCCGGTGCTTCCGGACGCGGCGAGCCGCGCGAAGCTCCAGGAGTCCCAAAGCGCGAAGTACACGGAGAAATACGCCGACTACATCCACCTGGGGGTGGTCGAGTGGCGCAAGGCGCACGCCGAGCACGCCAAAATGGGGAAGAAGGCCGTCCTCTTCGTGATGACCGACGACACGCGCAACTGTGACGAGGTGGCGGAGCATCTGCGGCGCACGTACTCCGAGTTTGAGGACGAGGAATCGGTTCTGGTCATCCACACCAAGAAGAACGGGGACATCTCCGAGTCCGCCTCGGGAAAGGACAAGGAGGAGCTGGAACGGCTGCGAAAACAGGCCAACGAGATAGACCGCACCGACAGCCCCTACAAGGCCATCGTCTCGGTGCTCATGCTTAAGGAGGGGTGGGATGTCCGGAACGTCACCACCATCGTCGGGCTGCGCGCCTACGCCGCGCAAAGCAACATCCTGCCGGAGCAGACACTGGGCCGCGGGCTCCGGAAGATGTATGCGGGCGAAGTGGAGGAGTATGTGAGCGTTGTGGGGACCAACGCCTTCATGGAGTTCGTGGAGTCCATTCAGGCGGAGGGGGTGGTGCTGGAGCGCCGGGCGATGGGCGAGGGCACGACCGGCGCCGCGCCGCTTGTCATCGAGGTGGACCGCGACAACCCCAAGAAGGACATCGCCGCCCTGGACATCGAGATTCCCGTGCTCGCCCCGCGTGTGTACCGGGAGTACGGGAGTCTTTCCGAACTGGACATCTCGCTGGCCCCCGGTGCCAGGGTGCCCGTTCGCGAGTTCACCAAGGAGGAGCAGCGGCTCATCGTTTTCCGGGACATCACCACGGGAGAGGAAACGCACCGCACGGTTCTCGAACCCGCCGGGGTTGCGGATTATCGGAGCGTGATCGCGTATTTCACGCGCGCACTGATGAAGGACCTGCGCCTTTTCAGCGGCTACGACGTGCTGTATGGCAAGGTGAAGGTGTTTGTGCAATCCGGCCTGTTTGACCGTCCGGTGGACTTGGAGGCTGCGAACACCCTGCGCAACCTGGCCGAACCGGCCGCCGCCAAGACACTCTTCGACACGGTCAAGCAGGCAATCAACGCGCTCACCGTCCGGGACATGGGGGGGGCGGAGATACGGGAAACCATCCGCCTGAGCGAAATGAGGCCGTTTGTCGCAAAGAATCAGGGATACCTTCTCCCGCGACGAAGCATTTTTAACAAAATCATCGGGGACGGCGATCTGGAGCTTCGCTTTGCCGCCTTTCTGGACGATTGCGGGGACATTGTGTCCTTCGCCAAGAACTACCTCGCCGTCCGCTTCAAGCTGGACTATGTGAAGGCCAACGGGGACATTTCCAACTACTACCCGGACTTCTTCGTCAAGCTTCCCGATGGCAGGCTGGTGGTGGTGGAAACCAAGGGCCGCGTGGATTTGGACGTTCCCCTCAAGATGGAACGGCTGCGGCAATGGTGCGACGATGTGAATGCGGCCACGCCCGCGCATTCCTGCGATTTTATCTACGTGGACGAGGAGAGCTTCTACGCATACAAGCCAACGTCGTTTGGACAGGTCCTGTCCGCGTTTCGCGAGTACAAGGGCTGACCAGGGTTTTCTCGTTTTCTTGGAGCCCACCCATGCGCTTTGAGGGCCGGATATACCGTCCGCCGAGCGAGGCGGACAGCGTGCTGATCCAGTTGACCGTGGGGTGCAGCCACAACCGCTGCGCCTTTTGCGCCATGTACGCGGACAAGAAGTACCGTGTGCGGCCGTTGGAGGAGGTGTTGGAGGATGTGGACGCGTCGGCGCGGCTGTGGCCCCGGGCGCGGCGGGTGTTTGTGTGCGACGGCGACGCCCTGAGCGCGGGCTATGACACCTTCGCCGCGCTGTGCGGGCACATCGTCCGGCGCTTTCCCGCGCTGGAGCGTATCTCCGCGTACACGAACGCCCGGGACATTCTGCGGCTGTCGCCGGAGGAGCTGGCACGGCTCCGGGAGCTGCGCTTTTCCCTGTGCTATCTCGGGCTGGAGAGCGGGGGCGCGGCGGTGCTGGAGCGCATCCGCAAGGGGGCGACGCCGGAGGACATGGCGGGCATGGCGGAGAAGACGTGCGCGGCGGGCATGGACCTGTCGGCCATCGTGCTGCTGGGGGCGGGCGGCCGCGCGCTCACGGCGGACCACGTTTCCGGGACCATCGCCGTCGTCAACCGGATGCGGCCCCGATACCTTTCTTTCCTCACCGCCATGATCGTGCCGCACTCCGCCCTGATGACGTGGACAAAGCAGGGGGAATTTGAACCCCTCACGGACCGGGAAATCCTGCGAGAGGCCCGCGACATGCTCGCCGGGCTGGAACTGGACGACACGCTGTTCCGCATGAACCATGTGTCCAACCTCATTGCCCTCGGCGGGCGCCTCCCGCGCGACCAAGTCGCGCTGCTCGCGCAGCTAGACGCCCTCCTTCCCCGCGCGGGCGACCAGGTCACCTGCGTCTGCGACGAAGACCAGGCGATGTTCCTGTAGGCGGCGGGGGACGTCCAGACACGGGATTGCTTCAGGCGCTTCGCGCCTTCGAAATGACTGGTCAAGCAACGGTTTCATGATGAACCGACGGGAAACGAGTCGTGGCGAGCGAAGCGACGCCATCTCGTGCCCGCCAACGCCCGGCTTCTGTCCGGCGAACGGGCGTCACACCGCGCCGCGCTCATGAAAAATGCTAAACTACCGCCGTTTGCGCGGCGAACGCACCGCTCCGCCGCCTGGAGACCCCCTTATCTTGAAGACAGCAGTACATTTTGGCGCGGGCAACATCGGCCGGGGCTTTCTTGGCCAGTTGTATTTTGAGTCCGGGTACCGGACCGTCTTCGTGGACGTGGTGGAGGAGGTGGTGTCCGCCCTTCAGGCGCGCAAAGCCTACCCGGTGGAGATTGTGGAGGAGGTGGTGTCCCGCATTCCTGTGGAAAACGTGGACGCCGTGGACGGGCGCGACCGCGACGCGGTGGCCGAGGCCGTGCGCGGCGCGGACATCCTTTCGACGGCGGTGGGGGTGAACGCCCTGCCGCACATCGTGCCCGCGCTGGCCGAGGGGCTGCGGCTGCGGCTGGAGGCGGGGGCCGCGCCGGTGAACCTGATCATCTGCGAAAACCTGCTGCACGCGGGCCCGTTCCTGCGGGAGAAGGTGCGCGAGCGGCTGCCGGAGGCCCTGCACGCCGCGTTGGACGCGCGGGTGGGCTTCGTCGAGGCGTCCATCGGCCGCATGGTGCCGGTGATGACGCCGGAGAAGCGCGCCGGGGACCCGCTGCTGGTGTGCGTGGAGGCCTACTGCGAGCTGCCGGTGGACGGCGAGGCCTTCCGCGGGCCCGTGCCCGGCATCGCGCACATGAAGCCCCTGGCGAATTTCGGGGCCTATGTCGAGCGCAAACTGTATGTGCACAACATGACCCACGCGGCGACGGCCTATCTTGGCCACCTGCGCGGGCATGAGTTCATCTGGCAGGCCATCCGCGACGACGCGGTGCGCGCGCATGTCGAGGCGGCGGCAGAGGAAAGCTGCCGGGCCTTGGCGGCGCGGCAGGGGCTGGACCTGGAGGCCCTGCGGGACCACTACCGGGATTTGGTCCGCCGCTACCACAACCGGGGGCTGGCCGACCAGGTGTCCCGCGTGGCGCGGGACCCGGTGCGCAAGCTGGGCCGCGAGGACCGGCTTATCGGCGCGGCGCTGCAATGCGTTGAGGCGGGGATTGCGCCCAGGGAGATCGCGTTTGCGGCGGCGGCGGCGGTCCGGTATGATGCCCCGGACGACCCCGGCGCGCTCCGTGTCCGGGAAATCCACCGGCGTGGCGGCGTGGCGGCGGTGCTGGATGAACTCTGCGGATTGCCGCCGGACAGCCCCCTCACGGGACTGATTCAGGCGGGCGAAACGGCGCTAACACAGGAATTTGGGGCGGACCGCTGACCGGCGCGCGCCGGACGGCCCCATCCCCCTAACGGCCCGCCGGGCAGGCGGGCAAGCAGGAGTCTCAGGACGCATGCACGAGATACTTCTTCCCAAGATGGGCAACTCCGTCGAGGACGCGGAGATCGTCAAATGGTTCAAGAGCGAGGGTGACACCGTCCAGGAGGGCGATCCGCTCTTCTCGATCCAGACGGACAAGGCGGAGGTGGAGTGCGAGTGCACGGCAGGCGGCGTGCTGCGCAAAATCCTGGTGCCCGCGGGCGTTGAGGTGCCCGTGCTGACCGTGGTGGCCCTGGTGGGCGCGGCGGACGAGGCCCTTCCCGAGGGCCCCGGCGGCGCGGCCCCCGCGCCGACGGCGGCGTCGGCTCCGGCGGCGCAGGCCGCCCCCGCGGCGGCGGCCCCCGCGGCGGCCCCTGTGGCGGCGGGGACGGCGGACGGCGAGGCCAAGGCCTCCCCGCGCGCGCGGAAACTGGCGGAGGAGAAGGGGGTGGACCTCGGCGCGGTGGCGGGTTCCGGCCCCGGCGGGCGCGTGCTGTCCGAAGATGTCGAGGCGGCCGCGGCCGCGCTGGGCTCCGTGAAGGCGACCCCCGTGGCGCGGCGCGTGGCGGAGAACGCGGGCGTGGACCTGCGCGGTGTTTCCGGCACGGGAATCGGCGGCAAGGTCACCAAGGACGACGTGCTTCAGGCGAAGGCCGCCCCGGCGGCGGCGCCGGCCCCCGCGCCGGGCGCGCAGCGCGCCCCCCTCACGCCGATGCGCCGCATCATCGCGCAGCGCATGTGCGAGAGCAAGTTCGCCGCGCCGCACTACTACGTCACCGTCGAGGTGGACATGCTCGCCGCGAAGCAGTTCCGCGCGGGCAACAAGGCCTTCAAGTCGTCCTTTAACGACCTCGTGCTCTTCGCGGCGGCCAAGGCCCTGCGCGAGTTTCCGCAGGTCAACGCGCGGTGGTGCGGCGACGCCATCGAGCAGGTGCCGGATGTGAACCTGGGCGTGGCCGTGGCGCTGCCGACGGGGCTCATCGTCCCCGTCATCCGGCAGGCCCAGCTGCTGTCGCTGGAGGGCCTGTGCGCCGCCGCGAAATCGCTGGCCGCCAAGGCGCAGACGGGCAAGCTGCTCCCCGACGACTACACGGGCAACACCTTCACCGTGTCCAACCTGGGCGCCTACGGTGTGGACCAGTTCACGGCGATCATCAACCAGCCCGACAGCGCGATCCTCGCCGTCGGCCAGATCAAGGACCGGGTGGTTGTCATTGACGGCGGCATCCACATCCGGCCGATCATGAAGCTGACCCTCTCCAGCGACCACCGCGTCATTGACGGCTCGGTGGCGGCCCAGTTCATGGGCCGGCTCAAGGCCCTGCTGGAGGAGGGGGCGTTCTAGACGGAAACACGGCCATGATTCCCGACCACACAGCGCTTGAAAAGTCCCTGGGACAGCTTGAGAAGAGCATGGGGTATTTAAACTCTGAGGCCGCGCGCGGCGACACCGGGTTGCGGGAGCAGTTCCGGGCGGCGACCATCAAGGCCTTCGAGTACACCTATGCCTGCGCGGTGGCGGTAATACGCAGACGGCTGGCGGAACTGTCCGAAAACCCCGGCGGGGTGGATGAAATTCCGTTCCTCGACCAGATGCGGATGGCGGGAGAGGCGGGGCTGCTCCGCAACCCGGCGGCCTTCCGTGAGTTCCGCGAGGCGCGCAACATCACCGCGCACACCTACGAGGAGGAACTGGCCGAGCGGGTGATCGCGGTGCTGGACGGCTTCGTCGGGGAAATGCATTTCCTGCTGGGGCAGTTGAAACGGGGAAACGCATGAGAACCCTTGATTTGGATCCGTCCGCCCTGGAGATGGTCCGTGCCATCCTGCGGGAGCAGGTGCCCGGCATGGAGGTGCGGGCCTTTGGGTCGCGCGTGACGGGAGCAGCCCGGCGGATGTCCGACTTGGATTTGGCGTTCATGACCAGCGAGCCGATGGACCTTTCCCGGCGGGCGCTGATCCGCGAGTCGTTCACGGAGTCCGCGTTGCCGATCCGGGTGGACGTGGTGGACTGGGCGGCGACGGGCGAGACCTTCCGCCGGATCGTTGAAGAGGCGTATGTGGTGGTTCAGGAAGCCGCGCCCGCGGGGCGCGCAACAGGAGAAAGCGCATGAAGACCTACGATGTGGCGGTGATCGGTGCGGGCCCCGGCGGGTATGTGGCGGCCATCCGGGCGGCGCAGCGCGGCGCGAAGGTGATGGTGGCGGAGCGGAAACACCTGGGCGGCGTGTGCCTCAACGTGGGCTGCATTCCGACCAAGACCCTGATCAACACGGCCAACCTCTACAAGCGCATCCGGCATGCGGAGGAGTTCGGCCTGCACGTGGACGGCGTCACGCTCGACATGGCGCGCCTCCTCCAGCGCAAGGAAAAGGTCGTCGGCATCAACACCGGCGGGATCGAGGGGCTCTTCAAGGCCAACGGCATTGACACCGTGATCGGCGAGGCGTCCCTTCCCGGGCCCGGCCGTGTGGCGGTGAACGGCGAGGAGTACGGCGCGAAAAACATCATCCTCGCCACGGGCGGGCGTCCGGCGGTGCTGCCGGGGCTGGAGTTTGACGGAAAGACCGTGATCGGGAGCACGGAGGCCCTGCGCCTCGCCGAGGTGCCGGGCCGCGTGGCGGTGATCGGCGCCGGGGCGCTCGGCGCGGAGTTCGCGTGCATCTGGAACGCCTTCGGCGCGAAGGTGACGATCATCGAGATGATGCCGACGGTCCTGCCCAAGTGCGATGAGGAACTTTCCAAACGCGCGGGGCAGCTCTGGAAGCGCGCCGGCATGGATGTGCGCACGGGCACCAAGGTGGCCAAGCTGGAGCGGCTGGCCCAGGGGGCGAAGCTGACCCTGGAGGGCGAGGCCCCCGGCGAGATCGAGGTGGACCTCGTGCTCGTCGGCATCGGGCTCCAGTGCAACAGCGAGATCGTCGCCGCGAACCCCGCGCTGGGCATCCAGCTCGGCAAGCGCGGCGGAATCATCGTGAACGACCGCATGGAGACCGGCGCGCCGGGCGTCTATGCCGTCGGCGACGTTATTGACCGCACCTGGCTGGCCCACGGCGCGTCCGCCGAGGGCATTGTCGCGGCGACCAATGCCACGGGCGGCAGCAAGAAGGTGGACTACCGCGTCCTGCCGTCCTGCAACTTCACGTCCCCCGAGGTGGCGTCCGTCGGCCTGACGGAAAAGGAGGCTGTGGACAAGGGGCTCAAGGTTAAATGCGGACGTTTCGCCTTTGCCGGGAACGGCCGCGCCCACGCCCTGGGCGAGACGGACGGCATGGTGAAGATCGTGGGCGACGCCGCCACGGACGAGATTCTGGGCATGCACATCATGGGGCCCGAGGCGGGCGAGCTGATCGCCCTGGGCGCGCTGGCCATGTCCATGGAGGCCACGGTGGAGGAGATCGTCCACACGATCCACACGCATCCGACCCTCGCCGAGGCCGTGCTGGAGGCCGCGGAGGACTATTACGGCATGGGCATCCACAGCAAGCCGCGCCGCTGAGGCCGTTTCGGTGGACGCCCCGGCATGGCAATTCCGCAAAAAATGTGATAGGATACTTGCAGGCAGGAAGGGGGCACGGTGCCCCTTTTCGAAGCGTTTTACGGAAGAAGAGGCGTTCATAACGGAGGTAGTCAGAATGAGGAAACTTGTGGCGGTTGGTTGTGTGGCGGTGGCTGTGCTGTGCCTTGCGGGGTGTGATCCCAACGCGGGGAAGAACGCGCTTGAGGGAACCTGGCTGGCCAATCTCACCGCGTTTATGGACATCGGCCTGGACCTCGGAAAACTGCCCTTTGTTCCCAACCCCGACGCCAAGATCACCTTTGAGGACGGGGAGATTGACCTCCGCATAGACACGGACCTCCCCATCATCGGATGGTTTGTCAAGGGCCAGATCGTGGGCACCTACGAGAAGGCGACAAAGGGCGTGATTGACACGGTCACCCTGAAACTGCAGACGGTCAAAGTCCGTGTCATCGGCATTGGCGTTCCGGTGTCGGACCTCAACATCACCATCGTGGCCGCCTACAAGATCATCGGCGACGAGCTTTACATCATTCCCGGGTATGATCAGGTGCCGCAGGCTTACCGAGATCAGTTCGAAAATGGGACATTGGATGTTCCGTGGCAGGGGAACGAATCGCTGAAGATCAAGCCCCTGGTGTGGAAGCGGAAGTAGTTTTCGTGTGGGTTTGCAGTGCGCCGCCCGGCATGCCGGGCGGCGTTTTCCTTTCTGGGGCGGGCACCGGGGGATGTGTCGCATGAAACGGAGGGGGCTTTCCGTATAGGATAGCCCGTGTGCGGCGGCGGTGCCACCGCCGTAGAGGAAAGTCCTTGGAGGCCGAGCGAATGGAAGACAGGTTCCCGCCGCCGGAGGCTGCGGGAGAACAGCGCGGTGCGGGGGGAAATGTCTGGCTGGGCGTCCTGATGGCGTGCGGCGTTCTGGGGCTTCGCTGGCTCCTTTCGGGGAACCTGTCCCCGATTTCTTCTCCGGGAGGCGAGATGCCTGTGCTCGCCGCCGGTCTTGCTCTGCTCGCGGGGGGGCGTCTGTTTCCAAAAGGCGCCGCGCTCCTCAGAGCCGCCGGACTCGGCCTGCTGTTTTCTTCCTGCCTGTCGGCGGTTTCCCAGTTTTCGCCGGCCCCGCCGGATTCCCGGATGGCGATTCCCGTTTTCGCCGCGCTGGCATTGCTGCTCTACGGCGGGCTGGGGGGCGCCTCCGCGGCTTGCTGCGGCCTGCTTTGCGTGCTGTCCCCGGCCTTTCATCTGGCGGGGGTGCGTGGCGCGGGGTTTGGCCCCGGAGCCGCCCTGTGTCTTGTTCTGCTGGCCGGCGCGGGCGCACTGGCCACCCGAAATCGGCACCGGGCCGCGGCGGGCATGTCCATGGCGCTTTTCTATGCGGCCTACTGGGGCGGCGTGGCGGCGGGATGGGCCGCCCTTCTCCCCGGCCGGGGCGGCGGGTGGGAATCGGCCACCCTCACGGCGGGCTTCTTTCTCTTCAGCCTCTCCTTTTCCGTCCTTTCCGGTTCCGGGGGGAGGGCGGCGAAGCTGCCGGGACTCGTCAATCTCTGCGCCTATCTCCTTTCCTGCCTGGCCCTGTGGAAGGTGACCGGGGGGCTTGTCCCCGGATGGGTGGCGGGCGGCGCTTTCGCGCTGATCGCGGTCGCCCTGCCTTTTCGGTCCGGCGCCGCCGCCCTGCGGGACGGTGCGGTCGTGGGGGGGCTGCTTGCCCTCGCGTTTCTCCCCCGGGTCGGGGGGGCGGCCGTCCTGGCCGCCGCATGTCTCGGCCTGGCGGCGGCGGCAAACTGGAAGGCGCACAGCCTTTCCCTGCGCAGGACGGAATTTCTCCTTTTGCTGCTCGTGCTTGGGGCCGGCATGATTCCCGGCGGCAACGCGATGTTCCGGGACGTCCTGCATTTGGACCTTTCGGGCGAGTGGGCCGCGCTCCTGGCGGTGACTATGCTGCTGCTGGCGGCGGCCAGAACGCACGACCGGAACCGCGGCGATTTCGGGGCGTCCCTGTTGGGGGTCTTCTGCGCCGCGGTGGCGGCGCTTCTCTGGATTCACATGATGGTGGCGCGCCACGGGGCGGGCGAGGCGCTTCCCCAGGCGCTTGCGGCGGTCGCGGCACTGTTCCTGGGCGCCGGCTGGCTGCTGGGTTCCGTCTCCGTTAGCGCCGCCGCGATGCTTCCGGTGCTGGCGGCCCACCTGTGCCTTCACGCCTTTGACCGGGCCGCTGTTCCCCCGCCCGCCGGGGTGGCCGGCATGGCGCTGGTAACCTTTCTTGCGGCGGCGGCCTGGGAAGACTACCTGCGCCGTCACCGTGCGGCGGCTTCCTGGGATTTGCTGGTTCTTTGCGCCCTTCCATGGTGGGGCGGGCTGGCGCTGGCGGTCCCCGCGGCGGCCCCCCATCTGGGGGCGCCGGGCACCCTGGCCGCCGTCTGCGCGCTCTCCGCGCTTCTGCCGGTTCTGTTTCGGGGGGGGAGCGCCGGCATGAGGACCGCCGCGGGCACGGCGGCGCTGTTCGCAGGGTTCCTGTTCGTGGCGGTGTACGGGGCCGCCGGGCTGGAGGCGGGTCCGCAGCGTGTGGACCCCTGGCCGGGGCTTGTGGTCGCCCTTTCCCTCTATGCGGTGGCGGGAACTCTGTGGATGCCCGCGGGCCGTCTGGCGAAGAGTCTGTCCGCCGCCGTCCTGCTGCTGGGGACCGCGGCCCTTGCCACCGCCTTTTTTCCGTTCCCCCTTGCCGCAGGCGAACTGGCCGCCGCCTGGTGCATGGCGTTCGGCTTCCTTCTCCTCGGGGCGGCGGCGGGGTCCATTCCGGCCAAAGTGGGGGGGATGCTGACGCTTGCCCTTGCGGTGACACTGACCCTGTGCCAGTTCGTTCCCCTTCTGCGGGGGGGCGAGCCTGCGGTGTTTGCCGTGGCGGCGGGCGGCGCGCTGCTCCATCCGGGACTGCGGCAAACGACTTTCGCGGGCGCGCCGGGAGGACCGGGTCATGCCGCCCCGCGATGAGCGGGAGCGCGCAGCGGCGGACATCTGCGCACGGCTTGAGCGGGCCGGACACCGGGCCCTGCTGGCCGGGGGATGCGTCCGCGACCGGATACTCGGGAGGGTCCCCCAAGATTATGACATCGCCACCGCCGCGCCCGTTCGGGAGGTCATGCGCCTGTTCGACCGGACCATTCCCGTGGGCCTGGCCTTTGGCGTGGTGCTGGTGGTGGTGGACGGGGTGCCGTATGAGGTGGCCACGTTCCGCCGGGACGGCCGCTACCGGGACGGCCGCCGTCCGGAGTCGGTGAGTCCGGGGGACGAGCGGTCGGACGCCGCGCGGCGCGACTTCACGGTGAACGCCCTGTTTCAGGACCCCGTTTCCGGCGAAATCCTGGATTATGCCGGCGGGCTTTCCGACCTGCGGGAGAGGGTTATCCGAACGGTGGGGAATCCGGAACAGCGGTTTGCCGAAGACCGCCTGCGGCTTTTGCGCGCGGTCCGCTTCGCCGCCCAGCTTGACTTTTCCCTGGAAGGGGAGACCCTGGCGGCGGTGCGCCGGATGGCCCCGCGCATCCGCGACGGGGTGAGCGCGGAGAGGGTGCGCGGGGAGCTGCTGCGCATGCTGACCTGCGGGGCGGCGGGGCGGGCGTTCCGTCTGCTGGACGAGACGGGGCTCCTTCGGGAGATTCTTCCCGAGGCCGACGCCCTAAAGGGGGTCGCCCAACCCCCGGAGTTTCACCCGGAGGGGGATGTGTTCACCCACACGGCCCTGATGCTGGACCGGCTTCCGGCAGGCTGTCCGCCCGTGCTGGCGATGGCCGCCCTGCTGCACGACGTCGGCAAACCGGCGACACAGACCTTCGAGGACCGCATCCGGTTCAACTTCCATGAAAAGGAGGGGGCGCGGGCGGCGGAGGCCGTGTGCCGGCGCCTGCGGATGTCCGCCGACGAAACCCGGCGGATCGTGTGGCTCGTTGCCCAGCACATGCGCGTGTCGGTGCTCCCCGAAATGCGCGAGGGGCGCCGCCGGCTTTTTGTCGCGGAACCGGATTTTCCCCTGCTGCTCGACCTGTCGGAGCTGGACTGCGCGGCCAGCCACGGGGACATGACCCGCGCGGCCTGGATACGCGACTACCTCGCCGGGCTGACCGGGGGGGTGCGGCCGCCCGCGTGCCCCGTCACCGGGGACGACCTGATCCGGCTGGGCCTGCGCCCGGGGCCGCTTTTCCGCGAGATTCTCGCCGAGCTGCGCGAGGGGTTTCTGGAGGGGCGGCACGCCTCCCGCGAGGAGGCCCTGGCATGGGTGGCGGAGCGGTACGGCGGGGATTCCCCCCCCTGATTCAGCCAAGGATGCCCAGAATGCAGGTCAGCAGCTCCCCCGGGTCCACCGGCCGCTCCACCATCGCCTCCGGCGCCCGCACATCAAACGCCTCCGCCAGATCCTCCCCCGTGTAGGGAACCTCATTTTCTCCGCCCCCGCCCATGACCAGCAGAATCGGCGTGTCCCCGACCAGGCAGGATTCCCGGAACGTCTTGTAGAGGTCAAAGGCGTCCCCCCGTCTCCGGTCCACATCCAGCAGGATCAGGTCCGGCTGCCATGTGTCGGCGAGGTACATGGCCTCGTCCAGATCCCCCGTCTCCTCCGTCTGCCAGTCCATGCCGTCCAGGAGTTCCTTGACGCGGCTGCGGACCAGCCGGTCCCCCCCTGCGATTAGCACCTTTCGCGCGCTGAAGCCCGTCATGGTGACGCCCGCCTGCTTCTCCTCTCCGCAGCGGACACCGCACCCCGCGAATCCGTCCGGAAAGGTCCTCTTGCGCTTCACTGCACCGCAGGATAGATTATACCCGGATTTCGCGCGCGGCGTCCGGGCGGCAAATGTTGCACCTCCAAACCACTGATGGTATATTCAGTCCACTGGAAAGGCGGCCAGACCTGATGAACGTGGCGCAAATGATCGAAAAACTGCGGCGGGACGCGGGGTTCTGCGAGCATCTGACGCGGTGGGAGGTGATTCCGGAGACGCCTGGGGACTACCGGGAGTTTCCGCCGGGGGTGCATCCGAAACTGGCGGAGGGGTATGCCCGCCGGGGTGTCACGCGGCTCTACAGCCACCAGCACGAGGCGGTGTCGGCGGTGATGGCGGGGGAGAATGTCTGCGTGGTCACGCCGACGGCCTCCGGCAAGACGCTGTGCTACAACCTGCCGGTGCTTAACCGCCTGATGGAGAATCCCGACGCCCGCGCGCTGTACCTGTTTCCCACGAAGGCGCTGGGGCAGGACCAGGTGCAGGAGCTCACCTCGACGATTGAGGCGCTGGAGGTGAAGATCGGCACCTATACCTTTGACGGGGACACGCCGGCCGGCGCGCGCAAGGCGGTGCGCAACGCGGGCCACATCATTGTGACGAACCCCGACATGCTGCACGCGGGCATCCTGCCGCACCACACCATCTGGATACGGCTCTTCGAGAACCTCGAGTTTGTCGTCATAGACGAGGTGCACCACTACCGCGGCGTGTTCGGCAGCCACCTGGCCAACGTGGTCCGGCGGCTGAAGCGGATTTGCGCGTTCTACGGGGCCTCGCCGCGCTTCATCTGCTGCAGCGCCACCATCGCCAACCCGAAGGAGATGGCCGAGCGGATCATCGAGGCGCCCGTTCGGCTGGTGGACCGCAACGGCGCGCCCCGGGGAGAGAAGCACTTCCTGTTCTTCAACCCGCCGGTGGTCAACCACGAGCTGGGCATCCGGGCGTCCTCGGTGAAGCAGGCGGCGCGCATCGCCGCGGGCCTGCTCTCGCGGGACATCCAGTCCATTGTCTTCGCCCGCAGCCGCCTGCGCGTGGAGGTGCTCACCACCTACCTGAAGGAGGCGGTGCGGCGGATGGGCAAGCCCGACGCGCTGGTGCGCGGCTACCGGGGCGGCTACCTGCCGACGGAGCGCCGCGAGATCGAGCGGGGCCTGCGCGCGGGGGAGGTGATGGCCGTCGTCAGCACGAACGCCCTCGAGCTGGGCATTGACATCGGCGCCCTGGACGCCTGCGTCATGGCGGGCTACGCCGGCAGCGTGGCGAGCACCTGGCAGCAGTCGGGCCGGGCCGGCCGCCGCAGCGGCGTGTCCCTCGTCGTGCTGGTGGCCTCCAGCGCGCCCCTGGACCAGTACATCATCGGCCACCCGGAGTACTTCTTCGAGCAGCCCTGCGAGAACGGCACCCTCGACCCGGACAACCTGGTCATTCTCGCCAGCCATGTCAAGTGCGCGGCGTTTGAGCTTCCTTTTGCGGAGGGCGAGGCCTTCGGCGTGGACGCGCAGTCCACGGCGCACCTGCTGGACTACCTGGCCGAGTGCCGGGTGCTGCGCAAGGTGCGCGGCAGGTGGCACTGGAGCGCCGAGACCTACCCCGCCTCCGACATCAGCCTGCGCACGGCGGCCCCGGGCAATGTGGTGATCCTGGACGTGACCGACAACGGCCGGGTCATCGGCGAGGTGGACTATTTCGCCGCGCCGGTGGAGGTCTACCAGAACGCGGTCTACCTCCATGAGACGCGCCAGTACCTCATCGAGTCCCTCGATCTGGACAACCGGAAGGCCCACGCGCGGCCCGTGGAGGTGGACTACTACACCGACGCGGAGATGAAGGTGGACCTCAAGGTGCTCGACCGTTTCCGCGAGGAGGAAAGCGGGCCCGCCGTCCGCTGTTCCGGGGAGCTCAGCGTCACCTGGCTGCCCACCATCTACAAGAAGGTCAAGTTCGGCACGCACGAGAACGTGGGCTGGGGGGAGATTCACCTGCCCGAGCAGACCATGCACACCACCGGCTACTGGGTGGAGTTCGACGGGGCGGCGCTGGAGGCGCTGGGGCTTGAGAAGGAGGATGTCGGCGGCGGGCTGAACGGGCTGGCCAACGCCCTGCGGCAGGTGGCCCCGGTTTATGTCTTCTGCGATCTCGGCGACCTGCGGGCGCAGGCCATGCTCCGCGCGCCCGCCTCGGAAAAGCCCACGGTGTTCCTCTACGAGACCTATCCGGGCGGGGTGGGCTTCAGCGACAAGCTGTACACGCACCACCGGCGGCTGTTCGAGGCCGCCGTCTCCCTGCTCTCCGGGTGTTCCTGCCGCGAGGGGTGCCCCAGCTGCGTGGGGCCCGGCGCGGAGACGGGGCCCCACGGCAGACGGACAGCCCTCGCGCTGGCGGGCATGGTGCTTGCGGCGGACGCGGAGGCGCGCGCGCGGAAAGGGGAGGGCGCATGACCACGGACAAAGACGAGCTGTTCAAAAAACTCAACCTGATGCGGGCCAGCGACCTGTCCGCGCCGGCCCCCCGCAAGGCGGAGGAGACGCCCGGGGATAAACCCGCATCCACCCCCGAAACCCTGGAGGAGGAGTCGCGGCGGCGTCTCCAGGAGCGGCTGGGGCTCATGCGCGGGGCGGACTGGGCCACCCGGCGGGAGGAGGAGGGCCGGCGGCTCGCCGACGGGGAGTATGAGGTGGACAGGGTGCTCGGCGGCGAGATCATCGGGGACGATGAGTCCGCGTTCTTCCTCCTGCGCCGCGAGTACCCCCCCGAGCATTTCCACGGGGCTTTTTCCCTGGGCGCGGGGCTGGAGAGCCGGGGCGCGCATCTGGCCCTGGCCGCCTGCGATGAAACCCTGTCCGCCTGCGACCCGCGCGAGGCGGTTTTCATGGACACCGAGACCACCGGGCTGGCGGGCGGCGCGGGAACCGTCGCCTTTCTCGTGGGCATGGGCTATTATGTGGACGGCGTGTTCCGGGTGGACCAGTGTTTCCTGCGGGACTACGACGACGAGCCCGCCCTGCTGGAGTGGATCGCCGGGCTGCTTTCCCGGTTCAAGACCGTGGTCAGCTTCAACGGGAAGAGTTTCGACCTGCCGCTGCTGCGGACGCGTTTCGTGCAGCACCGGATGCCCTGCCGGTTTGACGCCCTGGCCCATCTGGACCTGGTGCACGCGGCGCGCCGCTTCTGGAAGCGCCGCCTCAGCGACTGCAGTCTGGGCAACCTGGAGCGCGAGGTTCTGGGCGTCCGCCGCCACGGCGACGTGCCCAGCCACCTGATTCCCGAGCGCTGGCTGGAGTACCTGTATTCCCGCGACGCGCGCCCGCTCGAGGGGGTTTTCTATCATCACCGCGTGGACATTCTGTCCATGGTGACCCTGCTGGGGGCCCTGTCCAGCCATCTGGACAGGGCCGAGGGGAGCGAGTTTGACCACGCCGAGGACCAGTTGTCCCTGATCCGCCTGCATTTCCGGGAAAAGCGCTACGACCAGGTGCTGGCGGCGGGGGCCGAGTGGCTTCGGCGCGACGCGCCGCCGCCGTTGCGCCGGGAGTGTCTGGAGATGCTGTGTCTGGCCGGAAAACGCCGGGGCCACTGGGAGGAGACGGAGGGCTTTCTGGAGCAGTGGCACGGGGAGTTTCCCGCCGACGCGGCCGGGGCGGCGGAGCTGGCGAAGCACCTGGAACACCGCGCGCGGAACCTCATGCGGGCGGAACGGGTCTGCCGGGAGACGCTGGAACTGATTGAAGCAACGCCGCAGGGCGGCGAATGCGCCGGGGCGGGGGAACTCCGCGGGCGCCTGGCCCGCATCCGCCGCAAACTGGGCGGGGCCTGGGGCCTGGCCACTGAAGACTGACCGGCAGCAGCCGCGTCAGCGGAAGAGCCAGGGCAGGATGATCGCGGCCAGCACGGCCAGCAGCAGCACCAGCACCAAGATGGACCAGGGGTTGTACCCGGGCGCGCCGCCAGCCTCCGCCGCGGGGGTTTTCAGCGCAAACACGCGGTCCACCGGCTGCCACTCGCCCACGCTGTCCGTCCGGCATTTCGCGCCGGCGGGGAGGGCCGCCTTGGCGACCGCCCTTTCCGCCTCCGCGCGGTCCTCCGTCTCGAAGACCACCTCGCCGAATTCGTCGGAAAACTGAAACACATGGCCCAGCCCGAAACTGTCCCGGTAGGCGTGGATGCGGTCCGCAAGGGCCTGGCGCGCCGCAAGATCCTGGGTGCTTCCGTAGAGACGTTCCAGAAACCGGAGCCCCTGGGCCGCCTCCTTGTTCCGCCCGAGAATCTCCGCGAGCAGGTGGATGACCGAGGGGTCTTCCGCGCCGCCCTTGGCGTAGGCCGACCGTATCTGGGAGATGGCGAGCTGGAGGTTCCCCAGCGGGGGCGGGGCGTCGAGGTAGACCTGGGCCAGAATCCGGTTCGCCGCGTAGTGCTCCGGATGCTGCAGGGCATGGATGTTCAGCAGGCGCTCCGCGTCGGCATACTCCCCCTTCCGCACCATGCGCTCCAGGGAGAGCAGCTCCGGCGTCATGGCCGACGTGCCCTCCACCGCCCCGGGCTTGGCCGAGGACACCACCATCGTCGCGCCGTAGACCTCCTCGCGGGCCTCGCAGGTCGCGGTGGCCCCCGGTGCAACCATCATCGGATCCACCTTCACCACCATGAAGGCCGTCTGGCTGGCCCGCACCAGATTGAGCGGAACCTCCGCGGTGCCGATGCGCAGGATGGGCGCCGCGGTCCGCGTCCCGTTCGGCGAGACGATGGTCAAATCATCGCCCGTGTGGAAGACCCCGGACCGCACGGTCACCTGCATCTGGCACTCCTCGGTGGAGGCGGGGTACACGTTCTGCACGGTCAGCAGGTTCTGGTCGTTTTCCGCGGCCTGCGCGGGGTTGGACACGGCCTGGCGCAGGCGGGCCTGGGCGATTTCCTCGCGGAGCTTGGCCAGTGTGTCGGCGTCCACCTTCCCCTCCAGGCGCCTCGCGCACTCCTCCGCCTCCTCCGGACGTCCAAGCTGCGCCAGGCACACCGCCCGGTAGTAGGTGACATGCCGGCTGTTTGGCCGTTCGCGCTCCAGGCTTTCCAGAATGGACAAACAGGCCTCGTGGTTCCCGTCCTTGAGTTTTGCCAGCGCGTCCTCGTAAAGAACCGAGGCCTCTTCGTTTGTCATCGCCATGGTCTGTGTCCTTGTTGCCGGGAACGCCCGCGCGCCTTTTCATCATACCCGCGGGAACCCGCCCCCGCCACTTTTCAGGGGCGGCGTGTTCCCCGGATGCCGCCTGTGCTAGACTTCCCGCGCTTGCGGGGACGAAAAACCACCCAAAGGGAATTCATACATGGACGAACTGACCTCTTTCCAGCGAAAACATCTCCGCGGACTGGCCCAGGCCCTGGATGCCGTCGTGATTGTCGGCAAGCAGGGCGTCACCGAGAACCTGGTCCGGGCGGTGGACGCCGCGCTGGAGGCCCATGAACTGGTGAAGATACGGTTTAACGAGCACAAGGACGAGAAAGCCGCGCTGGCGGAGCAAATCCGCGAGGCCACCGGCAGCGTGATCCCCGGGCGCATCGGGCATGTGGTGCTGTTTTTCCGCAGGCACCCCGATCCCGAAAAGCGCCGGATCGCCCTGCCCGACGCCCCCAGGCCGCCGAAACGCCCCCCGGTCATTTGAACCGCTCCACCGGCGTGCCGTTTTTGCTGAGCAGTTTGTCCCCGGAAATGTACACGACCTCATTGAAGGACTGGCCGCCAAACTGGCCCGTGACACGAAACTTGTCGTAGTCCAGCTGCCAGTTGCCCTGGATGTAGTCCACGCCCATCATGGACTTGAGCATGGGGTGGTACACATACAGAACCCCGTTGGGCATGATGGCGACTTTCAGCTTGTACTGGTCCGCCTGCAGCGCCCATTCCGTGCCGATGATGTTGCTGGCGTTAAGGCGGGGCGGCTCGCGGGCGCCGCAGCCTGCCCCGGGGCGGGGGCGGTGGCCGCCGCCCCATCACGGTTTGCCTTCACCTGCTGCATGACGATGGGCAGGCCCAAGAATGCGGCCAGTGCCGCCGCCACCACAATCAAGAACTTGTTGCTGTCCATTAGGCTCCACCCCCAGTTTGCATACCTTTTCCCTTTTCCGCCTGCAACTGCCGGTTCCTACTGTAAGAATTATAGCACGGACGGGCGCGGTTGCCAATAATATTCTTTTCCGAGGCCGTTCCATGCCGGCCCTCCCCCGGCAAAGGTTGAAGCGAAGGCCGCCTTTTGCGCAGACTGTGCCCTCGAACCGGCCGGCGCGGCGGGCTGAATGCCGCGCCCATCCCAAAAAAGGAGTCCCGCGAAATGAATCTGTTCTTCCTGCCCGTGACCATGATGGCGGTGTCCCTGGGCCTTTCCGCCGTCGCCGCCGCCCCGGCGCCCCACCATCTGCGCTGTGAATACCGGGTTAACCCGCAGGGGATTGACACCCTCCAGCCGCGCCTCTCCTGGAACATGGCGGCCGACGGGCGCGGGCAGGCGCAGACCGCCTACCAGGTGCTGGTGGCCTCGTCCGCCGCACTGCTGGCCGGGGACCAGGGCGACCTGTGGGATTCGGGACAGGTGGCCTCGGACGCCTCCATCCAGATCGAATACGCGGGCGCGGCCCCCGTGTCTTTCCAGGACTGCTTCTGGAAGGTGCGCGTGTGGGACAAGGGGGGCGCCCCCTCGCCGTGGAGCGAGCCCGCCCGCTGGAGCATGGGCGCCCTGAAGCCGGAGGACTGGGCCGGGGCGAAGTGGGTCGGCCTGCCCGGCGGGGAGCAGATGTCCGCCGAAGAGACGGATTTCCTGAAGGCCTCGTGGATTTGGGGGCAGGAGGCGTCCCCCGAGACGGCCGCCGCCGCGGGCACCCGGTATTTCCGCCTGCCCCTCGCCGTGCCGGAGGACCTCCTCAGCGCGGTCTGCGTGTTCTCCGCCGACAACTCGGCGACCTTCTTCGTGAACGGCGAGAAGATGGGGCAGTGCTCCGACTTCCGCGGCGCGGTGGTGGTGGATGTCACCAAGCGTCTCCAGCCCGGGGCCAACACCCTCGCCCTGTCCGTGTCCAATGCGGGCGACGGGCCGAACCCCGCCGGCCTGCTTCTCTCGCTGCGCATGGAGACGGCCTCCGGCCAGAAGACCGTGCTGTCCGGCGCGGAGGGCTGGAAGTCCTCGACACAGGGCGGCAAGGACTGGGAGAAGCCCGGCTTCGATGACAATGCGTGGGAGGCGGCGAAAGTCATCGGGCAGAACGGCATGGATCCCTGGAAAGAGGTCAAGCCCTCGGCCTCGCGCGTGCTGCCCGCGCGCATGCTGCGCCGCGAGTTTGAGGCGAAGCCGGCCCTGCGCCGCGCCGTGGTGGCCTATTCCGGCCTCGGCCTGTCGGAGCTGTACCTCAACGGCGGGAAGGTCGGCGACGAGGTCCTGTCCCCCGGCTGCACGCAGTACAACAAGCGGGTCTTCTATCTGGTCCACGATGTGACCGACCGGATCACCCCGGGGAAGAACGCCCTCGGCGCGTGGCTGGGCAACGGCCGCTACTACGCCCCCCGGCTCACGGAGCCCACAAAGACCGACACCTACGGGTTCCCCAAGCTCCTCCTCGTCCTGCGCCTGGAGTACGCCGACGGCTCTGTCGAGACCGTGGTGTCCGACGCGTCGTGGAAGCTGACCGACCAGGGACCCATCCGCGCGAACAACGAGTACGACGGCGAGACCTACGACGCGCGGATGGAGATGCCCGGCTGGAACGCGCCGGGCTTCGACGACGCCGCGTGGCAGGCCGCGCAGGAGATGGAGGGGCCGACGGGCGTCCTCTCCGCCCAGATGATGGAGCCTGTCCGCGTCGTTGAGACGGTCCACCCCGTCGCTGTCAGCAGCCCCAAGCCCGGCATGTACATCTATGACATGGGCCAGAACATGGTCGGCTGGGTCCGCATGACCGTCCGCGGCCCGAAGGGGACCACGGTCCGCCAGCGCCACGCCGAGCTGCTCAAGGACGACGGCACGCTGTACCTCGACAACATCCGCGGGGCGAAGGTCACGAACGACTACACCCTGAAGGGCGGGGGCGTGGAGGTTTTCGAGCCCCGCTTCACCTATTTCGGGTTCCGCTACCTCGAGATCACGGGGCATCCCGGCGAGCCGTCGCTGGACGACGTCGTCGGCATGGTGGTCCACGACGACGTGGCCCCGGCGGGCACCTTCACCTGCTCGAACAAACTGGTGAACCAGATCGAAAAGAACATCCGCTGGGGCGTGCGCGGCAACTACCGCAGCATGCCCACCGACTGCCCCCAGCGCGACGAGCGCCAGGGCTGGCTCGGCGACCGCTCGGCGGAGAGCCAGGGCGAGACCTATCTCTACGACATCTCCGCCCTCTACGCCAAGTGGGTCTGCGACATGGAGGACGCCCAGCTCGACACGGGCAGCGTCTCCGACGTGTGCCCCGCCTACTGGCCGCTGTACAACGACAACGTCACCTGGCCCAGCAGCTTCATCATCATCCCCTCCATGCTGCACCGCCAGTACGGCGACACGCGCGTCATGGCGCGCCACTACGACGGCATGAAGAAGTGGATCACGCACATGTCGCAGTACATCAAGGACGGCATCATGCCGCGCGACAACTACGGCGACTGGTGCGTGCCCCCGGAGGAGCAGCACCTCATCCACTCCAACGACCCGGCGCGCAAGACCCCCGGCGAATTCCTGGGAACGGTGTACTTCATCCACGACCTGAACCTCATGGCCGGGTACGCCCGCCAGATGGGGAAGGACGCCGACGCCGCCGACTTCGACGCCCGTGCGAAGGAGATGACGAAGGCCTTCAACGATAAATTCCTGGACAAGAAGGAAGGGAAGTACGCCAACGGCACCGAGACCTCCTGCGTCCTGCCGCTGGCCTTCGGCGTCGCCCCCGAGGACATGCGCCAGCCCCTCTTCGACCGCCTGGTCAACAGCATCATGGTCAAGAGCGGCGGCCACCTCTCCACCGGCCTCGTCGGCGGGCAGTGGCTCAACCGCGTCCTGACCGACGGCGGCCGGCCCGACGTGTCCTACACCCTCGCCAGCCGCACCGCCTACCCGAGCTGGGGCTACATGGTCGAGAAGAACGCCACCACCATCTGGGAGCTGTGGAACGGCGACACCGCCGACCCCGCCATGAACTCGGGCAACCACGTCATGCTCGTCGGCGACCTCAACATCTGGTTCTACGAGCACGTCGCGGGCATCCGCCCCGCCGCGCCGGGCTTCAAGAAAATCCTGCTCGACCCGGTCATCCTGGACGGGCTCGACTTCGCCGAGGCCTCCCACCGCAGCCCCTACGGCCAGATCTTCAGCCGCTGGGACAGGAAGGACGGGAAAGTGACCTGGCGCGTCACCATCCCCGCCAACACCACCGCCGAGCTGCGCGTGCCCGCCGCCGACCCGGAGAAGGTCACCGAGTCCGGCGCGCCCGCGAAGCAGGCCGAAGGGCTAGAGTTCGTGAAGACCGACAACGGCAAGGCGGTCTTCGAGGCCGGCTCCGGCACCTACGTCTTCGAAATCGCCGGGTAACCCGGCCCCCGCAGAAAACACAGGCCCCGGCCGCCGGAACGATCTGGCGGCCGGGGTAATTCTCTGTTGAAGGGTCTTTTTCGGAGAAGGCAAAGAAGATTTACCACAAAGGCACAAAGGGCACAAAGAAGACGGAAAAAACCGGAGGCAAAGAGGGAAGATTGGAAAAGATATCCTGCCTTCTTCGTGTTCTTTGTGTCTTTGTGGTGAAATTAAAGACCTGTTACGCCAGCACGCCCGCGCCGTCCACGGGTTTGGAGAGGATGACTTCGCCCTCGCGGCCGGTGGCCTCCTTGTACTTGGCGAGGAGGCTGGCGGCGAAGGCTTCCGCGGCGTCGGCGGCGACGAGGTTGATGGTGCATCCGCCGAAGCCGGCGCCGGTCATGCGCGCGCCGAAGCATCCCGGCAGGCCCCGGGCGATTTCGGTCATGGCGTTGAGCTCGGCGTTGGTGACCTCGTAGTCGTCGCGCAGGCTGATGTCCGAGGCGGTCATGAGCTCCCCGAGGCGGGCCATGTCGCCGGCGCTCATGGCGTCGCGGGCGGCGAGGGTGCGGTCGTCCTCGGTGATGACGTGGCGGGCGCGGCGGTAGGCGACGTCGCCCATGAGCCCCGCGCAGGCGTCCAGCTCGTCCACTGTGTAGTCGCGCAGGTGGGTGCCGTTGGGGTTGGCGCCCTGTTGGAGGGCGCGGACGGCCTCTCCGCACTCGGCGACGCGCTCGTTGTACTTGGAGCCGGTGAGCCCGCGCGGGCAGGCGGTGTTCGCGATGACGAACACGGCGTCCGGGAAGGCGATGGGCACCAGCTCGTATTCGTAGTTTCGGCAGTCGAGGAACAACCCGTGGCCCTCCTTCCCGCAGCGCGAGATGAACTGGTCCATGATGCCGCTGCTGAGGCCGAGGAAGAGGTTTTCGACGCGCTGGCCGAGCCGGGCGGCGGCGGGGCCCTCCATCGTGAAGCCGCCGAAATGCTCGAACATGCACAGGGCCGCCATCTCCAGGGCGGCGGAGCTGCTCAGGCCGCAGCCGATGGGCACATCGCCCTCCACCACGAGGTCCGCGCCCGTGAGGGGCAGCCCCTCCTTCGCCAGCTCCTCCGCCACGCCGACAATGTAGTCCACCCACGGCTCCTCCGCGCTGCGGACCCGGCGGTCGAGGTCGGCGACCGTTTCGCGGTCCAGATTCTCCGCGCGGGCGTGGAGGGCGCGGTCTTCGCGGCGGCGCGCGGCGATGACCGTCTCCCGCTCGATGGCCATGGGCAGCACGAATCCGTGGTTGTAGTCCGTGTGCTCGCCGATGATGTTCACGCGCCCGGGCGCGCGCACCACCACGTCGGGGCTCCCGCCGAACCGCCTCTCAAAGGCCTGGACAATGCTCGAACGCGAAATGGTCATCACCAAAACTCCCCGGGCCAAGCCCGCTGTTGTGTGCGCAAAAGGATACCGCAGGAACGACGCCGGAATCACGCCCGGGCGCGCGGACGAACACGGACGAACACGGACCGCCACGGACTGGGACTCAGCGTGGCAGCGGCCTTTTGTCCGTGCCTGTCCGTGTCCGTCCGTGCGGGTCCGTGCCCGGGCCTAACCCCTGAGCCACCCCGCGGCGTCCTTCGCCCAGTAGGTCAGGATCATCTGCGCCCCCGCGCGGCGGATGCCCGTGAGCATCTCCAGGGCGGCGCGCTTCTCCTCGATCCAGCCGTTGGCCGCGGCGGCCTTGACCATGGCGTACTCGCCGCTGACGTTGTAGGCGGCGAGGGGGATGTCGAAGGTGTCCGCCGCCGCGCGCAGGATGTCGAGATAGGGGAGGGCGGGCTTTACCATGACGATGTCCGCGCCCTCGTCAATGTCCAGGGCGATCTCGCGCAGGGCCTCGCGGGCGTTCGCGGGGTCCATCTGATATGAGCGGCGGTCGCCGAACTGCGGCGGCGACTCGGCGGCGTCGCGGAAGGGCCCGTAGAAGGCGGAGGCGAACTTCGCGCTGTACGCCATGACGGGGAGGTCGGCGAAGCCGTGCGCGTCCAGGGCGTCGCGGATCGCGCCCACGCGGCCGTCCATCATGTCCGACGGGGCCACCATGTCCGCGCCCGCGCGGGCGTGGGCCAGCGCCTCGCGCGCGAGCAGGGCCACCGTCGCGTCGTTGTCCACGTCCGGGACGCCGTCGCGGTTGTTCCGCACCACGCCGCAGTGGCCGTGGTCGGTGTATTCGCAGAGGCACACGTCCGTGATGACGCACAGGTCCGGGCGGGCCGCCTTCACCGCCGCGACGGCGCGGGGGATGATGCCGTCGGGGTCATAGGCCCCGGAGCCCTCCGCGTCCTTGCTTGCGGGGATGCCGAAGAGGATCACCGCCGGGACCCCGAGGTCCGCCAGCGCGCGCGCCTCCTCCGCCAGCGTGTCCGGGCTGAACTGGAAC
This sequence comes from Candidatus Hydrogenedentota bacterium, assembly GCA_033813475.1. Taxonomy (GTDB): domain Bacteria; phylum Hydrogenedentota; class Hydrogenedentia; order Hydrogenedentales; family CAITNO01; genus JAAYBR01. The sequence goes on from JAPXRP010000001.1 coordinate 43,752, forward strand.
TGGCCGGGCATGGACGCGATGGGGTTGCGCACCCCCGCGCCGGGGCGCACGAAGAGCGGGGCGATCAGGTTGTCCACGGACAGCCGCGTCTCCCGCGCCATGCGGCGCAGGGTCTCGTTGCGGCGCATGCGCCGGAGCCGGGTGGAGAGATGCAGGTTCATGCGTTTTCCTCCTTTTCATGCAGGCGGCGCCGGGGGAGGGGGATGCCCGTCATCCCCGGACCGCGTCAAGCATCGCCGTGATGTTCTCCGGCGGCACGTTCGCCAGGATGTTGTGCACCTGCTGGAACACGAATCCGCCGCCGGGGTTCATGGTTTCCACCTGCGCGCGCACATGGGCGGCCACCGCCTCCGGCGTGCCGTTGGGCAGGATGTCCCGCGTGTCGCAGCCGCCGCCCCAGAAGGTGAGGTCGCGCCCGAAGTCACGCTTGAGCCCCGCCGCGTCCATGCCCCGGCAGGAGACCTGCACGGGGTTGATGGCGTCCAGCCCGGCGTCAATCAGGTCCGGGAGCAGCTCCCGCACCCCGCCGCAGCAGTGCAGCATGATCTTCACGTCGGCGAGCTCCTTTGCCCGCGCCCACATCAGGGCGTGGCGCGGCTTGAAGTACTCGCGGTACATGTCGGGCGACATCTGCGGGCCGTTCTGCATGCCCAGGTCGTCGCCGAACAGCACGATGTCCACATGCGGCCCCACGGCGCCGAGGAAGCGCTCCAGGTTTGCGAGGTGCAGCTCCACGGTCTTGTCCAGGAAACGGTTCACGCGGTCGGGCTCCGCCGCCAGCATGAGGAGGAACTGGTCGTTGCGGTAGAGGAACTGGCCCATCTCCAGCAGGTTGCCGCCGAATAGGCCGATGACCGCGCGGTCCGTGCGCGCGCGCAGGGCCTTTGCCCCGGCGGCCAGGGTCTCCGCGTCCGGCGCGAGGGGTCCGGGCGGCGAGGCGATGGCCGTCCACATGCACTCGGCCATGGCCTCGGGCAGATGGTCCGGGTCGTCGCCGTCGAGGAAGGGCCAGTGGGTTTGCTCGAAATACCACGCGCCGTCGGGCATGGCGGCGATGACCCGCCCGGAGGCCGACCGGATCACCCAGCGGTCCCCGTCGCGCTCCGGCCTGACCCACGCGTTCACGAGGCACGGCGTGCCGTCGGGCAGCACCCACTCCGCCCAGTCGCGGTCGTCCAGGGCGAAGCCCCGGCCCAGCTCGACGGTGTCCACGCCGAAGCGGTCCAGCACGTCGTCGTCCACCACGGCGAGCTGCTGCACGGGGTCGTAGACCCGCACCGGCCGGGGCGGCAGGCCCAGATGGGCGCGCAGTTTCGGGTAGGCCATGGCGGCGATGCCCGAGGAGCGGTGCCCGGAAAGGTCAATCGGCACCGTGTCCGGCTGTCGGTGGTTCAGCGCCGCCATCACGCGTTCGCGCGGGGTCATGTTCTTTCTCCTTTGGTGGGCGCGGGCTCAGCGCACGGCGCGCAGGGTGACCACTTCATACGGTGCGAGGCGCACGGGGCCGTCCAGCGGCTCGCCGGGCGTCTCCGACAGCGAGCTCATTTCAACGCGCTTCGGCCGGGGGCTGCCCCAGTCCACCACCGCCTCGCAGGCGGTGTCGGACGAATTGAACAGGCGCAGGATGTCCGACGCGCCGTCGTCGCCGGGTTTCAGCACCGTCGCGACGACGCAGTCGGGGGCGATGCGCACCCGCGTCTCCGGGGCCTTGGCGCGTTTCGCGGCGGGCACGGCGACCAGCGGCTGGGTGAAGTCCGTTCCGAAGCGCTGGGCGGCGGCGGGGTTGTAGCCCGTGTGCGGGCGCAGGGCGTAGCGGAAGGTCGTGGGGCCGTCCTGCGACGCCTTGTAGTTCGTCTCCCAGTAGTTGTTCATGACGTAGGCGACGAGGGTGGTGGAGGGCTCCAGCTTCTCGATCCAGCCGGAGACCGTGGGGTCGTTGGTGATCCCGCCCACCTGCACCAGCGGCGTGTCGGCGACGGCCCAGGTGACGCCGAGGGCGTCGTTGGACACGTCCACCCACCGCTGCACGGTGAAGTAGTTCTTGCATGCCCCGGCCATCTGGTCCGTCTCGGGCCGGGCCACGGCCAGCGGCAGGTCCATGCGCACCACGCCGTCCGGCACGTTGAACGGGAAGGCCAGATGCACGCCCTCCTTCTCGTAGATGTTGGTCTTGTCCAGTATGTCCACCAGTTCCACGTGGTCGAGGCCGGCCACCAGCCGCACCTCGCGCGTGAGGGAGGCGCAACCCGGCGCGTCGGACGTGACCAGCAGCGACGCCACCAGCGGCCCCTTCTCCTTGACGGTGATGGTCGGCGCGCCGTTGCGCTGCGGGTTGTCCGGCTTTCGGCCCGCGACGTAGAGGTAGTCGTTGAGCCCGGGGTGCTTGGACCGGTCCACCAGCTCCGCTCCGTTCCCGGCGGCCTTCAGGCTGGACACCGCCCCCGTGGCCGGGTCAATCTCCGCGGACACCAGCCCGTTGTCCAGGCGGTTTTCACCTCTTATGACAGGACGAAGCGATCCGTCTTTTCCTGTGTCGAAGGTCCATTGGGCCGCGCCGCCGCCGTCTTTTGGGGCAACCTTGGCGAGCACATACTTCGCGCCGCCCGTGGGGGGCACGTCCGCTGCCAGAAAGGCGAGCTCGCCCGTGGAGAGCACCTGACTGGACACCGGGTTGCCCTGGGCGTCGCGGACCTCGACGCTCTTCTCCCGCCAGTCGCCCGGCAGGGTGACCAGTCCGGTGCGCGGCCAGGGGGAGGTGTTGAGCACCATCACGGCGTCGTCTTTGCCCTCCGGCGCGCGCAGGGGCGCCGTGGCGCGGTCGAGCAGGTCGCGGGAGCGCCGGTCGGCCTCCAGGGCGAAGGCCTGCTTGACGGCCCACTGCCCCTTCACAAAATCCACCTCGGGCTCGCTGATGCTGTTGTGGGCGCCCCAGGTGTGCTCGTCGTAGAGGATCACCTCGCGCCACGCCGCCTCAAAGTCCGCCGCAGGGTAGTCCCCGGGCCGCAGCATGCTCCAGAGCGCCTGGGCCTGCACGATCCGCTCGGCGGCGTCTCGGTTCACCGCCGTCTCGCGGGCGGACGACGCCGCGCCGTCCTCCCAGTAGGGCGTGAAGTCGCCGGTCACGCGGGGCACGTCCTTCCCGTACCGGCGCTCAAACTCGGAAAACGCCTCGTGCGGCGTGGCGATGATGATTTTTGGCGAAATGTAGCGGGCGTTCCAGTCGCGGATCATGTCGGGCAGCCCGGGGTCGGGCGGGCCGTTGTCGCCGCCGATGTTGTAGCGCACATGCGTGAGGTCGTAGGGGAACTCCGCGTCCTGGAGCTCCGTGAGGTAGGCGAGAATCTTCTCCCCGTCGCGCATGGGTCCGGAGTGGTACCACGAATAGGCCTTGGCCACCATCCAGCACAGCACCTCCTCCTTCCCGGAGGGGGAGACCCAGTAGTAGGGCCGGTCGCCCCAGGCCTTCAGGGTAAATCCGATGCGGTGCCCCGCGTTCGGCCCGATGGAGAGGTACTTCACGCCACTCTGGGCGAGCACCGGCACCAGGCCCCAGGTGTAGCCCGGCACGTCGGAGATCATGGCCGTGTCCATGGGCACGCCGGTCTCCCGCGCCAGGCGGCGCGCATAGCCCGTCAGCTCGACCAGCTCCTCGGGGCGGCACAGGGCCGTGAGCTGGTTGCCATAGAGCGCGTCCAGTCCGATGGACCCCTCTTTAACCGCCGCCAGGAAGGCCGCGCGCTTCTCCGGGGTCGCGCGTTTCAGGTAGCTGTCCACGGCCCAGAGCCCCTCGGGCAGCCACTTGAACCGCGCGCCGTCGGGGTAGTCCTTTGTCTTCTCGATCAGCTCCAGGGCCAGGTCCATGTGGTCCCACTGCGTCCGCTCCACGTCGCTCTGGAGGTGGGTGTAACCGATGTCCAGGTGGGTGTGGTGCATGAGGTACACCGTCCACCGGCGGGCGGGCTTCACGGTCGCCGTCTCCCGCGCCGTCGCGCCGTCCACGCGGACCTCCACCGCCACGTCGCGCGGCTGGTCCGCCGCGGGCACCGGCACCTCCAGCGTCTGGAGCCCCTTGACCAGCGGGTGCCGCGTCGCCGGGCCGCCGTCCACGCTCACCTCGGCCTCCTGGGCGTCTCCAAAATGGCGCACGGGCACGCGCAGCACCTGGAGCGGGTTTCCTTCGCGCTCCATGAGCAGCGGCGGGCTCGTCGGCGCGCCGATCTGGACGAAGGGCATCGTCGTCTTGGCGAGTTTTGCCCCGCGCGGGGCCTCCATCCAGAGGGCGTCATACACCGCCCAGCTGCTGCCTGCCAGGGGGGTGATGGTCACGGTGTTTTCCCCGGCCCGCAGGGTGGACGCGGGAAAGGTCACGGTGATGAGCGTTTCCTTCCCCTTGTCCGAGGTGCCCGACAGAAAGGCGTCCGACCCGGAACCGGGCTCGGTCTTGCGGTCCACCCCCTTGCCGTTCAATTCGACGCGCAGGCGGGGCGGCGCGTAGTAGTGCGTGTCCGCAAGGTCAATCACGACGGCGCATTCGCCCTCCGCCGGGGCCGTTTCCAGGATAAAGAACACGGAGTAGGCATGGGTCCTGCCGCCGGCCCAGTTGTCGCCGGGGCCGGGGTGCACATAGGGCCAGTCCGTCTCCGGGCGCGAAACGCCCACGCAGTGGACGCCGTCCGAGGTAAAGTTTCCGTAGCCCCCCGGCGCGAGGGCAAACTCTTTTGCGCTGTCGTCGCGCTGGCCGATCTGCCACAGGACGTTTGGCGCGGCTGCGGCGGGAAGCGCGGACAGCAGAAGGGCCAGCGCCAGGCGCGCAGCGGACGGGGAAGCGTGTTTCATCGGCGGGTCTCCCTGTGGTTTGGCCCGGATCCCGGACGGGAAGAGAATACCGCATCCCGCCGCAGGTTCCCAACACGTCCGCGCGGTCCCGTTCGACAGGCCGCAGGGCCGCCCGTCATTCGGCGGCGGCGGGGTACCGGTAGAGGGTGACGCTGTAGGGCTTCACCGGCAGGGTGCCGGTGAAGGCCCCGCAGTCCACGGGCTGGATGGTGATGGTGTCGGGGTGGTTCTCGTCGTTGTGGGCGTCGGGGTTGTCGTTCTGGATGACCCAGGCCGACCCCGCGCCGTCCAGCTTCGCGCCCTGGAGGTCCACCTTCACGTCAAGGGGCCTGTCCGTCGTGTTCACCACGGCGAGGGTGAGGGCTTTCCGGTCCTCCGTCCACGCGGCGGCGACGTCGGCATAGTCCATCTTCTCCTCGACGGCGACGGGGAGGGTGCCGAAGTGCTTCCGGTAGAGCGCGAGGACATGGCCGGTGCTCTCGGAGAACAGGCCTGTGCGGGTGGTTTTGATGGCCCCGATCACGTTGACGGTCTGCGCGTAGTTCGCCATGTAATAAAGGTCGCTGTTGCGGAATAGGGCGTGGAGGGCGGCGGCGCAGCCGAGGGCGTCGCGCATGAAATAACGCACGCCCAGCTCGCCGTAGATGTTGGGGCCGTACCAGTAGTTCCACTCGTCCAGGGCCAGCCGGATGTCCTTCCCCTTCAGCGCGCCGATGGATTTCCGGTATCCGCGGTGCTTGCCCGCCAGCTCCTCAATCTGCCGCACCGCCTCGTTGACATGCGCCGTCACGTCGTCCTTGCGCTGCCAGTACAGGTGCTCGCTGAGGAGTTCCATGTGGTCCGAACACTCGGAAAGCATGGTCTCGCTCCATTTCCCCGCGCTGCCCACGCCGACGCACCGGGCCTCCGGCGACACGGCGCGGATGGCCTCCACGAAGGTGTTGTGCTTCTTGACGTACTCCTCCAGGGGCATGTGGCCGAGCTGCCAGTCGCCGTACATCTCGTTCCCCACGGCCCAGAAGGCGACCTTCCAGGGTTCCGTGTGGCCGTTGGCCGCGCGGCGCGCGCCCTCCGGCGTGTCCGCCGCCCCGGTGATGTAGGCCACCTCCGCCGTGGCGGAGGTGGCGTCGCCGAGCCCCGTGTTCAGGGCGATGTACGCCTCTGTGTTGATCAGCTCGCACAGGCGCATGAACTCGTGGATGCCCACGTCGTTGTGCTCAACGCCGGTCCACGCGGGGTTCTTGCGGGGCGGGCGCTTGTCGCGGTCGCCGATGCCGTCGCGCCAGTCGTAGCCGCTGACGAAGTTGCCGCCTGGCCACCGGTAGACCGGGCTGTTGAGCTCCTTCAGCGCGGCCAGCGTGTCCGTGCGGAACCCGTCCACATTGTCCGCCGGCATGAGGGACACCGTGCCGACGCGGACCGTGCCCGCGCCGTAACAGCGGATGGCCAGCCGCGCGTCGCCGCAGTCCGCCCCGGCGGTCAGGGTGAAGGGATGCTTCGTGAAGGCGTCCGGCGGGGTCTCCACCACGGCCACGGCCTCGCCGCCTTCCCACTGGAGGGCCACCTCGACTTTCGTGACGCCGGGGGCGGCCTTCAGGAGGACATATCCCGTGTAGGCCTTGTCCTTCAGGATGCCGAGGCGGGGATGATAGATGCCGAGCGGCTCCGCCGACCCGTCCAGCGTGATGACCGGGTCATGCTCGCCGACAAAGGGGCTGTCCGTCGTCATGGCCACCGCCTCGGGCGGGCCGATGATCTGCCAGGGCGAGGCCTTCAGGATTTCATAGGGAACGCCGTCCCCCTCCCACGAGACCTTCTTCCCCTCGTGCATTTCCCAGCCCGGCCCCTTGCCGTCCACGGGGAAGAAGAACTTGCGGTCCTCCAGCATCTCCGCCCAGATGCCGCCATAGATGCAGCGACCCAGATGCTCGATGAACTGGCCGTACACATAGGGGGAGACCGGCTCGCCCGTCTTCGATGCGTCAATGCGCGCCTCCGGCGGCGCGGCGCACGCGGGCAGCATGCAGCCCCCGGCGATAAGGACAAGCAGCGGCGCGTTTCTGAGCGAGGTGTGCATGACGTGTTCTCCTTGTCGTGTTCCGTCCTTCGGCGGCCGGACTGGTCGCACCAATCAGCATGCCATATCGGGGCCCGACGTTTCCTCCCCCCACCCGCCACCCCGCGCGCGAAGCGCGCCTTGGAGTGCGGCAGCCCGCTGCCGCCTTCCAGACCGGGCACCACGATGGCCCGACCTTCATGAACACCCCCGGCACCACGCATCCGCCCGCGCGCGGGCAAGCCCGCGCGAAGAAAGGCGGCAGCAAGCTACCGCACTCCAAGGCGCTGCGCGCGGTACAGGCTTGGGCCGATGCCTCGTCCCCGCATTCTCCCGTTTGCGCCTTCCTCTGCGGCCCTCCGCGCTCTCCGCGTCTTGCGCTGTAAATTCCCCTCTCTTTCCGGGGGCAACCTTCGGATCAGGAGAGGATGTCCGCCACCGTCATGAACCAGCAAACGGCGGACGCGGCGGCGTAGAGGGAGAACAGGGCCACGAGCGCCCAGAACCCGGCGGGGTTGTCGTCGCGGCGGCAGCGCTTGCTGCTGTCGGTGTGGCGGATCGCGCCGGTGCGCAGTCCGTCCACCACCACCCAGGCGAGATACGCGAAAAGCCCCCAGGTGGCGGCGGTGACCACCAGCAGCCGCAGGAGGCTCATGGCGGTCATCCCGCCCCCTCCGTCATCTCCACCATGACCTCGTAGTTCCGCAGGGCGGCGGGGGAGAGGTGGCGGCCGATGGGGCAGGCGGAGGGCATGAGCACGAACCCGCGTCCGGCGCCGGCGGTGCCCTCGTCGAGGGCGCGGCGGACCTTTTCGGCGAAGCGGTCGGGGGGGAGGGTCTCGATGTCGCTGAGTTCGAGGTTGCCGAAGAGGACAAGGTCCTTCCCGTACCGCTGCCGGACGTGGCGGAGTTCCACGTCCCCCTGGGGCGGCGGCTCGATGGGGTCGAGACCGTCGGGCCCCATGGCGGCGATGTCGTCGAGGATGCCGTGGAGGCGGCCGTGGGCGTGGATGCGGGCGTAGCCGCCGTGTTTCTGGATGGCGCGGACCATGGGCGCGACGTGCCGGCAGACATACTCGCGGAAGAGGGAGGGCGGCAGGTAGGGGGCGGCGGCGAATTCGGGGCCGTAGATGCGCCAGAGGCGGCCCGGCAGGGCGGCGGCGGCGGCCTCGGTCTGCGGCAGGATCACGGCGGCGTAGCGGTCGAGGAGCCGGTGGAAGAGGTCGGGCCGCGTGAGCGCGGCGGCCAGGTAGTCCTGCATGCTGAAGAGCAGCGCGGCGAGGCAGAGCGGGTCCGGCGTGTCAATCATGACGATGCCGGTGCCGCCGAGGGCCGCCTCGGCGGCGAGCACGGGCGCGGGGTCCGGCGCGCCGCGGAACGCGGGCGGCGGCAGCGCCAGAAAGGCCTCCAGGTCCTCCTCGCCCTTGAGGAGGTGCTCCTCCGTCCAGTCCGTGTTCACGTCGCGGTCGCGGCGCGCGCGCGCCGTGAGGGTGCGCCCGCCCGCGCGCACGCGCTGGACCCGGAACCGGGCGCCGTCCCGCTCGAAAGACTCCGTCTCCGCGAGGTCGCCCACCGGGTCCGGCAGCACGCCGTCGAAGGCCACGCCGCGCATGACGATGCGGTCGGTCTTTTCCCGGGCCAGGTCAATCAGGGGCTTCCACGACGGGTCGGCGTAGATGTTGAACGGGTCCGGATCGTCCGGGCGCTCGTCGAGGCCGTTGATCTCGTAGAAGCAGACGGGGGGGCGGTCCACGGCCTCCCCGCGCAGGGTGCGCATCAGGCGTTCGCGGCGGGTCATGGCGTCGTGACGATGCCCCAGGGGCTGTTCTCCGGCGAGGCCCCCCGGATCTTCATGATCCAGAGGTCCGTGTCCAGCTTCACCAGCACGATGGAGTCGTCCACGTACACGTTGCCGGAGCGGTCCTTGAAATAGCAGTAGAGCCGGCGCTCGCTGTTCTCCAGCTCCGCCGTGCCGAGCACCTGCTCGATGCGCAGGTCCTCCGCGCCGCGGATGCGGTCGAAGGATTTTTGGAGCGTCTCCAGCGGCGGCAGGGACGCGCCCCGGTAGTCGTTGAACAGCTGGACCGCCCCGGCGGCGGCCCCGGCCGCGACCAGCGCGGCGGGAACGAGGAAGCGAAGTCTGCGGAGAAACATGGCAAAACCCTCCCGGTCGTGGTTGCCCCGGCCCGGAGGCCCCGTGCCCCCGCGCCGCGCAAAAGGGAAACGTCCGCACCGGCGGCAACGGGGACTGCCCGGCCGCCGTCGGGGGCCATTATGGACGCCCGGGGGGGAGAGCAAGCAACCCGGGGATTTGCATCTGCGGAAGGCTGCGGTCAATGATGGGTGGGCAGGGTTGCGGCCGTCTCCGCCACACGGAGGGAAAGGAGTTGTCATGCGTTTTCTGAAGATGCGGTTTGTCCTGGCGTTGCTGGTTTGCGCGGGGTTGGGGATGAATCTCGGCGCGGCGGCGGAGGGGGCTTCGGCGCTCCGGGTGTGCACCTTTGATCTGGACGTGACGCCGCCCGTGGGCAGCATGATGGCCTATGACCCCGTGAAGGGGACATGGGACATGGGGCTGCGGGCGCGGGGGGTGGTGCTGCTGGGGGCGGGGGAGCCCATGGTCCTGTGCGCCGTGGACTGGATCGGCATCGCCAACGGGGCGCATGACGCGTTCCGGAGGGCGCTGGCGGAGGCGGCGGGCACCGTGCCCGACCGGGTGGCGGTCCACACGCTCCACCAGCATGACGCCCCGGCCTGCGATTTTTCGGCGGAGGACCTCCTGCGGGAATACGGTCACACCCCGTACCGCTACGAGGGGGCCTTTGCGCGGGAGGCGCTGGCGCGGCTCGCCGGGGCGGTGAAGGACTCCCTGGCGGAGGCGAAGCCCCTCACGCATGTGGGCCTGGGGCAGGCGGAGGTGCGGGAGGTGGCCTCGAACCGGCGCATCCTCGGGCCGGACGGCAAGGTGCGGGCCACGCGCTTCACCACCTGCGCCGATCCCGCCCTGCGCGCGGAGCCCGAGGGGGTGATTGATCCCCTGGTGTCCGTGGTCAGCCTGTGGAACGGCGACGAGCCGGTGGCCGTCCTCAGCTATTACGCCACCCACCCGCAGAGCTACTACCGCACGGGAATTCCCAACCCCGATTATCCCGGCGTTGCGCGGTTCCTGCGCCAGATGGCGGTCCCCGCCGCCCTGCATGTCCATTTCACCGGTGCCGGGGCCAATGTGGGGGCGGGCAAGTACAACGACGGGTCCAAGGAGAACCGCCTGGTTCTCGCGGAACGGCTGGCGGACGGCATGCGCCGGGCCTGGGAGGACACCCAGAAGACCCCCGTCACGCCGGAACAGGTGGGCTGGGCCGTGGAGCCGGTGCTCCTGCCGCCGGCGAAGCACCTGTCCGAGGAGGCCCTGGTTGCGGCCCTGAAAGCCCCGGCGGAGGAGGGCAAGGTGCCCGAGGGCCCGGCGTCCGACCTTTCCTGGCTGCGGCGGTGCCAGGCGGGGAATCCGATCCCCATCGCCTGCCTGCGTTTGGGGGAGGCCCGCATCCTCCACCTTCCCGGCGAGTTGTTCGTGGAATACCAGCTCGCAGCCAAGGCCATGCGTCCGGACCTTTTTGTCGCCCTCGCGGCCTACGGCAACTATGCCCCCGGATACATCGGCACGGCAGTGGCCTATGAGCAGGGCGGCTACGAGACGGGGCCGGACGCGAGCGGGGTCTCCCCCGAGGTGGAAGGGGTGCTGCTGGCGGCCATGGAACGGCTGATAAAAAACGACCCATAAAAATAAAAGACAACAAAATATCGCGCGGCGGCGGGTAGGAGGCAGGCTTTCCCCTGACGTGACACGGGCTTCCAGCCCGTGTCTCGGGTCATGGATACCGCCCCAGAATCACGGGCTGGAAGCCCGTGTCACCTCAGTTTGTGTTCCCGGCATCTCACCCGTGAGATAGGGGCTGGGTGTCGGCCTTCTCCGTACCGCCAGCGTCCCGCTGGCCTTGTCTGAGGTGCCGGAACCACCGTCAGGTGCGCGCGCCAAAGGCCCTTTCCACCGCCTCCACCAGCCCGCCGAGGGTGTGCTCCTCCGCCTCCCAGGCTATCGGCTTGCCCAGCTCTTCGAGCGTTTTGCTGGTGATTGGGCCGATGGATATGAAACGGCAATTATTGTTATTTATCCAAAAGAGTCGGTTATCACCTGCAATTGCAAAGAAATTGCGGACGGCCGAGGGGCTGGCAAAGGTGACGGCATCGGGGCGGAAGCCGCCCAGCGTCTGGAGTTGCTCCTCCGTGGCCGGGACCGCCTCGGTGCGGTAGGTGATCAGGGCATGCACCTTGGCGCCTTGGGCGGAGAGGGTGTCCCGAATGAGCGGGCGCGCCAGATTCCCCTGGGGCAGCAGGATGGAGAGGCCCGCCAAACTGCCCGTCTGTTCCTGAAGCGCGGCGAGGAGGGATTCGCCCACGGCCTCCGGCGGGGTGAGGGCAGGGGAGAGGCCGTATTCCCGCAGGGCGTCGGCGGTGGCGGGGCCCACTGTGGCGATGCGGCACACCGCGAATTCCGCCATGCCGCGTCCGTGGCGCTCCAGCAGGCGCGCGAACATCTGGACCGCGTTCACGCTGGTGAGCAGCACCCAGTCATAGTCCCCTGCGGGGCCGGGGGCGGGGGCGTTTTCTTCGGGGACAATGGTGAGGACAGGCAGGTCCATGACCTCGGCCCCGCGCTCCTCCAACAAGTCGTGGAGCTTCCCCGCTTGTTCCTCCGCCCGGGTGACCACGATCCGTTTTCCCGCGAGGGGACCGGGACAGTTGCGCGCCTCCAGAAGAAGCGCCGCCATCTTTTGTCCCAAGTCCTCCTGCCCGTCCGTTCCCACAATCCGCCGCCGCGTCTGGGGCCGGTCGTCCTCGCCGCCAAAACAGGCGTCGAGCACCAGCATGTCCCCCTCCATCCGGGCCAGCGCGCCCACGGGGGCGGAGCAACCGGTGCCCAGGGCGGCCAGCACGGTGCGCTCGGCGGCCACGGCGTGGGCCGTGGCGGGGTCATGCAGCGCCGCCGCCAGGTTTGCCATTTGGGCGTCGCCGCTGCGGATTTGCAGGGCCAGCGCGCCCTGTCCCGGCGCGGGGAGCATCAGTTCAGGGGGCAGGGCCCAGCCGTGCGCCTCCTCCAGCAGGCCCAGCCGCGCGAGGCCGGCGGCGGCGAGGACCGTGGCGTCCACCACGCCCTCGCGCACTTTTCGGAGCCGCGTGGGCACATTTCCGCGCAGGTCCGTGAAATTGAGGTCGGGCCGGAGCCGCGCGAGCTGGGCGCGGCGGCGCGGGCTGGACGTGCCGACCACCGCGCCTGGGGGCAGATCCGCCAGCGTGCCGCCGAAGCGGCTGACCAGCACATCCGCTGGGTTCTCCCGTGCGGGGATCGCGCCGAGGGTGAGGCCGGGCGTCATTTCCGTGGGCAGGTCCTTGAGGCTGTGGACCGCGCCGTCAATCCGTCCGTCGAGCAGGGCCTCCTCCAGTTCGCGGGTGAAGAGCCCCTTGCCGCCGATGGCGGGGAGGGGGCGGTCCTGGATGCGGTCGCCGGCGGTGCTGAAGATTTCCACCGTGACCTCCAGGCCGGGATGGGCCTCCTGAAGACGCTCCGCCACCCACCGGGTCTGGGCCAGGGCCAGCGCGCTGCCCCGCGACCCGAGGACGATCCGGCTCACAGCTCCTCCTCCCCAAAGCCGAAAATCCGCCGGACCAGCATCAGGGCGGCCTCGGGGTCGTCCGTGCTCATCTCCTCCTTGAGCCGGGTGATGGGCCGCTGGAGGATGGCGTTGACGATGCGCTGGGACAGGCGCTCCACCTCGGCGCGCTGCGCCTCCGCGAGGCCGTTCATTTTTTCCAGGGCGCGGGCCAGCTCCCGCTCGCGGATGGCGTGGAACTCCTGCGCCAGCCAGAGGATGGTCGGCTCCGCGTGGAGGCTGCGCCGCCACGCCATGAAACGTCCCACGGACTCCTCCACGATGGCCTCGCACTGCTCCATTTCCGCCTGGCGCATGCGCAGGTTGCGCTCCGCCGTCTGCTGGAGGTCGTCAATGTCGTAGTAGTAGACGTTGTCCACCTCGCCCGCCTTGCGGTCAATGTCGCGGGGCACGGCGATGTCAATGACGAGCATGGGGGCGCGGCCCCGGCGCTCCATGGCCGCGCGGAACTCCGCCTCGCCGAGCAGCGCCGCCTGGGCGCCCGTGCTGCCGATGACGATGTCCGCGCGGTGCAGGTGCTCCAGCACGTCCGCGAGGGCGGCCGCCTCGCCCCGGTACTTCTCCGCCAGCGACACGGCGCGCTCCAGCGTGCGGTTCAGCACGATGACCCGCGCGGTCCCCTTGGAGACCACGCTCTTGAGGGCCTGCTCGCTTACGGGGCCGGAGCCCAGGATCATGACCGTCTTGTCCTCCAGGCTCTTCAGGACCGTCTCGGCGAGGTCCACAGCCACGGAGGCGACGGAGATGCGCCCCTCGCCGATGCGCGTGCGCGTGCGGACATCCTTGCCGGTTTTCAGCGCGCGCTGGAAAAGCACGCCGATGATCTTGTCCGCCGCCCCCCGCTGGAGCGCCGCGTCGTAGGCCTGCTGCACCTGCCCCAGGATTTCCGTCTCGCCCACCACCATGCTGTCCAGGCTCGCCGACACCCGGAACAGGTGGCGCACCGCCTCCGCGTCGTTATGCTCATAGAGGAAGTCGCGGAACTCCGGCTCCTCCAGCCGGTTCCAGGCGGCGAGAAAGCCGCGCGCGAGGGCGTGCAGCGTCTCCACCGGCAGCGCCGCCCGCAGGTACACCTCCACCCGGTTGCAGGTGGACAGGAGCACGGCCCCCGCCTCGTCGTCCGCCGGGGCGGCGGCGCGCAGGCGCGCGTGCAGTTCGGCCAGGGCGCATTCCATGGCGTCCGTGCCGACCGCCATGCGCTCCCGCAGGGCGAGGGGGCTGGCGTGGTGGCTGAGTCCCGTGAGGGCGAGGGTCATGATGGCAAACCGTTCCAGGACGGCGGCCCATTCCGCCGTCGGGTCCATTCTACACGTCCGGCGAAAACCCGCGCGAATCGCGGGGTGCCTTCCGGGGCAGCCGGGACCGTGGCGGACACGCACGGACAAGGCCGGCGGGACGCCGGCGATACGGGATCCCCGCCCGCAGGCTCTTCCCGTACCGCCGCCGTCCCGGCGGCCTTGTCTTCCCCCGCTGCACGAGGCGCCATTTGCCCGCCGCTCCGGCATGGTACAATTTCTTCAGACAAGGAAACGCAGGAGGACATGAGATGAAACTCAGAGACTTCTGGTTCCGGGTGCTGGCGGCGTTTGCGGGGGCGCACGACCAGGCCCCCGGCGTGGACGCCCCGGCCGCCGACGCCGCGCGCACGGCGCGGGAGGCCGTCCCCCCCGCCCCTCCCAAGTCGGAGGAGCCCCCCCATTCCTGGAAAAGCCACGGAGGGGCACGCCACTGATCCGCCCCTCCGGGGGGTGACGGAAAAAGGCCGGGAGCCGAAGCTCCCGGCCTTGGAAGGGCGGGGGTCAGGCGGCCGTCAGGCCATGACGCCGAAGCATTTCAGCGTGGCCTTCAGAATGTCGTCGTTGTTCTTCGTGGTGGACCCGCACTCCAGGGCGACAAAGCCGTCGTAGCCCGTCTCGGCGATGGCCTTGAAGATGTTCGCGTAGTTCAGCTCGCCGGAGCCCGGCTCCTTGCGGCCCGGGTTGTCCGCCACATGGAAATGGCCGATCCGGTCAATGTTTTTGGTGAAGTTGCGGATCACATTGCCCTCCGTGATCTGCTGGTGGTAGATGTCGAAGAGCATCTTCACGCGCGGGCTGCCGACCTCCTGGATGACCTCCATGGTCTGGTCGGTACGCGTCAGGAAGAAGCCCTTGTGGTCCACCAGCGGGTTCAGCGCCTCCAGCACGATGAGCACGTCGTTCTGCTCGGCGATGGGGGCCAACCGCTTCAGGCACTTCACCATGTTTTCCATCTGCTTCTCGTGGGACAACTTTCGGTTGGTGTTGCCCGACAGGCCGATGAGCCGCTTGCAGTTCAGCGCCTTCGCCAGGACGATCCGGTCCTCGAACTGCTTCACGAGCCGGTCATGGTCGTCCGGGTCCACCATCTGGCCGGGGGCGATGGCGCCCGCGCCCACGATGCAGCTCAGCTCCACGCCCAGCGCGTCCGCCTTCGCGCGCGTCGCCGCGGGGTCGCACTCGGGGTTCAGCCACTCGTAGGCCGGGAACCCCCACTCCGCCACCTTGTCCAGCTTCTCCTCCGTGGTGCCCGTGAACCAGTCAATGGGCACCGACATCTTCAGGGGCAGCTCTGAGAACGGGCCCTTCGGGGCCGCCGACGCCACGTGCGTCCGCGCCAGCAGCGCCGCCGCGCCGCCCGCCGCCGCGCTGCTCAGGATGAAATCTCTCCGGTTCATCGTGTGCTCTCCGTTGGTTGAGGGGAAAACCGTCCGAATCGCCGACCAGTGTACCGGACCCCCTTTCCGCGTTGCCAGATTTCCGCCGGGCGGTGGACAAGAGACGGTGGGAACCGGGGTCACACCGGGAACGAGATTGCCG
>JAPXRP010000002.1:0-55915 GCA_033813475.1 Candidatus Hydrogenedentota bacterium
GGCAAGAACCGGGCCAAAAGAATGCGCAGGAGGGAATAGGCCGCAAGTGATTTTATGGAAGCAGGTTGCGTCAGAGAGAGGGGACGAAGAAGAAAGGGTATAGACGCGTAAGCGCTACTATATAGACGCTTCAATAGACGCGCAGACGCTACCTTTGGCGCGTGCGGCCGTTTTCCTCCGGCAGGGGCACGCCCAGCCGCTTGGCGCGGCGGAAGAGCGTGGTCTTGTGGATGCCGAGTTCCCGGGCGGCGGCGGTGCGGTTGCCGTGGTGGCGGTCGAGGGCGGCGCGCAGGGCCTGCGCGTCGAGCACATCGTGGAGCGACGGGGTGCCCTGGTCGCCGCCGCGGAGCACGCCGCGTGCGGTCAGTTCGGCGGGCAGGTGCTCCAGGCCGAGGAGGCCTTCGCCGCAGAGGATGAAGGCGCGCTCGACGGCGTTTTCGAGTTCGCGGATGTTGCCGGGCCAGTCGTGGGCCATGAGCAGGGACAGGGCCTCGGGGGCGATGCCGCGCACGGCCTTGCCCTGGAGGCGGTTAAACCGGGTGATGAACTCGTCCACGAGCAGGGGGATGTCCTCCTTGCGGCGGCGGAGGGGGGGCAGCTCAAGGCGCACCACGTTGACCCGGTAGTACAGGTCCTCGCGGAAGACGCCGGCGCGCACGAGGGCGGCCAGGTCGCGGTTGGTGGCGGTGATGATGCGGACGTCGGCCTGTTCGGACCGGGTGCCGCCGAGGGGCTCATAGGTCCGCTCCTGGAGCACGCGGAGCAGGCGCACCTGGAGGGCCGGGCTGACCTCGCCGATCTCGTCGAGGAACAGCGTGCCGCCCTTTGCCTGGGCGAAGCGCCCGGGGCGGTCCTGCGCCGCGCCGGTGAAGGCGCCCTTCTTGTACCCGAAGAGCTCGGACTCCAGCAGGGTGTCCGGCAGGGCGCCGCAGTTCACGGCGACAAAGGGCCCCTTTTCGCGCGGGCTGAGGCGGTGGATCGTGCGCGCGGCCAGCTCCTTGCCCGTGCCCGTCTCGCCGAGGAGGAGGACCGTGCTCGGGCTGGCGGCCACGGCGGGCAGCACCTCGAAGAGGCGCTGCATGAGGGGGCTGCGGCTGGAGAGCTCGCCCGCGTGGTACTTGCCCTCGAGGGCCTCGCGCAGGGTCTCCACCTCCGAAAGGTCGCGGAAGGTCTCCGCGCCGCCGATCACCCGGCCGTCCGCGTCCCGCAGCACCGCCGTGGACAGGCTGATGGGGATGCGGTTCCCGTCGGCGTCAATGATGAACGCCGTCTTCCCGATGACGGGCCGCCCGGTGGCCAGGGTCTCGCGCAGGGCGCAGCCCGCCCCGCAGAGGCTCGACCGGAACACGTCGCAGCACAGGCTCCCCAGCGCCTCCGCGCGCGGCACGCCGGTGATCTCCTCCGCCGCGCGGTTGAACGACGTGATGCGCCAGTCGGCGTCCACGGTGAACACCCCGTCGGAGATGCTCTCCAGGATGGCCTCCGTGGGCGTGGGGGGCGGCGCGCCCGCGCGCTTTTTCCGTTCCGCGCTCACAGGCGGAAGACCTCCATCGCGTTCTCGCGGAGGATGCGCGCGGCGACGCGCTTCGCCTCGTCCAGGGAAAACGCGCCCCCGTCCACCTTGTCCGCCAGCACGCGCGCGGCGATGCGCCGGGCAAGGTTGCAGTGGCCGTAGGCGCCCTCGGCGTAGTTGCTGTCGCCGCCGACGGCGAATATCTTGTTCGACGGGATCACGTCGAGCCACTCGTCGAGGATGCGCGCGGCGGACGCGGGGGACACCACCTGAATCCAGCACAGGTCGGCGTAGACATTGGGAAAATACTTGGCGAGGGCGGCCGTCTCGCCCGCCCACGGCCAGCCCGCGTGGAACAGCGCGAAGCGCGCGTCCGGAAAGTCCATGAGGAGGTCCGTCAGGAGCAGGGGGTGCGAGTTTTCCAGATGGTTGCCGTTGCCCTCCTGGAGGCCCGTGTGGATCTGGACCGGCAGGCCGCGCTCCGCCGCCAGGGCGACGATGCGGCGCATGACGAAGTCCTGGAGGGGTTTCAGGTCATCCTGCGCCAGGTCGAGGGCCTGCGAGAGCCACACGCGGTCAAAGGCGCGGGCCGCGTCGGCCTTCGGGATCCGGTCAAAGCGCAGGCTGCGGCGGTAGGCCAGGAAGATCTTCACCGCCACGATGCCCTCCTTAACAAAACCGTCCAGCCGCGCCTCCAGCGCCTCCAGCAACTGGTCCAGCGTCTGGATCGCGCGGCCCGTCTCCGCCTCCAGGGCGTTCAGCTCGGCCCGCGTGGACACCATGGCGAAGTGGTCCAGAATCGGCACCGCGCGGAACAGCTCCCGGTCCACCGCCACGGACTGCCCCGGCCACCGGATCACCAGCGCGCGGTCAATCCCCGCCTTCTCCCGCAGGACCGTGCGGTACCAGCCCGGTTTCCGCGCGGCGCGGATGCGGTCGCACAGGGTCCCGATGGTGTCGCGCCCGATCTCCGCCACGCCGAAGAGGTCGGCCATGTACTCGGTCATCGCGCGGCCGTAGCCCGTCGTGCGGACGTGCGGCCACCACGGCGCGACCAGGTCCCAGCGCTCCCCGTCCGACAACCCGTTCCCCGCTGTGCGCACCCGCTCCAGCGTTTCCCGGGGCATCCCCGCCGACACGAAATCCGACGAGACATAATGCTCCAGAAACCCGAAAAAGCCCAGCGGGTCCGCGCAGGCCACCGCCTCGTCCGGAATGTGCTCATGCGTGTCCACCACCCGCAGGGCGGTGATGAAGGGGGAAAGCTCCCCGAAAGCGGCGGTCTGTGTCATGGCAGCAAGGTTCCTCCTGGGACAAAGGGAGATTATACGCGCCCAGGCACACCGCAGGGGAAATGGACGGGATGGACGATATGGACGCGATGGACACAACGACCCAACGCGCGCGCCCCGAGGAGCGGGAACCGTGCCGGGAACTTGGCCGCTTCGGTCGCGGCGCGTTCTGGTAAGATTTCCCGGCTGGCGGGGCGGGCCCGCGGGGAGTTGCGCGCATGGGTGTGAAGACGAAGGCTTCGGGCGGCGCGGGATGCCTGGCACTGTTTGCGCTGCCGTTTGCGGCGGTGGGCGTGGGGGCGCTGGGGATGTTCGCGTGGACCATTTCTTCGTGGGTGTCCATGCAGTCGTGGCGCGAGACGCCCGCGCGGATTGACCGCGTGGAGCTGGTGGCGGACGACTCGGGCGACAGCACCACCTACCGCGTGGAGGCGGAGTACGCCTACGGGTGGGAGGGGCGGGAATACTGCGGCGACCGGGTCTCCATGCACACGGGGAGCGACAACATCGGGTCGTTTCACCAGCGCGCGGCGGCGGAGCTGGGGGAGCACCGCGACAGCGGCCGCCCGTTCCCCTGCTTTGTGAACCCGGACGACCCGTCGCAGGCCGTGCTCTACCGGAACCCGCGCATCGAGATGCTGGGGGCCATGCTGCTCTTCGGGCTGGTGTTCGGCGGGGCGGGCTTCGGCATCCTGGGGGCGGCGTTCTTCGGCGCGCGGGAAAACCGCGAGACGGCGGCGCTGCGGGGGCGGCATCCCGACGCCCCCTGGCGCTGGAAGAAGGAGTGGGACGCGGGGGTCATCTCGGCCCACAGCAAAGGAAAGATGATCGGCGCGTTTGCCTTCGCCGCACTGTGGAATCTGGTCTCGTCGCCCGTGCTGTTTTTCGTGCCCGGCGAGGTGCAGGGGGGCAACCTGGCGGCGCTGATCGGGCTGCTGTTTCCGCTGGTGGGGCTGGGGGCCATTGTCATGGCGGTCTACTTCGCCCTGCAGTGGCGGCGCTACGGCGACACGGTGTTTGAGATGGACGCCGTGCCCGGCGTGGTGGGCGGGACGCTCTCCGGACGGGTGCGCATCCCCACGGTGGTGCTGCCGGAGGAGGACGCGGTGATGGCGCTGGAATGCGTGCGCCGCCGCACAACGGGTTCCGGCAAGAACAGAAGCACCTCGGAGACCACCCTCTGGCAGGAGGAGCGCTCCGTGCCGCGCGGCGCGCTGGTGCAGGAAAGCCGCGCCACGCTCGTCCCGGTGCGCTTCCTCATCCCGCCGGAGCAACCCTCCACGGACGAAGAGGACTCGGACAACCGGCTCCTCTGGCGGCTGCGCGCGCGGATGGCGGTGCCGGGGGTGGATTTTTCGGCCGCGTTCGAGGTGCCCGTGTTCCGCACGGCGGAAAGCCCCGCCCCGGGGGAGACGGCGGGGGACAACGGCACGGCGGTCATGGCGCTGGACGAGGCGGGCAACGCGATCCCCGACCCCGCCGCGCCGGACCCGGCGAAGACGGGGGAAGTCCTGCGGCGCGCGGGCGTGCTGACGGCGCCCGCCCCCGGCGGCGGCATGGCGCTCGTGTTTCCCATGTTCCGCCACCCCGGGATGGCGCTGGGCACCCTGGCCATCACGGCGGTCTGGGGCGGCGTGGTCGCGCTGCTTGTCCATCTCGGCGCCCCGCTGTTCTTCCCCCTCGTCTTTGGCCTGTTCCTGCTGCTTCTGGTGTGGATGACGCTGGAGGTCTGCTTCGGCAGCAGCCGGGTGGAGGTGAGCCGCGACGGGCTCCGCGCGCGGGGCGGGCTTTTCGGCCTCGGCGCCGAGCGGCGGCTGGCCTTCGGCGACGTCGCCGGACTGGACCTCCAGAGGACCATGCAGGCCGGAAACACCCTCTATTATTCCGTCTTCCTCCTGCGGGGCGGCGGCGGCAGGATCCGCATCGCCAGCCATCTGCGGCAGGACGCCGCCCGCGCCGCCGTCGCCGCGCTGGAGACGGCCCTCCGGGACTACGGCGGGCCGCCGGCATAGGGGCGGGGGGGCGGCGCGTGTGGTATCATTCGGGGCTCATGGCGGCCCCGGGGCCGCCGCAGCGGAGGACATCATGACGCGGGTAAATCTGGTCACGGGGGGCGCGGGCTTCATCGGGTCGCACCTGTGCGAGGCGCTGCTGGCGCGGGGCGAGGAGGTGCTGTGCCTCGACAATTTCTTCACGGGGCGCAAGGCGAACATCGCGCATCTGGCGGGCAACCCGCGTTTTGAGCTGATCCGCCACGACATCACGCACCCGGTGGTGCTGGAGGCCGACCGCATCTTCAACCTGGCCTGCCCGGCGTCGCCGGTGCACTACCAGCACAACCCGGTGAAGACCATCAAGACGAACGTCATGGGGGCGCTGAACACGCTGGGGCTGGCGAAGCGGGTGGGCGCGCGCATCCTCCAGGCCTCCACGTCGGAGATTTACGGCGACCCGGAGGTGCACCCGCAGGTGGAGAGCTACTGGGGCAATGTGAACACCATCGGCCCGCGGAGCTGCTACGACGAGGGAAAGCGGGTGGCCGAGGCGCTGTTCTTCGACTACCACCGGCAGAACCGCGTGGACATCCGGGTCATCCGCATTTTCAACACCTACGGCCCGCGCATGCTCGTGAACGACGGCCGCGTGGTCAGCAATTTCGTCGTGCAGGCGCTGAGAAACGCCCCCATCACCCTCTACGGCGACGGGTCGCAGACCCGCTCCTTCTGCTATGTGGACGATCTGGTGCGCGGCATGACCGCCATGATGGACTGCGAGGGGTTCCACGGCCCGGTGAACCTGGGGAACCCCGGCGAGTTCACCATCCGCGAGCTGGCCGAGATCGTCATCGAGCTGACAGGATCCCGGTCCAAGCTGGAGTACCAGCCCCTGCCGGTGAACGACCCCACCCGCCGCCGTCCGGACATCTCCCTCGCCCGGGAAAAGCTCGGCTGGGAGCCTGCGGTCCCCCTCCGCGAGGGACTCAGGCCCACAATCGCCCACTTCGACGCCCTTCTCTCCCAGGGGGACGCCCCGGACGCCTGAGCGGGCCGGTCCGCAGGACGGGGGCTTTCCGCGCCTCCGTCACTTCTTCAGCAGCCGGTCGAGCACGCCGGAGACGGCCTTCTCCTCGGCGGAACCGGCCTTGAGGTCGAGCAGGGTGGCGGCGGTGCCGCCGCTGAGGAGGTCCTTTTCGCCGAGTTTCAGGGTCTGGCCGACGCCGTATTTCATGACGAGCTGGGCGACGGTCTTCTTGAAGAAGGTGTTGGCAATGCCGCTGGTGAGCGGGCCGCCCACCTCAAGCTTCACGTTGTCCATCTTCGCGTCGGCCTTGCGGCGCTCGGGGATCACGCCGATGTCGTAGCCCTCGGGCTTCAGGAGGAAGTCCAGGGGCAGTTTGCCGTCGGTGAAGGTGGCGCCGAGGGGGATGACCCCCATCTTGGTCCTGGCCTCGATGGACAGGCCCAGCGTGGCGAAGTCGAGGAGCGCGGGCAGGCCGGGGCGCTCCGCCTCCACCCAGAGCGCCTTGGGCTCGCGGGCGACGCGGAGGTCCTTGAAGCGCAGCTCCTTGACATACAGCTCGATGTCGCGCTTGCGCAGCTCCTCGGTGCCCTCGATGAGCTCCAGGGGCACCCGCTGGAGGTCCCCCGGGACCTTCACGGTCATGCCGCCAAAGCGGGTGCTCTGGGCGAAGAGGTCCACCAGGTCGAGCTGCTCGCGGACCTTGGCCAGCGGCGGCTTCCATTCCTCCAGGGTTTCCGGGTCGGCCTTGGCCGCCGGGGCGGCCGCCGCCGCGGGAGCGGGGTCTTCTGCGACCGCCGCGGGCGCGGCGCCCAGCAGCAGGGCCAGGGCAAGAAAAAGGGGCTTCATGTACGGTGCCTCCAGGGGTCTCATCCGGTTTCGGGGCGGACCGCCTCGTAAATCGCCGCAATCCCGAAAGTGAGCGGGACCGCGCGCGGCGCGGAGAACCCCGCCTCGGCCATGAGGGCGCAGAACGCCCCGCCGTAGGGAAAGGTCTCCACGGTCCTGTTCAAATAACGGTAGGCGCCCGCCTCTCCGGAGACAAGCCCGCCCACGCGGGGCAGGATGTGCCGGAAGTACAGCAGGTAGCCGGCCCTTAACAGGACGCTTTTGGGCAGGGAAAATTCAAGGATGAGCGCGCGGCCGCCGGGACGCAGCACGCGGCGGATTTCCCGGAGCGCGCCGAGGGTGTCCGTGACGTTGCGGATGCCGAAGGCCATGGTGACGGCGTCGAAGGCGCCGTCGGCAAAGCCGAGGCGGGTGGCGTCGGCGCGGACCAGGCCGCACCTCCCCCCCTGCCGGGCCACGGCCACCTTGCAGCAGCCCCGGCGCAGCATGCCCGCCGACAGGTCGGCGCCGACGGCCAGCCGGACGCCTTCGCGGCGCGCGAGGGTCAGCAGGACGTCGCAGGTGCCCGTGGCGAGGTCCAGCACGCGGGCGGCGCCGGGGGGGACCATGCCCGCCAGCCGCCGCCGCCAGGCACGGTCGCGCCCGGCGGAAAGCACCGTGTTCGCGCGGTCATAGGTGCAGGAGATGCGGTCGAACATCTCGGGCACGTCGTTGCGCGGGGGGCCGGGGGGCGTGCTGTGTTCTGCGGGCATGGGCGTGTTCCCTTCGGGCACCGCTGATGCTACCCGAGGGCGGATTGTTTCCGCAACCGCGCGGCGGACCTCAACCGGCCGGGGCCGGGGCGGGAACGGCGCCCGCAGGGGCGGCGGCCTTGGCCGCCTTGTGCGCGGCGTATGCCGCGGGGTACGCCTCGAGAACCCACTGTTTGAACGGCCTGCCCGCGCCGCCCTTTTCGTAGAGGGTCAGCAGCCCGCCGATGGGCGCGTCGTTGAACATGGGGCCGAACTGCTTGCGCGCCGTGGCGACGTCCGCGCCCTTGAGCAGGAGGTAGACCGCCGCCGCGACGCCGGTGCGGTGGGTGCCGCCCTGGCAGTGGGCCAGGAAGGGCTTGCGCCCCGTCTCCAGCACGCTGATGTACCGCGCCAGCGACTCGGGGTCGGGGAGGCTGTTCTTGGACCAGCCGAAGCTCTCGTGGGCGATGCCCGCCTCGGCGCAGGCCTTGGCCTCCTCGTCATACCACGACGAGCCGGGGTTCTGCCCGCGCATGTTGAGCAGGGTCTGGATGTTGTGCTTCTTCGCGTAGCGCTTGATGGCCGCGCCGCTCATCTGGCGCGACCCGTAGAAGGCGCCCTTCTCCACGGTGCGCCAGTTGTGCCCGGGAAAGTATGCGTACAGCGGAATGGCCAGCACCGCGAGGCTCACCCCCACAATGCCGCCCACAATCTTGAGAAACGTGTTCATGTGTCTGCTCCCAGCCGCGCCGGGACGGGATGCCCCGGACAAGAGGGGATTGTACCGCCCTCCGCCCGCCGTGGGCAAGGCGCTCCCGGGGCATGACTTTTTCCGGCAGCCTGTCCCATAATCACAGACTGAACAGTGTTCAGCGCGCCCTTCCGGGGGGCGGTGGACTGCGTGGTGTGCCGGCCGTAAACGCCTTGAGGACCGGATGTCCGGAGAGGCGACGTCATTCAATTGTCATCAACGTCATAAGGAATCACGGCATGAAAAGAAAGGGCTTTACGCTGATCGAGCTGCTGGTCGTGATTGCGATCATCGGCATTCTGGCGGCGATCCTGCTGCCCGCGCTGGCGCGGGCGCGCGAGGCGGCCCGCCGGTCCTCCTGCCAGAACAACCTGAAGCAGTGGGGGCTGGTGATGAAAATGTACGCGAACGAGTCCAAGGGCATGAGCTTTCCGCCCATTGCCGCGGGCGCCTTCAATGAGATCAACGGCGGCTTCTATGCAACGCTGGACATGGGGCCGCGCGTGCCGAGCATCTACCCCGAGTACCTGACAGACCCGATGATCGTCTTCTGCCCTTCGGACCCCGGCCTGGGGGACTCCATTGAGAAGTCGAAGTACAAGAGCGGCCCCAAACAGGGCCAGTGGTGCTTTGACGTGATCGGCTGGGTGGACGAGTGCATGCGCGCCATAGACTCCAGCTACCTCTACATGGGCTGGGTCTTCGACCGCACGGACGAGAAATACGGGGTCACCCCGGTCGCCCCGGTGGCCTCCATTCTTGGCGCGCTGGTGGACTTGACCGGCATAGACACGACCGGCGACGGGCCCACCCAGCTGGTGAATGCGCTCCTGCAGATGATGGGCACCTCCACCATCCAGGCCTTCCTGAACAGCAACGACGCGGGCATCATGAGCAGCCTGGACAGGGACATCACGGGCGATCTGATGACCGGCATCGGCAACGGCGGCGGGAACACCGTCTACCGCCTGCGCGAGGGTATCGAGCGCTTCCTCATCACGGACATCAACAACCCCGGCGCAAGCGCCCAGGCCCAGAGTCAGGTTTTCGTGATGATGGACATCGTGGCCACCAGCACGGGGACCTTCAACCACATCCCCGGCGGGTCGAACGTGCTCTACATGGACGGCCATGTGGAGTTCATCCGCTACCAGGAGATCAACGGGACCGCCCCAGTCATCGGCGCCGTGGCCAACGTGCTGGGCATCATCACGCCCGGCCTGAGCTAGAAGATTGCGGCGGGGCGGTCGTACAGGCCGCCCCGCCGTCCACAACCCCAAGGCCGCGCCGGAGCGCGCGGAAGGAGTGTTTCATGAAGAAGGTTGCCGTGTTTTCCGTGGTGCTGGGAATGGCCGTCCTGATGGCGGCGGGCTGCGCCACGACGGCCAAGGGCCCGTCCGACGAGGAGCAGATCCGCCAGCGGGTCGAGGAGGGCCTCGCCGGCCTGAAGGCCAAGAACTACGACCTGTTCGGCGGCATGGTCTCCGAGAGCTTCTCCAGCGGCGCGGTCGGCGACAAGAACGACCTGCTGGACTACCTGAAGAACGCGGACGACATGGGCTTCCTCGACGGGCTGGAAGTGAGCCTGGAAGACGCCGTGATCACGGTGGAGGGGGAGACGGCGACACTGGAGCCTGTTGACGCGTCGGGCTCGTTTGGCAGCCTCAGCCTGAGCTTTACGGGCGTCAGGGAAAAGGGCGTCTGGATGGTCTCGGGCGTCGAGCCCGGATACTGATCCCACTGGCCAATCCTCCGGTGAGAGCGGAGAGGCGGGCCGGCCCCGCGCGTTCTTGCGCATGCGCGGGGCCGGCCTTTGTCTTGTGCGGCGGCCGCGGCCCGGGCATAATGACACCCATCCTGCGGCGCGCGGGTCTATCCCCGTGGCCGGCCGCGTCAACAAAAAGGAGCCTGTCCGATGAAGCAATCCCCCAAGCACGCCCTTCTTGCCGCCGCGCTGCTGTGCGCGCTCTGCGCGGGCGCCTTCGCCGCCGACAAGGCGACGGAGGTCCGCTGGGACCTGGAGGAGGGGCGCTGGAGCGCCGAAAAGGCCAACCAGTGGCACGCCGGGCACCGGTGGATGGCCGGGGCCAACTTCTCGCCAAGCACGGCGTCGAACCAGTTTGAGATGTGGCAGGCGGAGACCTGGGACCCGGAGACCATTGACCGGGAGCTGGGCTGGGCCGCCGGCCTCGGGTTCAACGTGATGCGCGTCTACCTGCACGACATGGTGTGGGCGGCGGACCCGGCGGGCTTCGAGCGGCGGATAGACGAGTATCTCGCCCTCGCGGACAAGCACGGCATCACCACCATGCTGGTGCCCTTCGACAGCGTGTGGGACCCCTTCCCCAAGCCGGGGCCCCAGCCGGAGCCGGTGCCGCATGTCCACAACTCGCGCTGGGTGCAGAGCCCGCACATTGACGTGCAGAAGGACCCGTCGAAATACGAGGAGCGCCTGAAACCCTACCTCACGGCGATCCTCACGCGCTTCAAGGACGACCCCCGCGTGCTCGCGTGGGACCTCCTCAACGAGCCGGGAAACCCCGTGCCGCAGTACCAGCCGAAAGAGGGCTGGACCCACGCGGAAAAGGAGGCGGCGCACCTCATCCTGCTCAACAAGCTCTTTGACTGGGCGCGCGAGGTGAACCCCTCGCAGCCGCTGACCGCCGGGGTGTGGGTCGAGGTGGGCCGCCGCCGGGGCCCGCTGCCCGCCCTCGACAGGGTCATGCTCGAGCGCTCCGACATCATCACCTTCCACACCTACGACCCCCTGCCCCTGGCGAAAAAGGCGGTCGAGTGGCTCAAGCCCTCGGGCCGTCCGGTGATCTGCACGGAGTACATGTCGCGCGGCTCGGGGAGCACCTTCGAGACCGTCATGCCCTACTTCAAGGAGCAGAACGTGGGCGCCATCAACTGGGGGCTCGTCAGCGGCCGCTCGCAGACCATCTACCCCTGGGACTCGTGGAACAAGAAGTACACCGAAGAGCCGACGCCGTGGTTCCATGACGTCTTCAGGAAGGACGGCGCCCCCTACTCCGAAAAGGAGGCCGCCCTGATCCGCTCCCTCACCGGCGCAAAATAGGGGGGCGGTTCGCTTGGGCATGACCGCCTGCTCCCGATGCGCGCGCGGTTGCTTTGCCCCGCGGGAAAGGATATAGTGCAAAATCACTTGTGCGAGGAGTCCCGCGCATGTACGACATATCCGCCGCCACCGCGCTGATCGCGCGCGCCCTGGAACAGGGCACCCCCTCCCTTTCCGAGCACGACTCGAAGCGCGTGCTGTCCGCCTATGGCGTGCGCGTGGCGGAGGCGTCTCTGGCCGACACCCCGGACGAAGCGGCCGACGCCGCGCAGCGGCTGGGGTTCCCCGTCGCCGTGAAGGGCTGCGGCGCGGGCCTGGCGCACAAGTCGGACCTGGGGCTGGTGCGCCTGAATCTGGCCGATGCCGCGGCGGTGCGGGACGCGGCGGCGGCGCTGCTGGCGGCGGGCGCGCCGGGGCTGCTGGTGCAGCGCATGGCCCGGGGACGCCGCGAGCTGATCCTCGGCGGCGCGCGCGACGCGGCGTTCGGGCCGCAGGTGATGCTGGGGCTGGGCGGCGTCTCGGTGGAGGCCGTGGGCGACGTCTCTTTCCGCCTGCCGCCGGTGGACGCGCGGAGCGTCCGCGAGATGATCCTGGAACTCCGGGGCCGCCGCCTCTTCGACGCCTTCCGCGGCGAGCCGCCGGTGTGCCTGGAGGCGCTGGAAACGGCGCTCAACGCCGTGGGCCGCATCCTGGCGGACCACCCCGCCGTGTCGCATGTGGACATCAACCCCCTCATCGTCGAGGACGGCGACCCCGTCGCCGTGGACGCGCTGATTTCCCTGTCCCCCGGCGCGGCCGCGCCGCCGGAGGGGACCGCGCCCGTGTGGGCGCCCGAGCGTTTCCTCGCGCTCTTCGAGCCGGCATCCGTGGCCGTGGTCGGCGCGTCCGACTCGCCGCTGAAGTGGGGCTTCCGCATCCTGTTCAACACCATCGAGGGCGGCTACCGGGGCCGCCTCTACGGCGTGAACCCGCGCCACAAAGAGCTGCTGGGCGTGCCGTGTTTCCCGTCCATCGCGGCCCTGCCGGAGGCGCCCGACCTCGCGGTGATCGTGATCCCGCCCCCGGGCGTGCCCGACGCCGTCCGCGCCTGCGCGGCGCGGGGGGCGAGGGCCGTTGTGGTGATCACAGCGGGCTTTGGCGAGCTGGAGGACGCCGCCGCGCGCGGGCTCCAGGACGAGGTCGTCCGCGCGGCCCGCGAGACGGGGCTCCTGCTGGCGGGGCCCAACTGCGCGGGCGTGGCGAGCCCCGCGCCCCGCGCCCTGTATTGCGGCATGTTCGTGCGCCATCCCGGCGCGGGCGGGCTGTCCATCGTCTCCCAGAGCGGGAACGTCGGCGGCACCGCGCTGGCCTGGGCGCAGTTCCACCGCGCGGGCGTCGCGCGCTTCATCAGCACGGGCAACGAGGCGGTGCTGCGGACGGCGGACTACCTGCGCTTCCTCACGGACGATCCGGCCACCACCGCGCTCCTCGCCTATGTCGAGGGCGTGCGCCCGGGCGACGGGTTCTTCGGCGCCCTGCGCGCGGCGGCGGCGGCCAAGCCCGTGGTGGTGCTCAAGGGCGGCCGGAGCGCCGCCGGACTCCAGGCGGCGCGGTCGCACACGGGGTCGCTCTCCGGCGGCGCGCGCGTGTTCCGGGCGGCGTGCCGCCAGGCGGGCGCCGTGGCCGTGGACGACCCCCTGGAGGCCATGGAGCTGGCCGCGGCCTTCGCGGCGCAACCCCTGCCGAAGGGGCGGCGCGTGGGCATCGTGTCGCAGGGCGGCGGATGGGGCGTCATGGCCGCCGACGCCTGCGCGGAGGAGGGGCTGGAGGTGGCCGTTTTACCGGAGGAAACCCTCGCCGAGTTGGACGCCTTCCTGCCCGGCTGGTGGAGCCGCGGCAACCCCGTGGACCTCGTCGCGGGCAACGACCTCATGCTCCTGCCGAAGGCCGTCGAGACGGTCATCAAGAGCCCCGCCGTGGACGCCGTCATCGTCCTCGGCGTCGGCTACATCGCCGACAGTGTCGCGCGCTTTGCGGCGTCGGACCTCGCGAAGGGGATCGGCCTCGACCAGCTCGCCGCCATGGGGTCCGCCGTCGAGGTCGAGGGCGCGCGCCAGATCGCAGGCTTCGCCGCGCAGTACGGCAAGCCCGTGCTCGCCGCGTCCGACACCGCCCTCGGCGCGCCCGCCGGACACCCCAACGCCGCCATCGCCGAGATGGAGCGCCTGGGCGTGTGCGTGCTGTCCAGCCCCAACCACGCCGCGCGCGTTCTCGCCCGGCTCGCCGAACGCCGCGAGTTCCTCGACGGCACCCCGAGACGTTAACGCAAGTCAGGGCGCCGGGAGATTGGGACTCCATGTCCTCAGAAAGATGCCGGGGTCGCGCGCTGAGGTGACACGGGCTTCCAGCCCGTGATTTGGGGTCATGGATGCGGCTCAAGAACCACGGGCTGGAAGCCCGTGCCACCTCCCCCCCGCGCCTCCCCTTCTTCCCCCGCCTATTCCGGGTCCACGGGCAGGCCGAGATCGCGGTACTCGCGCAGGCGGTAGGTGAGGGTGCGGCGGCTGATGCCGAGGGCGCGGGCGGTCTCGCTGCGGTTGAATTCATGCTCGCGCAGGCATTTAAGGATGGCGTCGCGCTCGATCGCATCGAGACGTCCGGCGGGCGGAATCCCTTCCGGACCGTCACCGGGCTCCGCCGTTTCCCCGGCGGCGGGGCCGCTGGCGGCGCGCACGCGGGGGGGAAGGTGCTCGGTGAGGAGCACACCGCCGCGTGCGAGGAGCACGGCGCGCTCCATGGCATTGCGCAGCTCGCGGACGTTTCCGGGCCAGGCGTAGGTTTCCAGGCACCGGACCGCGTCGGGGGAGAAGCGCGCCTTGCCGGCGCCATAGGCGGAGGTGAAGTGCAGCGCCAGGGGCAGGATGTCCTCCGGACGCTCCCGCAGCGGCGGCAGGGGAATCTCCATGACGTTGAGGCGGTAGTAGAGGTCCTCGCGGAAGCGGCCCTCCGCCACCTCGCGCTCCAGGTCGCGGTGGGTGGCCGAGAGGATGCGCACGTCCACGCGCAGCTCCGTGTTCGACCCGACGCGGCAGAAGGTGCCGTCCTGCGTGGCGCGCAGGAGCTTGGCCTGGAGGGCGGGGGACATCTCGCCGATCTCGTCAAGAAACAGGGTGCCGCCGCCGGCCTCCTCGAAGCGGCCGACCCGCCGCGCCGCCGCGCCGGTGAAGGCGCCCTTCTCGTGGCCGAACAGCTCGCTCTCCAGCAGGGTCTCCGGGATGGCCGCGCAGTTCACCTTCACGAAGGGCCCGCCCGCCCGCGGACTCCACTGGTGGACCAGTCCGGCCACCACCTCCTTGCCCGTGCCCGTCTCGCCGGTGATGAGGAGCCGCGCGTCGGAGGGCGCCGCCAGCGCCGTCACGCGCAGCGCCTCGCGCATGGCGCCGCTCCCGGCCACCACGTCCGGAGGCAGCGGCGGCACGGCGTCCCCGGCGGGGCGCGGGCCGCCGGTGTTCAGCAGCCGCCGCACCAGCGCGGCCAGCTCGTCGAGGTCTATGGGCTTCTCCAGGTAGTCCGCCGCGCCGTCGCGGATGGCGCCGATGGCGTCGCGGACCCCGGCATAGGCGGTCACCAGCAGCACGGGCAGGCCGGGATGCGCGCGCTTGACGGCGCGCAGCAGCTCCAGCCCCGTCATGCCGGGCATGCGCACGTCGGAGATGACGAGCGCGGGGGGGGCGGCCTCCGCCCGCTTCAGGGCGTCGGCGCCCGACGCGGCGGTCTCCACGCGGTGCCCCTGGGAGCGGAGAAAGGTCTCCACCAGGCTGCGCTGGCCCGGGTCGTCGTCCACCACCAGCAGGTATGGCTCCCTGCCCTTATCCATGCGCTGCCTCCTCCTGTCCGCCGCGCGCGGGCGCCAGTCCGGCCACCTCAAACACCGCCCCGCCGTCGTTCGGCAGGCACGCCACGCGCCAGTGGTGGGCGAGGGCGATCTGGCGCACGATGGCCAGGCCGAGGCCCGTGCCCTGCTCCGACGCGGTGAAGTAGGGGCGGAACACCTCCTCGCGGTGGGCGTCGGGCACGCCGGGCCCGGTGTCGCGCACCTGCACGCGCGCGCCGCGGCCGTCGGGCAGCACCCGCACGGTCACGCGGCCGCCGGGGGGCACGGCCTGCACCGCGTTCAGCACCAGGTTGAACAGCACCTGGCGCAGCATGTTTTCGTCGGCGGACACCCGGGTCTCCGGCCCCTCCAGCGAGAGGGTGACAGCCTTCTCCTCGCGGTCGCAGGCGAGCACCTCGAAGAGGCCGCGCACGAGGGCGGACAGGTCCACGTCGCGCGGGGCCGGCTGCACGGGCCGGGCGTAGTCCAGGAACTGGTTGATGCGGCCCGTGACGCGGTCGGCCTCCTCGGTGATCTTGACCGCCGTGCGCCGGGTGCCCGAGGGCACCTCCGGATCGCGGCCGATCATCTGGGCGAGGCCGCGGATCAGGTTGAGCGGGTTCTTGGTCTCGTGGACCAGCCCCGCCGCCGTCACGCTGAGGTCCTTGAGGTGGCTCTCCGTCTCGCGGCTGCGCACCAGGGCGATCTCCAGCTCCGCCGAGCGCGCCGCCGCGAGCCACGCCCACGCCAGGGCCGCGCAGGCCAGCGCCGTCACGGCCAGCACGATGCCGCGCAGGCGCAGGTCGCGCGTCACCTCGGCGCGGACGGAGTCCGTGGGCACGCCCACGAGGAACCACATGACCCCGCGCTCGCGGGCGAGGCGGTCGTACTCCTTGCGGCCCATCCAGGGGGGCTGGTCCGGCGGCGGCCCCGGCTTCGGCATGGGCGCCGCCGCAATGAGCAGCGTGTCGCGCAGGGCCTCGCGGTCAAAAACGCGGCCCGTAAGGGTGCGGCGCAGGGTTTCCGCGCGGTGGTCGTTGAGGATGCCCGGTTGGAAAAGCGCCAGCAGCGCCTCCACCTGCTCCGCCGTCAGCGGCGCACCGTCCAGCCTGTCCAGCAGCGCACGCCGGCCCGCCTGGTCCAGCACGGGGTCCAGAAAGGGCGAGTTCAGGAAATGTTCAATGTTTCCCCCGGGTTCGGGGCCCGGTGGGTGGCCCGGCGGAGAACCCGGTGGAGGGCCGTGGAACGGCGGCCGGCCGCCAGGCCCCGGCATGCCGCCCTCCTCCATGGGAAGGATGCCCGGAAGCCCCTCCACCCCCGCGCCCAGGGCGACCAGGTGCGTGAAGAAGGCCCGGTCCCGCGACCAGTGCTCGCGGGTGCGCAGGAGCCCGCTGAAGTCTCCGGGGACGGGCGCGCCCGCCGACGCCACCACGTCGCCCGACGCGCTGAGCAGCGCCACGGAGTCCAGCTCGGCCTCGCGCACCAGCTCGCCCAGCGCCTCCTCCAGCCGCGCCCGCGGCACGATGGCCAGCCGCCCCTGCGACCGGACCACCACGCTCATGGCCGCCGCCAGGTCGCGCGCGCGGTTGGTCAGCAGCCGCCGCGCGGACTGCTCCGCGCGCCGGTGCTCCAGCGCCTGCCACCCCGCCACCGGAAGCAGCACCAGCAGCAGCAGCGCGACGAATCCTGTTTTCCTCATGCGGTCCATTCTACTCTCCAACGCCCTGGACCCGCCAAGTGCCCGGCGGAGCCGGCACAGCCGGGTAGGGCATGGCCCGTGTCAGAGCATTTCCGGGAACGCGATGGCTTCGCTTCGCTCGCCATGACGCGGAAAGGCACGTCTTTGCGAGCCGGCCGCCCCGGCCGGCGCGGCAATCTCGTGCCAGGAGGGCCTCGTTCCCGGCGAAACCGGAAGGGGGGCGCGGGAGCGTTTCCGCTTCCCGCGCCCCCGCCAAACGTCACCCCTGACGCATGGTCAACGCCGCGGGCCGCCGGGGGGCGGCGGACCCGGCCGCTTGGCCAGTTCCTCCTCGTCCAGCTTGCCGTCGCTGTTCGCGTCCATCCGCTTGAACATGGTCTCCACGGACTGCTCCCAGGCGTTCCGGTGCTCGTCCTTTGTCACGCGGCCGTCATGATCCTGGTCCATCTCCTTCTTGCCCGGGAAGGGCGGCTTGCGGTCGCCCGCCTGGCCCTCGCCGGGGGGCGGCCCTTCGGGCGGCGGACCCTGCGGTCCAGCCTGAGGCCCACCCTGCGGGCCCATGTGCGGGCCGCGCGGGCCTCGCGGGCCGTCCGGGCCGGGCCGTTCGCCGCGGCCGCGCCGCGGACCGGGCAGCCGGTCCAGCTCCCCGCCTTCCAAGACGCCGTTGCCGTCCGCGTCTAGGCCGGCGAACTGCTTCTCCACCTGCTTCATCCACGCGATCTTGAACTCGTCATGCGTCACCGTGCCGTCCTGGTCCGCGTCCAGCGACTCAGGCGGGGGGAACATCGGGCCGCGTCCCATGCCGCCTCCCGGGGGCGGGCCCATCGGCCCGCCGGGGGGCTGCGCCGACACCGCGCCCGCGCCCAAACACACCGCGACGGCCAGCGCCGCCGCAACGCCCGTGATGGTCTGCCTCGTCTTCATGATCCGTCTCCTTTTCGTTGTCGCCCGTCTCTTCCCGGCGCCCAACACGCCGGACAAAGGCACAGGGAGCAACGCGCGTGCCAAAGGGCGCCGGAAGCGCGAAAGGCGCATAAACAAAGGGGAAACTGGAGATGAAACAGGGGGGTGCGCAGGGGGAACTGCGCAAAGAACCGCCCCCCTGCCCGCAGGGGGCGGGCAACTCTTGCGCAGTGCACGGGAAAACCGCCCGTGTCGGTCCGTGCGGGTCCGTGTTGCCGCCCGGCCTACAGGTCCTTGTCGGTCACCGCGCCCTCGGACGCCGTGGTCACCTGCTTGGCGTATTTCGCCAGCACGCCGCGGGTATAGCGGGGCTTGGGCTGTTTCCACGCCGCGCGGCGGCGCGCCAGCTCCTCCTCCGGCACGCCGAGGGTCAGGGTCCGTTTCTTCGCGTCTATCGCGACGGGGTCGCCGTCGCGCACGAGGGCGAGCGGGCCGCCGTCGAAGGCCTCGGGGGTGATGTGGCCGACCACGAAGCCGTGGCTGCCGCCGGAGAAGCGCCCGTCGGTGATGAGGGCGACATCCTTCCCCAAGCCGCGCCCCATGACGGCGGAGGTGGGGGACAGCATCTCGCGCATGCCGGGGCCGCCGCGCGGGCCCTCGTAGCGGATGACGATGACGTCGCCCTTGACGACGTTGCCGTCGAGGACGGCGCGCAGGGCCGTCTCCTCGGAGTCGTAGCAACGCGCGGTGCCCGCGAAGCGCAGACCCTCCTTGCCGGAAATCTTCGCCACGGCGCCGCCGGGCGCGAGGTTGCCCCGCAGGACCACGAGGTGGCCGTCTTTTTTCACCGGGTCGGACAGGGGCCGCACGACCTGCTGGCCCTTCGGGTATTTCTTCGCGCGGGCGAGGTTCTCCGCGAGGGTCTTCCCGGTGACGGTCATGCAGTCGCCGTGGAGGAGGCCCGCGTCAAGCAGCTCGCGCAGGAGCGGCGCGATGCCGCCGATCTTCACCAGGTCGTTCATGAGGAAGCGGCCGCTGGGCTTGAGGTCCGCGAGCACGGGCGTGCGCTTCCCGACACGCGTGAAGTCGTCGAGCGTGAGGCGGACCCCGGCGGACCACGCGATGGCGGGCAGGTGGAGCGCCGCGTTGGTGGAGCCGCCCAGGGCCATGACGATGGCGATGGCGTTCTCGAACGCCTTCCTCGTGAGGATGTCGCGGGGGCGCAGGTTAAGGTCGAGCAGTTTCAGCACCGCCGCACCCGCCCGGCGGCAGTCCTCGCGCTTCTCCTCGGACACGGCGGCCTGCGCCGAGCTGCCGGGCAGGCTCATCCCCATGGCCTCAATGGCGCTGGCCATCGTGTTCGCCGTGTACATGCCGCCGCAGGAGCCCGGCCCGGGGATCGCGCAGGACTCGACCGCCTTGAGGCCCCGGTCCGTGAGCTCGCCGCGGGCGTGCCGCCCCACGGCCTCGAACACCGACACGATGTCCACCTCTTTCCCCTCGTGGACCCCGGGCAGGATCGTGCCGCCGTAGACGAAGACCGACGGCCGGTTGAGCCGCGCCAGGGCCATGAGACAGCCCGGCATGTTCTTGTCGCAGCCGCCGATGGCCACCAGCCCGTCGAACTGCTGGCACCCCGCCACCGTCTCGATGGAGTCGGCGATCACCTCGCGGGAAACCAGGGAGTACTTCATGCCCTCCGTGCCCATGGAGATGCCGTCGGAGATCGTGATGGTGTTGAAGATGACCCCCTTGCCGCCCGCCGCGTTCACCCCCGCCTCCGCCTCCCGCGCCAGCGCGTCAATGTGCATGTTGCATGGCGTCACCATGCTCCAGGTGGACGCCACGCCCACCTGGCTCTTCTTGAAATCGCGGTCGCCGAAGCCCACCGCCCGCAGCATGGCGCGGCTCGCCGCGCGCTCGGGCGTCTCCGTCACAGCCGATGAATACTTCCGGTTCCCCGTCTTCCTGGTGGACATAACGCGCCTCCTGCGTTGGGTGTGTCACAGGGTGTAAACACGACGCCCGCCCGGACTGTTCCCCCGGATCCCCGCGCAGCGAAACCGTCCCCCACCGTCATTCCCGCGAAAGCGGGAATCCACCCCCGGTCAGCGGTTTGCGCCGGCTTCTGCGGGCACACCCCCCCGCTCCAGCAGCAGCTTCCTCAGCGCCGCCAGGTTGTCCGCGTTAAGCAGGTCCACCCCCGCGTCCCGCAGCACCGGCCACACCGCATAGGGGCGCGGCAGCCCCCAGAACCGGATGCGCCGGCCCTGGGCATGGGCCTTCGTGACCATTTCCTTCAGGCGCGCGGCCTCGTCCTCCGGCATGGCGTCCTTCCCGTTCCATTTGAACGCGTCGCCCCAGCTCATGCTGACCAGGGGCACCAGATGGGGCGAGGGGTTCGCGTCCAGGTCCGGCAGGCGGCCGTCCACCGCGGCCAGCCGCGTCTCCTCGGCCGCCATGATGGCGCGCGGCGTGTTCCCCGAAAGGATCACCGTCACCGCCCGCGTTTCCGTCGCGTCCTTCGTGAACGACGTCAGCATCTCCGCATACTCCCGGAGCACGGCGCTTAGGCGGGCGTAGGTCGCCGCCGCGTCGTCCTTGATGTCAATGAGCAGCGTGACCGGCGGGCCGTCCGGGTAGACCCGGCCCCCGTTTTGTTTGACCCGTTCGCGCAGGGGGTCCAGATACATCCCCCGCAGCGTGCGCGCCGGGTCCGTCTTGTCCGCGTCATGCGCCACCAGCAGCTCGCCGTCCACCAGGAAGATGTCCGCCTCCACACTGCAAAACCCCGCGTCCAGCGCGTCCAGCAGGGGACGCGGCCGCGAATAGTCGTTGTGCGAGTGCGCCCGCTCCAGGGGGACCACGGCGGGCGCCGCCCCCGCCGCCAGGCACACCGCTCCCGCGGCAAGCAGCGCCGCAACCGCACCATGAAACACCCGCATGACAGACACCTCCGCAGTTGGGCCGTCCGAAGACCCCGTGCGGGCATTGTAGGCCGCGCCGCCCCCCCAGTCAACGCGCCCGCGCGCGGGCCGGGGCCGCCCATTCCAGCCCGGCGCATTTCTTTCAGATGCGGCGTCTCACCTTTGAAACGTCCCGGACGGGGCGCTCCAGGTGATTTCGGGGTCAATGATGAGGGGAAGGGCGGCGTCGTGGGGGCCGGTGATGTCGAAACCGTAGGCGTGTCCGTCCACCAGGCGGAAGGCGGCCGCAACGGGCCGCTTTTCGCCGTTAACCTCCTGGAAGACGAGGGGGGCGGCGTCCACGAGGGGCTCCCATCCGTCCTTGACGCGGATTTCGAGGGAGCCGTCGTCGCGCAGGGAAAGGCCCTGAACGCCCTCGTAGCGCAGGGTGATGCGCTGCCAGGCGCCGGGGGCGGCGTGGAAGGTGTACTTGACCCCCGTGCGGCGGCCCGTGACCTCGAGGTCCACGCCGGGCCACACGTTGGTGTACCACACGGACGCGTAGGACCGCACGCCGGCCCGGTGGTTCTCGACGGGCCCCACGTTGTAGTTGTAGGTGCGCTCGGAGAGGCCGCGGCCCTCGGGGGCCGCCGCCGCCGCGCCGTCAAAGAGCAGGGCGAAGGCGTGCATTTCGCGGGGCGCGGGGGCGCGGTCCTTCGGGCTCATGGGGTCTGCGGGGTCCGCCGCCGGTTCCGCTTCGGGCCGGGGCAGCTCGCGGAAAAGCTGGAATTTCGGCCCCCGGTCCGTCAGGCCGACGTTTGCCCCCTGGCTGTCGAGGGCGAAGCGGATTTCCGGCGCGCCCCACTGTCCGGCGTTCTCAATGAACACCGACGGCCCCTGCATGAAGGCGGACACGGCCGCCTTCGCCTGGGGGGAGGCCTCCGCGGGCGTCTGGGGCGCCGTCTCCGCCCCCGCGATCCCCGCCACCGCCACCACAGCCGTCACCAACCATCGTCCTGCGCGCATGTCCATGGTCTCCGCCTTTTTGTGTGCCCCGGGGGAATCGCGCCGGCCCGCCGCCGCCCGACGGCTCCGGCTGTCCGCAGGGAACAGGGCCGTTCCTTCAGATGATAGAGCGTTTTGCCGGAGGTGTCAAGGAAGGCGGGAACGAGGGGGCCGCGGGCTAGAAACCCATGATGAGCGGCGGGGGCGCGGGAAGGAGGGGCGGGGCCTCCGCCGTGGCGAACCAGTGGCGCAGCACCGCGCAGCGGTCGGCGTCTATGAGGTGGTCGCCCCCCTTGTCGAAGAGGACGCGGCCGCGCGCGCCGAGGGTGTAGGTGTGGGAGGCGTACTGGGCCTCGCGGTCGGGGCAGGGCGGGAAGACGAGGGTGCGCTCGGCCATGCGCCGCCGGAGGAGGTCGGTCATGAACTCCTTGGTGTGGCGGCGGGCGGGGGTGCCGTCGGGGAGGGTGGCGGTGTCGAGGACGCCGCCGAAGTCGTAGGCGTGGACGCGGGAGCACCAGTCGCCGCCGAGGGCCATGAGCCGGTGGGCCACGGCGCGGCCGTTGTTCCCCGCGTCTATGCCGAGGCCGGCGAAGCGCCAGCGGCGGTCGAGGTCCATGATCACGGACTCCTGGCGGGCGTAGTTGACCCCCTCCAGCCGCAGGCGGAACACGCCCACGAGGTGCGGGGGCGCGTCGCGATAGATTACGAACTCCGACGGGTCGCGGGCGTAGCCGAGGTCCGCGCCGAGATAGTAGGCCCCCGGCCCCGGCGGGGGCGGCGGCGCGAAGGGCTCGTCCTCGCGCAGGACGCGGTCCGGCGCGCGCAGGGCGGGGTCCACGCAGGCGAGGTAGTCCTCCAGGGAGAACACGGCGGCGGAAGGCTCGCCGTGGAGGCCGAGGACGCGGTGGAGGTAGCCGGGGGAGCTACGGCCGCCGTAGAGCCGGACGAGCTCGGCGTCCTTCTCGGGGGTGAAGTCCGGGTTGAGGAGGCTGGGCCAGTGGTGCCGCTCCACGGAGGGGTCCTGCGTCATGCGGTAAAAGGTGTTGCGCAGGCCGTTGGGCACGCCGTAGACCCAGCGGCGGCCGCCGCCGTTGAGCGACTGGAAGAGCTCGGCCCAGGAGGTCTCGGCCATCTCCTGCGCCTCGTCCACGATCTGCCAGTCCACGTGCATGCCCTGGAAGTTGACCCCGCGCGGCCCGGCGATGCGCCCCCAGAGCTGGAACCCGTTCTCAAAGCGGAAACTCCACGACGGGCTGCGGCGGCACTCGGCGAGGAGCTCGGCGAAGAGCGGGGTGCCCGTGAAGCGCCGGTGCAGGCGGTGCATGAGGGGCGACAGGTGGTTCTCAAACTGCGTGGCGATCATCATCTCCGTGCCCGGACGGTGGACGGCGGCCCAGCACGCGGTGATCTCGATCTCGGCGGTCTTGCCCACGTCGCGGCCGTCGCAGTGGACCTTGCGCGCCGCGTCCGACTCCAGCGAGGCGCGCTGATAGGGCCTCACGATCCACGGGGTGCCGTGGCGGTCGGAGAGAAACACGCGGGCAAACGCCGCCCGCGAAGGCGGCGGCGGGGGCGCGGAGGGTGCGGGCATGGGGGGAGTCCTTTGGGCGTGGGGGGGCGTTAAACACCTCGTTCCCAAGTTTTACTTGGGAACGCACTTGGCAGCGAAGCTCTGCTTCGTGATTCCTGCGGCGCAATGGATTGCCTGCGAGAGCCGGAGCGAACGCAAAGCACAGCTTTGCACACAAGCGCGTTCCCAAGTAAAACTTGGGAACGAGGAGGCGGGTGTTACTTGGGAACGAGGAGGTGTGCGGAAAACGAGGGAGGAGAAGTTTGCCTTTCAAACGAGAGGCTGTTTTATACTCTGGCCATGCGCAGCCGTTACCGCATCACGGAAGAAAACCGGGTCTATTTTCTCACCTCAACGGTGGTCGAGTGGATTCCCGCTTTTCTTCTTCCCGAAACGCGGCGGGTGGTCGTGGACGCTCTGGTGTACTGCCGGAAGGAGAAAGGGCTGCGCCTCTACGCGTATGTGGTCATGGAAAACCATCTCCATCTGCTTGCCGAAGCCCCCGACCTTAGCCGCGTCATACAGTCGTTCAAGCGGCACACGGCGACCCGGGTCATGGAGGCCATAAGCAACGCGCGGCAAACGTGGATGCTGAATCAGTTCGCCTACTACCGGAAGAAGTACAAGGAGGAAAGCAGGCGTCAGTTCTGGCAGGAGGGGTCCCATCCCCAGCTTGTCGCCGGGATGGACATGCTGCGTCAGAAGGCGGACTACATCCACGCGAACCCCGTGCGCAGGGGATGGGTGGAGGCGCCCGAACACTGGCGGTATTCATCGGCGCGGAACTACCTCCTGGGGGACGACTCGGTTTTGGAGATTGATCCCGTCGAGTGGTGAACCGGGGATCCGCTGTAGGCACCCCCGCCCCCTCGTTCCCTCGCCCCCTCGTTCCCAAGTTTTACTTGGGAACGCACTTGGCAGCGAAGCTCTGCTTCGTGATTCCTGCGGCGCAATGGATTGCCTGCGAGAGCCGGAGCGAACGCAAAGCACAGCTTTGCAGACAAGCGCGTTCCCAAGTAAAACTTGGGAACGAGGAGGAGAGAGTCGGAGCGAAGGTGCCCCTACGGCAGCCAGACCTTGACGTTGGCGCGGCGGCGGCCCCATTCGAGGGCCTTCTTGTGGCTGGGGAAGTAGATGTCTATCTTGTTCGCGCCCTTCATGGCGGAACCGCGGTCCTCGACGCGGCCGTAGCCGTAGCCGGGGATGTACATGACGGTGCCGAAGGGGTAGTGGCCGGTGTCGGCGGCGATGGTGCCTTTCCTGGCCTTGCGGCCGGAGGCGGTGATGCCGACTTTTTTGGGCTGGCCCTTGCTGGGGCCGGAGGCGACCACGGGCTTGAAGAGCCAGTTGCGCTTCCAGTTGCAGCACTTTTTGCAGGAGCAGTAGGCGCTGATGGACATCTCGCGGACGGAGGCTTTGCTGCGGGAGGAGGGCCGTGGACCCCGGGCGCAGCCGCCGAGAAGGAGCAGGGCCGCCAGAAGGAGACAGGAGGCGGAAAACCACAAGATGTTGTGTTTCATGGGAGGTAGTCTACCGGGAGTGGGGGAAAATGTCAATAGTTTTCCTCTGGGGGCACAGACGAACACGGACTTGCGCAGACGGACACGGACAATAAAGACCCTTAAGGGCGCGCGCTTGGGCGCGCGGGGCCAAGCTGGAGCTTGGCGATCCCAGGGGGCGCGGACCGGCGTCCTACAGGTTGCTCCCCGGGGTTCCTCGTCCGTGTCTGTCCGTGTTCTCCCGAAAAGAAAGAAGAACGGCCCGCACTTGTGGGCGCGGGCCGTTTCAGGGGGCTGTTTGGGGGTCTTACTGGAGCACGAGGTCGGGGTTGCCGGGGCCGAAGTGCTTGAGCATGACGATGGGGTCGGTCTTGCTGGGGTTGGTGATGACGACGCCCTCCTTTGCGGCGCTCTCGGAGACGAAGAACTCGTCGTGCGTGAGCTGGCCGAAGCGGATGAGGGCGGGGGACTCGATGTCCCAGGCGCCCATGGTGCCGTGTCCCTGGAGGACGATGCAGCCGTAGGCGGCGGCGTCGCGGACGGTGACGGTGGCGCCGGGGAGGATGGTGAGCTCCTTGGCGCTGAAGGCGTCGGACTTGTAGCAGATCCACTGGTCCACGTATCCGGCGGCCCTCATCTCGTCGAGGGGCTTCACGGGCAGGGGCCGCATGAAGCGCTTGGCGGCAAAGTTCGGGTCGGTGTTCATCTCCCAGTCAATGACCTCGACGAGGTAGTCCACGTCGCCCTTGCGCTCGCCGGGGGTGTCCTTCCAGAGCAGCTCCTCGGGGACGATCTGGTCGCCGGTGAGGGACTGGTACATGGCGAAGACGTCGGAGGCCTTCTGGGGCTCGTAGGTGCAGAGGCTGCCGGGGGCGTGGAGCACGCCGGGGGGGACGTCCCAGCCGGTGCCGGGCTCGAGGCGGAAGGCCTGGGACAGGTTGGTGAGCTTGTTGTCGCCCTTGATGAAGTCCTTGAGGGCCTGGCGGACCTGGTCCTTCGAGACGCCGGGCTGGATGCCGAAGAAGGTGTAGGGGAAGTCGCCGCCGTGGTTGTTGAGCTGGGTCGGGAAGAAGTAGGCCTCGGGCTTTCCGAGCTGGCCGACCTTCGCGGCGTGGTCGTCGTCGTGGTGGATGTGGTGCGGGAGCGCGCCCTTGTTGTCGAAGAACTTCGAGTACATGGGCCAGCGGCCGTATTCGTCCCAGATGCGGCCGCCGATGAGGGCGCCCTTGAGGTCGGCCACGGCGTCGCGCAGGAGAACCTGCCTCGTCTCGCCGCCGTCCTCGAACACGATGAAGCTGAGGCCCTCGTTGGGGCTCGTGAGGGGGCCGTTGTCGGCGGGGGTGGTGGACGAGAACCAGCGCTCGTCAATGCCGCCGCGCACGCCGCCGAGGGCGTAGTAGTCGTCCGGGTGCAGCTTGATGCGGCGTCCGGGGACGCAGAAGGACCGGGGCACCCACGCGGGGGCGAGGCGGACGACGCCCTTTCCCTGTTCCAGTGCCATTTCCGCCAGGTTCTTGGTGCTCATGTCGGGGTTTCCTTTCGCGGCGTCAGGCGCCGACGGTTTTCCAGGTTTCGGTTTTCGCGGAGTCGAGGACGGCGTCGCAGACGTACTGCGTCTCGAGGGCGTCGCGGAAGTTGGGGCGCACGGGCACGCCGGAGGCCAGCCCGCCGAGGAAGTCGGCGAGGGCGTTGATGAAGGTGTGCTCGTAGCCGATGACGCACCCGGGCACCCACCAGTGGCCCATGTAGGGGTGGTCGGAGTCCGTGACGAGGATGGTGCGCCATCCGCGGGACTGCGAGTCGTTGCGGTGGTCGAAGTACTGGAGCTGGTGGGCGTCCTCGAGGTCGAAGTAGAGGGAGCCGAGCTCGCCGTTGACCTCGAAGGTGTTCTGGTTCTTGCGGCCGCGGGCGTAGCGCGTGGACTCGAAGGTGGCGAGGGCGCCGTTCTTGAAGCGCGCGAGGAAGGCGCAGGCATCGTCAATGGTGACGGACTTGACGGTGCCCGGGGCGTCCTGGAGGGGGCGCTCCTTGATGAAGGTTTCGGTCATGGCGCAGACCTTGTCCACGCCGCCGATGAGCCAGAGGGCCGTGTCAATGCTGTGGGCGAGGAGGTCGCCCGTGACGCCGCTGCCGGCCACGTCGGCGTCGAGGCGCCAGAGGGCCGCGCCGCCCTGGGGCAGGTCGGGGCTGATGGTCCAGTCCTGGAGGTACTTGGCGCGGTAGTGGAAGACGCGGCCGAGGCGGCCCTCGTCCATGAACTGCTTGGCGAGGGTGATGGCGGGCACGCGGCGGTAGTTGAACCACACCATGTTGGGGAC
Source organism: Candidatus Hydrogenedentota bacterium (assembly GCA_033813475.1). Classification (GTDB taxonomy): domain Bacteria; phylum Hydrogenedentota; class Hydrogenedentia; order Hydrogenedentales; family CAITNO01; genus JAAYBR01. Next base: position 26,987 of record JAPXRP010000002.1, read on the forward strand.
GCCGGCCTTCTCGACGGCCTCGGTCATCTCGAGGCCCTCGGCGGCGCTCATGGCCAGGGGCTTCTCGCAGAGGATCATCTTTCCGGCCTTGGCGGCGGCCAGGACGATGTCGCGGTGGGTGTTGTTGGGGCTGCCGATGTCAATGGCGTCAATGTCGTCGCGCTCGATTAGTTTGCGCCAGTCGGTCTCGACGCTTTCCCAGCCCCAGTTGTCGGCGAAGGCCTTGACTTTGTCGGCGCTGCGGGCGCAGACCGCCTTGAGCACCGGCTGGTACTCCAGGTCGAAGAAGCGGTTGACCTTCAGATAGGCGTTCGAGTGGGCGCGGCCCATGAAGCCGTAGCCGATGAGCCCGATGTTCAGTTTCTTCATGGTTCGGTTCTCCCCGCCCCCTCAGGAGGCGAATTTCCGGTTGAGCTCGTCAATGGCCCGCTTGCACTGCGCGGTGACCGCCCACGCGTCGGGCCAGAAGCACAGGTCAATGGTCCACCAGTCGTGCGGCACGCCCGACTGGAGCAGTTCCGGGATGAGGGTGTCGTAGTCGAGGATGCCGTCGCCGAAGGGGGCGTGCGTGCTCGTCTCGTCGCCGTGCAGGGTGCCGTCGGAGTCAATCAGGTGCAGGTGGTTGATCTTGCCGCGCAGTTTTTGGGCGAGCTCCAGGGCGCCGCCGGGCAGCGTCTCCTTCTCCCCGGGCTGGCGCGCGCCGACGGCCGCGACCATGTGGGCGTGGCAGGTGTCGTACATGATCCCGAAGTTCGGGTGGTCCACCTCCTCCACGATGCCGATGATGTCCGACGGCTTGTTGAACGCGAAGCCCGGCTCGAACTCCCAGGTGACATAGACGCCCTCATCGGCGGCGTCCTTCGCGCACTGGCGCCAGGTGCGCACGGCGCGGTCGCGGGCCGTGGCGTAGTCCACGGTGTCAAAAATCGTCGGCGGCTGCACGGCGTCCACGCGGATGCCGGGGATGCCCATGTCCACGCAGAAGGCCAGGTTCTTGCGGAACTCGGCGAGGTAGGCGGCGTTGTCCTCCGCATCCAGCAGATGCTCGCCCCAGAGGTTGGCGGCGAGGCCCGAGAAGGCCAGGCCCGCGTCCTTCACCTTCTGGGCGCATTCCCGGCGCCCCTCCTTGGTCGGAAGATTGTCCGGGTGGGGGTGGATGCCGAAACCGCCCAGCTCCAGGCCGTCAAAGCGCAGCGCGGCGAGCTTGGTCACCACCTCGTCCCACGGCACCGGATTGTCCGCATACGGCCCAATCGTGTACGCCCACGTTCCAATCGAAATCTTCTTCATGGCTAGAGCCTCTCCTGGTTGTGCCTGTTGTCCAAAAAGCCGCCCCCTATACTAGCAAATGCGGCCCCGTTTCCAAAATTGTCCAGCAGCCCCAACAGGGCAATCGCACTCAAATCCATGGGCGCTCTTGGGATGGAGTCCGGTGATTGCCCGTTGTCCGGCCTCTTCAACGCTGAAAGCGTTGCCGCATATAGCCCAGGCCAGGCCGCCGCCCGAAGGGCCAGGCCTGCCCTGGGGTGCCCGCGCAGAACAGCCATGCCCCAAGGGGGCAGCCGAAACTAGAGCAGTTTAAGGTTAAGGTGCGGCATTTCCAAGAGGACGTCCAGGAAGCACACCGAGGTGGCACGGGCTTCCAGCCCGTGACTTGGGTCATGGATGCAGCCCAAGAAACACGGGCTGGAAGCCCGTGCCACCTCAAAGCCCGTCCCCGCCATCTTCCTTCCGATATGGAATTTCAACCTTGAAATGCCCTAGGGCGGGGGCGCCGCGCCGGCCTTGGGGAAACGCGCGGCCACGGTCCTTTCTCGCGGGCCCCCGCGCGGGCAAGCCCACGCGAAGAAAGGCGGCAGCAAGCTGCCGCACTCCAAGGCGCTGCGCGCCGCGCGGACCCGGGGCTGCGGTAATGGGCGGCGGTGCCGGAAAAAGGCAGGCGCGGTGTCCTGGGAGGGTTGCCGCAGCGGAGGGCCTTGCGCAGCCCCTTGTTTTGTGCTATGATGTTTTGAACCGAAAAGAAATATTTGGAGGTATTCTATGTCCTTGACCGACAGTGACGCGTTGCTTTCGGAATTGCGCAAGATAGTGCGGGCGCTGGACTTGCACTCGCGCTGGCTGAACAAGTCGTTTGCCCTGACGGGGCCGCAATTGGTCTGTCTTACCCAAATCGGGCGGCAGGAGGGGTTGACGATCGGGGAATTGGCGCGCCAGACGAGCCTGAGCTGCGCCACGGCCACGGGGATTGTGGACCGGCTGGAGCAGCGGGGGCTGGTCGTGCGCGACCGGAACGGCAAAGACCGGCGGCAGGTGCGCCTGAACCTGACGGAGGAGGGCCGGCTCCTGTCGGAGCGGCGCCCGCCGCTGCTGCAGGAAACCTTTCTGGCGTCTCTGGATCAACTGGGGGCCGGGGAGAAGCAGCGGATGCTGGAGGGGCTGCGGCGGCTGGCCGGCATGATGACGGGCATGGTCGAGGAGCGTCTGCCGAAAGATTTCACCGCGCCGCAGGGCGCGGGGGCGGCCCCGGCGGAGCCGCCGCTGGCGGAGACGGCGTCGCCCGCGGGGTTTCTGGAGTCCTGCCGCATGCTGATGCCGGCTTCGGACGGTCCGGCGCCGCCGTCGAGTCCGGAAATCGTGGAAATCCGCCGTCCAGCCGAGCTGGAGGCCCAGATGCCCCTGGACGACCTGGTCGCCTTCCTGCACGAGCATCTGAAGCCCTACGAAGACACCCCGCCGGACATCCGGGCGGGGGTGGAATACGCGCTTTCAGACGCCCCGGGCCGGGGGGGCGTTGTGCTGCTGGCCCGGGAGGGGGGCGCGCCCGCGGGCGCGCTGGTGCTGCTGAACACGGGCATGGCGGGCTATGTGCCGCCGAGGCTGCTGCTGTTTGTGGCGGTGCGGGGGGACCTGCGCGGGCGGGGGATCGGCGCGGCGCTGGTTCGGCGGGCCCAGGCCCTTTCCGGCGGCGACATCAAGCTGCATGTGGAGTATGACAACCCCGCGCGGCGGCTCTATGAACGCCTTGGTTTCATGGGCAAATACGCGGAGATGAGGTGGGCCCATGAGCCGTGTCATCATCAGTCTTGACGCGCTGTCGCACAATGTGTCCCGCGTGAACCGCCTGATGGCTGACCACGGGGCGCGGTGGACGGCGGTGACCAAGGTGCTCTGTGGAAACGGGGAAGTGCTGCGGGCGCTGTCAGAAATGGGGATCCGTTCGGTGGGGGAGTCGCGCTTTGCCAACCTCCGGGCGGTGCGCAAGGCGTTTCCGGACCCCGAGACGTGGTACCTGCGCATCCCCAGCCTGTCCATGTGCGAGAACGCGGTGACGCTGTCCGACGTGAGCCTGAACAGCGAACTGGAGACGATCCGGCGCCTGAACGAGGCGGCCGGGCGCCACGGGCTGCGGCACCGGGTCATCATCATGATCGAGCTGGGGGACCTGCGGGAGGGCATCCTGCCCGGCGGGCTGGTCGCCTTTTACCAGTCGGTCTTTCAGCTGCCGAACATCGAGGTGCTGGGCATCGGCACGAATCTCGGCTGCCTGGCCGGGGTGCCGCCCAACACGGACCAGTTGATGCAGCTGGTGCTGTACCGGGAGCTGCTGGAGCTCAAGTTCAAGACGCCCCTTCCGCTCATTTCCGCGGGGTCCAGCGCCGTGCTGCCGCTGCTGCTGGACGGGCAGGTGCCCCGGGCGGTAAACCATTTCCGCGTCGGCGAGGCGCTCTTCCTGGGCAGCGACCTGCTGCACGGCGGCACGCTGCCGGGCTTCCGGGATGATGTGATCCTGCTGGAGGCGGAGATTGTGGAGCTGAAGGAGAAGGGACTGGCGGCGCAGGGCGAGGCCGGCGTGACTTCGCCGTTTCCGGGGCTGGCGGACGCGGACGCGGCGCCCGGCCAGCGGGGCTTTCGCGCGCTGGTGGACATGGGGCAGCTGGACACGGACATCGCCGGGCTCGCGCCGACGCGCGGGGACTGCCAGATCGTGGGCGCCAGCAGCGACATCTCCGTGGTGAACGTCGGCGAGAACGCCGAGGGGCTGCGGGTGGGGGACAAGCTCACCTTCAAGATGAACTACGCGGCGCTCCTGCGCCTGATGAGCAGCCGCTACGTCCCCAAGGAGGTCGGCGGCGGCGCGGCGAGCCCCGTCCTGGCCTGACCCCCGCTACCCGCAGACTGGCACAGCGGCCATGACCCGGTTGGTGACCGTGTTGCGGAGGCGCATCGTGTTGGCGGGCTCGCCGGGGGAGCCGGTGGTGATGAAGACGAGGGCGGTGTCGCGCCCGGGGTCGGCCACGCCGATGACGGTGTCTATGCCCGCGTGGCCGAAGGTGCGCGGCGAGGCGATGTTGCCGAAGCCGAACCAGCCCTCCGTGGTGGCGCCGCGCAGGAGCCAGCCGAGGCCCCAGTACTCGTGTTTCGGCGTCTTGCCGTCGCGCAGGGCGGCGTCTATCTCCGCCTGATACTGCACGCGGTGCATCTCGGCGAGGGCGGCGGGCTGGATGAGCTGCTTCCCGTTCCACACGCCGCCCGCAAGGTGGAGGTTGAGCAGTCTGAGCATGCCGGAGGGCCGGGCCACCGCGCCGCCCGACGGGTGGCCGAGGAAGGGCATGTGCTTCGTGTCCACGGGCCACGGGTGGGTCTTGGGCGGCGGCACGACGGCCAGGGGCGCGTCGGCGCGCGGCGGGGCGAAGGTGAGGTCCGCGCCCAGCGGCTCAAAGAGGCGCTCGCGGCAGAGGTCGTTCCACGGGCGGTTGCCGGACACGCGGCGCACGATGTCGGCGGCGATGAGCATGCCGCTGACGCCGTGGTAGCCCGTGCGCGAGCCGGGTTCCCATTCCGTGTCCATCGCGCAGAGGGCGGCCATGGCGGCCTTCCACTCGTCCTCGCCGAGGACCGGCGCCACGGGCGCGGCGGTCAGGCCCGCCGAGTGCGTGAGGACGTGGCGCACCGTGACGGCCTCCTTGCCGCCGCCGGTGAACTCGGGGATGTACTTCATCACCGGGGCGTCGTAGTCCACCAGCCCGTCCTGGTGCGCCATGACGACAACGGTCGCCGTGACGGCCTTGGAGAACGAGTAGACGAAGTTCTGGGTGTTCCCGTCATAGGGGACGCCGTCGCGGTCCACCCCCGAGCACACGCCCCAGTATTTCTCCAGGAAGATCCGCCCCCCGCGCGTGGCCACCAGCGCCGCGCCGGGCACGGTCTTCGCGGCGACCGTTTCGGAAACGAAGTCCACCGCCTGCTGGAGCAGCGCGGGGTCCACCCCGACGGCCTCCGGCGCGACCGTGGCCAGGGCCTCGCGCGGCGGCAGGGCGTCCTGCGCGCAGGCGCGGCCCGCCACCGCCAGCCCCGCGGCGGCGGCGCACTTCAGGAACTCCCGGCGGCTGGGACGGAGGATGGGGTGCATGGCGCGGACTCCTGTGGGGTAACGGGGAGACGATAGCAGTCCCGCGCGCGGGAGGGCAAGGGGGCGGGGCCGGCGGCACACCGGCCGCCCTTCAGAAGCAACCCCCGATGAACACCGACAAAGCCGGGAGAAGGCTCGGGCGCACGCGCAGGCAGCGCCGCAATTCGCCCTCGGGCGCCTCCTGATGCGCCGCTTCCAGAAACCCGCGCCCCAGCTCCGAATGGACCGCCACCGCCGCGCCACTCACGGCATACGTCCCCGGATCCCTCTGGCCTTTCCCATCTGCGCCCATCTGCGCAATCTGCGGATCACTCCTCCTCCAGGCCCTCCGCCAGCGCCAGGTTCACGGTCCATCCGGCGGGGGCGTTGACGGTGTGCCGGACCTTTTTTCCGTCGCGGAGCCAGGTGAGCTGGACGATGTCGGCGCCGACGGGCACGGTGCCCGCGCAGCGCTCCAGGGGCACGTCGGGAATGAGGATGTCCACCGTCCTGTTCACGGCGTCCACACGGCGCAGGCCGAGGATGTCGCGGTAGAAGGTGACGGCCGCGTGGGACGCGAAGCCGTGGTTGAGGCTGGCGTTGTCCTGGGCGTTCTCCCAGAGGGTCCCCGTGCGGTCGGCCATGTACTTGAGGTAGCCGACGGACTCGTCCAGAATCTGCCGCGGACGCCCGGCGCGGGACAGCAGCTCCATGCGGAGCATGTTGCCGATGAAGGAGTTGGCCGGGGGCACGGTCGGGTGCCCGCCCTGTTTCACGCGGTCGGGGCCGAATTCGTCCAGCAGCGCGCGCCACAGCTCGGCGTCGCGCTCCGGCGTGGCCACGCCGAAGTAGAAGGCGAAGTACTGGCAGACCTCCGTCGTGTTGTCCGTCACCGTGAGCGCGCCGTCCTTCCGGAGGGCGTTGTCGGAGTAGAACAGTCCGCCCTTGCAGGACTGCTTCCGGATGGTCTCCCGGAGGGCGGCGGCCTTGTCGCGCAGGTCGTCGCGGCCGTAGAGCCGCGCCGCCGTGTCCAGCATCCCCGCGTAGAGCATGTTGCTCGGGTAGTTGACGTCCTGCACAAAGTTGTTCGCCGCGGACCATTCGACAAAGACCCAGCTCTCCAGCTTCTCCAGCAGGCCGTCCCTGTTCTCGAAGGGCTTGAAGTAATCCAGCAGCGCCATCACGCGCGGCTGGAGGGCGTCCACCAGCGCGCGGTCGCCGCTGCGCTCCAGATACTCGCCGAGTTCGACGACGAACCACATGGCCCAGTTGGGGATGAAGACCCCGTCGTTGTGGTCGGCGGGGTAGCACATGGGCAGCATGCCCTGGGGCAGGTGCGGAAAGGCGTCGGCGAGCAGGTAGTTCTCCAGGAAGACCCGCTCCACCCGCGTGTCGCCGCTGAGCATCAGGGCCGTCCGCGCGGTGAAGAAAGAGTCGCACAGCCACCCGGCGCGCTCGCGGTGGGGGCAGTCCATGAACACGTCCACAGCGTTCTGGGCGAAGGTGGTGCGGGCCGCCTCGAACAGCTCGTTGAGCCGCGGGTCGGAGGCCTGGAAAGAGGCGCGGGCCGTGTCGTCGTTCTGGTAGAGCCGCAGGCCGTAGTCGCCGATCTCCATGCCGCCGTCGGGGGAGTAGAACTTCATGTAGCGCATGGTGTGCGCCTCGAAGCCCTCCAGCGCGTGGTCGCCGGGCCGCAGGTCAAAGGTCAGGGCGTTCACGCAGCCCAGCCGCTTCCAGTCCACGTCACCGTTGGTCAGGGCCTCGTCGAACAGCACATAGAGCCGCCCCGGCCGGGCGCAGCGCACCTTCATGCGGGGGAACCCGCTCAGGTTGATCCCCAGGTCGGCGATGGCGAAATTCCCCGCGTCCAGCCGGATCACGGCGCCCGCCGCGTCCCTGGGCTCGATCTTCGTTGTCTTCAGGCGCTGGAGGTCCATCGAGGGGACGGTTTCCAGTTCGCTCTCCGGGTACCCCTTGAGTTCCGGGCCAATGTTCACCAGGCTCCGGTCCTTCCAGAACTGCTTCGGCTCGTGCGGCCCCATGACGCCCCACGCGCAGACCTTTTCCGCCGGGTGGACGGCGAACTGGGGATAGGGGACGCCCCGGGGCAGCAGGGGCCTCGGGGCCAGGGCGGCGCATTTCACCGGAGCGAAAGCCGCGTCCGGGTCGGCGCGCCAGGCGAAGGTTTCGGGGGCGAGGCGCCACACCTCGATCTGGGGCCGCTGGAAGCTGTACCGCTGGACCTTCTGCGCGCGCTCCGGGATGACCGTGCCCGGGAATCCGCCCGCGCCGTCGGCGCCGGTCCACGCGAGGGCCTTCCCCCCGGCCACCACCTCGGCCTGGAGGAAAGACGGCTGGTCGAGGACATAATAGCTGTTGGTGTTGTATCCGGCGACCTCCACGGCCACCACATTGCGGCCCGCGCGCACGCGGCCCGCCAGGGGCCACGCGTCCACGCGGTACTGGCCGCGCCCCGCCCGCGCGGGGCCGTAGCCCAGGAATTCGCCGTTGACGAAGCAGCGGTAGAGCGTGCTGCCCGTGGCGCGCAGGGAGAGGTCCGCCGCCTGCGCCTGTTCGGCGGACAGGTCCAGCACCGCCCGGAATCCCATCTGCACGTTGATCTCCGTTTCGCGGCCCTCGGCCCACACGGGTGCGGCGGACACGAAGGCGGCGGGCTCCGCCGGTGCGGAGAGGGAAAGGCCCCCCAGCAGGACAACGAGAAGGGCGGACGGGGTCATGGGGATTCCTCCTGTGCGGAACGCGGGTTCCGGGATACGGGTGCCGGTCGGGCCGTGCGGGATGGGCGCGGCTTCGGCGCAGTATACCCGAAACCCGAAATGCGGGGGAACCGCGAAAGGCGGAAAACCTGCGCGCGCATGCGGCCCCAGGGGGGGGCTCCGTTTATTCTTGACCGGCGGGCCGTGTTTCGCCCCCCAGAAACCGGATTGAACCCGTTTATTTTCAAGCGGTTGCGCGGGAACAAAAAAAGTTCGGTAAAACGCTTGATTTCCGGGTCCAATTACTTTATGATTCGCGCTCCCAAACCGGAGGTGTGTCCAAAGGAGCGGGTGGGTAACCCCCCGCCGTGTGGGGATATCCGTCGTCTGCGGCTCAGGCGACGTACCTGCGCGGTTAGTCTGCGGCAACAAATCATAGGAGGGTTTATGAGTTGCAGAAGGGTAAACATCTACTGATCGACTGTCGTAATGTGGCCCGCGCCGTTTGTCTCGATGACAAAGGCATGCTGGACGCGATGGCGCGTGCGGCGGAGCGGGCCGGGGCCACCGTGGTCTCCCAGATCCGGTACAAATTCGGCCAAGACTCCCCCCCTGGTTTCACCGCCGTCGTCATGCTCGACGAGAGCCATGTCTCCGCGCACACCTACGCGGACCTCGGGCTGATCGCGCTGGACGTCTTCACCTGCGGCTCCACGGAGCCCAGGAACGTTCTGCGCTACATCCGCGAGGAGCTCAATCTCGGCGATGTCACCATCAAGGAGTGCGGCCGGTTTCTGACGCACGAGGCGGAAACCGCCCCGGCGTACGAGCCCGAAGCCGTCCTGGTTTCGTGAGCCGCCGCCCCCTTCGGAGCCTCCCTTAATGTCCACCCGCAGCCTCCATGACGGGCGCGAAGACGGCCTTATGCCGTTGGAGAGCCTCGATTTGGCCCGTGTGAATTCCTTCGCCGGGCTGGTGCGCGCCATGGCCAAGACGGCCTTTGGCGGGCGCCAGCTCGGCGACGCCCTTGACGTGTTTCTCGCCATGGCCCGCGACCCCGGGTGCCGCGTCGTGCTCACCCTGTCCGGCGCCATGACCGTGGCCAAGCAGGGCCGCATCATCTGCGAGCTCATTGACCGGGGCCTTGTGCACGCCGTCGTGGCCACGGGCGCCCTCATGGCCCACGGCCTCACGGAGTCCATCGGCCTCACCCACTACGCCATCAACCCGGACGCCGACGACGCGGAGCTCTTCGAGAAGGGGTACAACCGCATCTACGACACCCTGGAGATGGAGTCGAACCTCAACGACGTGTGCGAGCTCGTCGCCGGGGTGCTCGCCACCTACCAGCCCGAGGACGGCGTGTGGTCCTCCGGCCGTTTCTGCCGGGCCGTCGGCGAGGAGCTGGACCGGCTCGACCAGGGCCCCGGCATCCTCCGCAGCGCGTACCGCGCCGGGGTGCCCGTGTTCATCCCCGCCTTCACGGACAGCGAGATGGGGCTGGACTTCTCCACCTGGGCCATGTCCGCCGCCCTGCGGGCGAAGGGGCTGCTGGACTCCGGCAAGGCCCTCGACCCCGACGAGGTCTTCGCGGCCATCCCGCCGTACAACCCCTTCCTGGACCTCCAGGAATACGCCCGGTTCATCGGGAAGACCGAAACCCTGGGCATCTTCACCGTCGGCGGCGGCGTCCCCCGCAACTGGGCCCAGCAGGTGGCCCCCTACTACGACATCACCGCCGACCGCCTCGGCATTGAGCTGCCCGAGCCGCGCTTCAAGTACGGCCTGCGCATCTGCCCCGAGCCCGTGCAGTGGGGCGGCCTCTCCGGCTGCACCTACAGCGAGGGCGTGAGCTGGGGCAAGTTCATCGCCCCCGCCCAGGGCGGCCGCCACGCCGAGGTTCTCAGCGACGCCACCGTCGTCTGGCCCCTCCTCATGAAGGCCGCCTTCGAGATTCTCGACGGGGAGAAGTGATCCCCACGCGGATCGGCCACACCGACGCGCGCAATTCCATGGTTTTTTTCGAAAAGGCGGGTGTGGTATCCTCTGGGAATGAAGCCAATCGGGCGGAGTGAGCTTGACATGCGCACACCAGGAAGACGTCGTCCGGAGCCTCGTGTTCTCTGCAGGGAAATCCCTTCTGGTGTGGACTTGGAGTCTCTCGCCGAGACGGCGACCTATGTCGGCAGTCCTGAGCACAAGACATACCCTTCGGAATCAGGGCCTCCATGTTTGCGGCGCGACGCGTCCCGGTGCGCCCCATCCCTTAAAGAAAGAGTCGAGGAAATCCAGGAAACGTTGCGGGAGTCCATAAAGGATGGCAGGGTGGGTGCACCTTGGTCGAACCGTTTTCCCCAGTATGTGTGGGGATACATTGACGGGGTGTGCTATGAGGCGCGCAGCGTGAACTCAGCCAGTGGAACCTACAAAGCATACCCACTTCAGGAAGAGGAAATCCCGAAGGGGGTAAGACAGCCATGATGCTCTTGGAATATGATTGGGAGCCGGCCGAAGGGGTCAAGACGCCGGAGTTGCGGGCGACATGGGCGCGCTTGAAGATGGTTGTGGACGGCCACGTTGTGACCCAAGTGTCCGACGCCAGCTCCCGTTCGGTGCGTCCCATTCTCTATCTTCCGCTTTACCCCCTGGCAGAATGGATTGTCTCGCATTGGTTCGCGCTGTTCTGCGAGAGCGAGGTTCCCGGAAAGGCCGATCCCCGCGATTTCCGTCGCCGTCACGCTCTTCGGTTTGCGTCAGAGGGCTTCGCCCTTCCTGATCTGGAGATTGTCCCCGAAGGACGAAGCATACGCATGGCATGGGAGCCCCTCAGTCTGCCCTCCATGGGGCTTGAGTTCCAGACATCAGGGGAGGCCCGGGTTGGCCGCGATGAGTTGAAGAGCGTATTGTGCCAGTTTTTGGACACGGTGGTTTGTCGCCTGGAAGCAGATGACGGTGCGCCGAGGACGTTTCTTCAGAGTGAATGGGAGGCGATAAAGGCGCTGGACAGCGAGGAAGTGGAGTTTTGTGAGGCGGCGGCAAGCCTTGGACTGGACCCATTCTCTCTGGACAAAAGGAGGGAGGAGGAACTTCTCGAAGTGGGGAACAGCGTTCCAGGGGAACTCCGGGAAGACTTCTTCTCCGCGGCACTTCCCGACAACCTTCGGGCCCACCTCGAGTGGGTTTCCGAGGCGCTGAACAAGGCGGTCCGGCAGTCCGGCGCGGCAGACGCTCTTCCGGGACTTAGAAGACACGCACAATCGTCCTTTTCTGCCGGATATTCTTCCGCCCCCTGGAATTACGGGTATGAATGCGCCCGCAGCCTGCGGAAGTATCTGGGCATCGCCGGGGAATTAATGACGCCCCATGATTTTGAGGAAAAACTGGGCTACGCGTCTGCCGACTGGATTGTCAACGATGTTGTCAATCTTGACGCCCTGGCTGTGCGCGACTCGGCCTCACAGGCGGCCTCGTTCATCCTTTCAGGACGGTCGGAAACCTCCCGTCGCTTCGCCTTTGCCCGCGCCCTTTTTGAGTATCTGGAAGGTGACGCGTCCCGTGCGCTGGTCACTCGGGCGGTCACCAACCGTCAGCGGCAGAACCGGGCGTTTGCCGCTGAGCTTCTGGCACCCGCCGAGTCACTTTCCGGGAGGATGCGGCATGGAACGGTTTCCCATGAACAGATTGACGATCTTGCCGAGGAGTACAAGGTGTCGCCCTTTGTGATCCGGCATCAAATCGAAAACCACCGCCTTGCCAGGGTTATGCCTGTCTAGCGCGCCGTTCGGGCAGTCTCGGGAGATGTTCCTGTTAAGGACACGTTTTCACTGGGGGGGCGGTGTCCGGTATCTTCACGCCGCCCCTCAGCCCTCGCCCATCTCCCCGAGCAGGCAGTCCGCGCCGCCCTTGACCACCAGGCGGATCTGCTGGCCCTCGATGGCCACCTGGATCGCGTTCAGGTCGAAGGTGTCCGGAAGCACGGCGATGCTCTCAATGTTGTCGCGCGGCACCAGCACCGGGGCCGCCTGCGCGTCCACCTGGGCGCCGCCGGGCAGGTTGCGCCCCACCATCACGCCCTTGGCCTCCAAAACGATCCACCCCTCGCTCTGGGTCTTGACCTTGCCGACGTAGGACAGGGCCCGCTGCTCGCGGTAGTGTTTCAGCAGCTTCACGCGCACCATGCGGTCTTTTAGCATGACTTGTGTCCTCCTCGTTGTCCGGGCCGGGGGCCCACTTCGAGTATAGCACGGACGGGACACGGACGGGGTGGACAGGGCGGATGGGGCGGGGGCAGACAGCCTGAAGGCACGCCCGTTTTGGTCCCCCGTCGGATTGCGCGCCCGCCCAAGTCCGGAGTGTCCTGCGTTCACGGGCTGTGCTAGAGTATGCCCGGGCGGCATGGACCGCCTTTTCGAACCTCCAAGGCAGACCCGGCAAATCATGGATCCACACGGTCAGCACCCACCCCAGACAGCCGGCAAGGGCCGGCGGCTCCGTCTTCCGCCCGTCAGCGTGACCCTCCCCGCAGTGTCGGTTGGCGCCGTCTTCCTGCTTCTGGAATTGGCGCTCCGGATTCTGGGACCGCATGCAGACAGCCCCTTTGACGGCACCGTTTACGCGGTGCATGCCCCCCCCGAACTCGTTTCCGCCTTCACTTGGGACGGCGCGGGCGAAAGTCTCGCCCATGTCCGGTCCGAGAACCCGGTGCTCGTGTACGAGCCCCGCCCGAACACCCGGCTGAACGACTTCATCTCGATCAACTCGCACGGGTTCAGAGATGGTGAGTACCTGACCGAAAAGCCCCGGGATGTCTACCGGATTTGCGTGATCGGGGACTCCATCACCTTTGGGTGGTGGGACCGGCTGGAGGACACCTATCCCAAGGTTTTGGAGGGCCTTTTGAACCGCCGCGCCGTGCCGGGAACCCGCTACGAGGTGCTGAACATGGGGGTCGGGGGATACAATGCGGAACAGGAGGCCGAACTCTTCGAGGCCCGTGTTCTGGCCTTTCAGCCGGACCTGCTTCTGGTGCAATACTGCTACAACGACCACCTGATCGGCCAAGACGCGGGATTGTGGCGGCATTTCACCCGGTCCGGCTCCCATGCCTGGGACTGGATATCCCTGCGCCTTCTTCAGCTGCGCACGATCGCCTCCGGAGACCTTGTCCGCCGGTCGTACGAACGAATCGCCCGTGTGGCCCGCGAGAACCGGGTGCCCGTGGCCGCTGTAATCTTCCACCCCAACGAGCCGGGCCGTTCCAAAATGATCGTCCGCGTTGCGGAGATGTGCGCCGGCCTGGGTTTCACCGTGGTGGACCTGTGGCCCCTCTGCCGGAGGCAGGGCGAGGAGGAGTTCTTCGCGGACGACATTCATCCGACAACTCTCGGCCACCGTCTCGCCGCCGAAGCCATACTCCAGCGGCTGGACGAGGCCGGGGTGCTTGGCGGACAGCCCGCCGCGAGTGTGCTATAGTCTTGCGGGGTGCGGGCTGCGGCGTGTCCGCCCCCACACGGGAAGACCGACAACATGGCGATTTGCCCCCATTGCAGGCATCAGAACCCGCCCGGGGTGAGAATATGCGCCCGGTGCGCCAAGCCGCTGGCCAACGCGACGAGCGAGGAGGCCACCCGCCTCGCCACGCCGCCGGCCGAGGACATGCAGTTCCGCCGGGGCCAGGTGGTCAACGGCCGCTACACGGTCCTCGACATGATCGGCCGGGGGGGGATGGGGTGCATCTACAAGGTCCACGACAACGTCCTGGGGGAGGATGTGGCGCTGAAGACGCTGCTGCCGCAGTTCCTGCGGGACAAGATGGTGGTGGAGCGGTTCTTCAACGAGGCGCGGATCGCGCGGAAGCTGGCCCACCCGAACATTGTGCGGGTCCACGACATCGGCAGCGCGGGCAAGGGCGTCTTCATCTCGATGGAGTATGTGCAGGGCGAGTCCCTGCGCAACATGATCGAGAAGCTGCCGCCGGGCAAGCGGCTCCCCGTGGCCGAGGTGCTCCGGATCATTGACCAGCTCTGCGTGGCCCTGGAGTACGCCCACCAGTACACGATCCACCGGGACATCAAGCCCGAGAACGTGATGATTGACCGCGACCGGCGCGTCAAGCTGATGGACTTCGGCATCTCGAAGCTCATGGACAACCCGCGCATGACGGGCACGGCCGTCGTCATGGGCACGCCGTACTACATGTCGCCGGAGCAGCTCCGCACGAGCCACGACGTGGACGCCCGCGCGGACATCTACAGCGTCGGCGTCGTCCTCTACGAGGTGCTCACGGGCAACATGCCCACCGGCGTGCCCCGCCCCGCCTCGCAGATGCTCGAGGACATCCCGCCCGCCATGGACGAGATCGTGGCGAAATGCGTGGACCCCAACCCCGACCGCCGCTACCAGAACGCCGCGGAGCTGCGCGCCGCGCTCCAGCCCGTCATCCAGCTCGTGGCGCAGGGCCGGGACATCACCAAGGTCTCGCGGCGGCAGGCCCGCGGCGGCGGCGCCTTCCCCTGGCGGAAGGCCGCGGGCTGGACGCTCGCGGCCCTCATCGCCGGGGGCGTCCTGGTCGGCCTTGCCGGGCTGGGGCGCTCATGGGGCGCGGTCCCGGACGCGGCGCCCGCCGGCCCGGTTTCGGCCGCCGGGGGCCGCCTTGCCGAGGTGTGCGGCCTGATCGCCGGGGTGCGCGCGCGCGTGGAGCCCCTTGCCGGCGCCTCCGAGGCCAACCGGTCGCTTTTCACCGAGGCCGAGCGGCGGCGCGGCCTGCTGGAGGCCGCCGGGGCCGGCGCCCCCGTGTCCGACGCCGAGGAGGTGCTCCGGTGCTACCTCGCCCTCGCCCTCGCCCGGGCCGACATGGCTTTCGTGCCCGGCGGCCCCGTCACCGTCGGCGGCGTCCCCGTGGTGGTGCCGGGCTTCCTCATGGACACCACCGAGGTCACCATGGGGCGCTACGCCAAGTTCGCCGCCGAGATCACCGGCGGATGGCGCGTGCCCCCGGAGGTCCGCGACATGATGCAGGCCTACCCCGACTACCCCATGACCTGGGTCTCCCTCTTCGACGCCCAGGCCTGCGCCGCCCATTTCGGCAAGACCCTCCCCACCCGCGCCCAGTGGGCGCTGGCCGCCCACGGCGGCAAGGACACCTCGGACATGTACCCCTGGGGCGGCGACTGGCAGTCCGGCGCCTGCAACTGCCAGACCCAGAAGCTCTCCCCCGTGGCCGCCTTCGACCGCGACCGCTCCTGGTGCGGCATGGCCGACCTCGCCGGCAACGTCAGCGAGTGGACCCTCACCCCCGCCGACCCCGCCGCCGCCGGCCGCCGTCCCGACTTCGGCGACCTCCTGCTCGTCTGCGGCGGCAATTTCGCCGACGCCCCCGCGCCCCTGCGCGCCGACCGGCAGGTCGCCTATGAGACCCGCGCGGCGAACCTCGGCTTCCGCTGCGTCCTCGAAATCGGCGTCGGCGCCGAAGAGGTCGCCGAGATTCTCCGCCGCCTCGGCTGAGGGCGCGCGCCTGTCACACCCATATTCCATGTGGCGCTCGCCAATGAACCCGAAAAGGTTGTTCGCCCGGCACAGGAAGGCCCCAAGTTTTGGGGGCTCCTTGCGCGTTTCCCCGCGTCTTTTCCCGGATTTGTCGGTGTTCATCGGTGGGTGCTTCTGAAGGAAGGCCGTTCTGCCTGCGTCCTTGGGGGGCGGCTTTGTGAGGAAACCACCGATGAACGGTGATGAACACCGATGGAGAGCGCGAGAACCCGGGGGCGGGCATTCCGACGCGGCGACCTCTTGCCGGATTGCCTGCGGTAGCATGTGACATGGTCTGTCTGGTTCCGGCGTAGCGGGGCGGCGTGTTCCTGTCAATGGAGCCGCAGGGGCCTCCCCTGACCGGAAAGGCGGGGGGGGGCGGGGACCGGAACCGGGATGGGTGTTATGGGGCGAACGGGAATTTGCGGCGCACGGCACTCCCCATGAACGGAAAAAGGAACGGCCTGTCTTCTGCCGGGGACAGCGGCTGAAGACGTTCTACAAGGCCTACGTTGTCCGCTGCGGGGCCATTGTTGTCGAACTGAAGGCTTTGGGAGAGTTGTCTCGAACGGAGGACGCGCAGGTGATCAATCATCTCAACGCCTCCGGCCTCCACCGCGGGCTTCTCCTCAACCTCGTCACCCCCAGCCTGCAGCACAAGCGGCTTTTGTCAGGGCACCGCCAACGGCAGTTTCCCTTCTGCCTCTGCGAAAATCTGCGCAATCCGCGGACAAAACGTGTCTTACGCGGTGAAGTGGTCGAACCCGAGGTGGGCGGCCTCCTGGCCGTCGAGGCGGACGCCGCGCCAGCCCTCCTCGACGCGGCCGACGACGGTGAGGGGGACGCCGAATTCGGCGGCAAAGTCGGCGCAGAGGCCGGGGGCCTCGCGGGGGTCGAGGGCGACGGCAAGCTCGTAGTCCTCCCCGCCGGAGAGGGTGAGGCTTTCGAGGGACTGGCTGATGGCGCTCTCGAACCCGTTGAGCGCGGGGGCGAGGGGCACGAGGTCGGAGTCCACGTTGACGCCCAGGCCGCTGCGCCGGCCGATGTGGCCGAGGTCCTGCAGGAGCCCGTCGCTCAGGTCTATCATGGCGTGCACGGCGGCGTGGCGGGCCATCCAGCGGCCCTCGGCCAGGCGGGGTTCGGGCCGCAGATGGGCCTGGAGCAGCACGGGCGCGTCCACCCCGTTCACCAGCGCCAGCAGGCCCGCGGCGGACTGCCCGGGGTAGCCCGTGACGGCGACCACGTCGCCGGGGCGCGCGCCGTCCCGGGTGACATGGCGGCCCTCGGTCACGGCGCCCACCACGGACAGGTCGAGCATCATGCCGGCGGGGGAGCAGGTCATGTCGCCGCCGACGAGGGCGGCGCCGCAGTGCTCCACGGCGGCGGCGATGCCCGCGCACACGCGGGCCATGTGGTCCGCGTCGCTGTCCCGGGGGCAGGAAATGGTGGCCAGGGCGAAAAGGGCCGAGCCGCCCATGGCGGCGATGTCGCTCAGGGCGGCGGCGGCCGCCTTCCAGCCGATGTCCTCCGGCCCGGCCCATTCGCGGCGGAAGTGGACGTTCTCCACAAAGCCGTCGCAGCTCGCCAGCAGCAGCATGCCGCCCGCGCGCAGGACGGCGCAGTCGTCGCCGGGCCCCAGCACCACGCAGTCCGCCCCCTTGAGGGGCCCGGTGACGCGCTCGATGAAATTGAACTCGCCCAGGTCGCAGATGGTGCCCATGCCTCAGCCCTCCAGTTCGCGCCAGGCCTCCGACAGCCCGCGGACCAGGTCGCCCGCCGTCAGGGCGCGGGGGGACACCCCACGCACCGCAATGTCGCCCGCCAGCCCGTGGACGTACGCGGCCGCGCAGGCCGCCTCCCACGGGTCCATGCCCTGGGCCAGCAGCCCGCCGGCCAGGCCCGCCAGCACGTCGCCCGACCCCCCGGAGGCCATCCCCTGGTTCCCCGTCGGGTTCACCGCCGCGCGCCCGTCCGGCGCCGCGATCACCGTGCGCCAGCCTTTCAGCACCACCACGGCGTTCCATTTCTCGGCATAGTGCAGCGCCGCCGTCTCCCGCGCCTCCTGGATTTCCGCCGTCGAAAGCCCCGTCAGGCGCGCCATCTCCCCCGGATGTGGCGTCAGCACCGGCGGCGGCAGCGCCCGCGCGCGGCAGGGCCCGGACAGGGGCCGGTCCCATGCCAGCGCGTGCAGCGCGTCGGCGTCCACCGCCAGCGGGCCGTCCCAGCCGCGAATGAACCGCCGCGCAAAGGAAATGGTCTTCGGGTGGCGCGAAAGTCCCGGCCCGATGAGGACCGCGCCGCGGTCCCTGGCCGCCTCCAGCGCGGGGGCTGCGGCCTCGCGGGAAAAGGAGGCGGCCTCCGTGGCGGGAAGCGGCAGCTTCATCGTCTCCACGAGAACGGCCTCCAGGATGTCCGCGAGAGGTTCGGGCACGCCCAGGGTGACCAGGCCCGCCCCGCTGCGGCAGGCCGCCTCGCAGGCGAGCCGGGCCGCGCCGGTCATCCCGCGCGACCCCGCCAGCACGAGCAGGTGCCCGAAGACGCCCTTGTGCGCGTCGCGGGGGCGCGGCGGCAGCCCTTTCAGCACCTGGGAATGTGTCAGCATGTCCGCCATGATCCGCTCCTGCCTCCATGGTACCGCCGGACGCGCCCCGTGTCAACCGGCGCGGACGGGGAAACGGCCGGGACGGCGGGGGTTTTTCACGCTCCAAGTCATTGCGCGGCAGAGCAGAAATGGCATACACTATATTTATTTACATGGCCATTTCCGCCTTTGTTTTCAACCCTATTGACTTTTTAGAGGCCCTTTTGTAAACTACCCGGGTAATTCTTGTTTACAACCGACAGGGGTCACCGATGGGAAAACACGCGGATTCGATGGGGTGGTCGCTTCAACTGAGGAGCAAAACTTACTTCGTATACCACCGGTACCACCCACAAGGCAAGCTGGTCGGAAAGACCACCGGGGAGCAGGACAAGGAAAAAGCCATCGTGAAGGCTCTTGAGATTGTCAAAGAAGCAAGGGCCGAACTGGGTGTTGTGACAGATAACTACTACGTCGCTTATCTTGATGCTGTTGATAGGCGGAAGAAAGAGGAAGAGCTTCTGCTGGGCAATGAGCTGGACAAGATCAACCCCCGTCTTACCACCCTCTGGAGGCTGGGAGACACCTACCTGCTGGACACGGGCTGGTTCGTGGACTGGCTCAGAGAGAATAAGCCCTTTTCCGTGCTGTGCAGTTACCGGACCGTCTGGAAGATGTTCGTTGAACAAAACCCCCAATTGGTCCGGATCAATGAAGTCCGGCCAGAGCACATCCAGAAGGTCTACGATCTCAAGCGGGGCGAAGTCACCCACACCACGATGGTTACGAGCTATTCGTCCTGGCTCAGGGGTATCTTCAAGCACCTGATCCGGTTGGAATGGTACCACGGGGAAAACCCAGCACCAACCCTCTCCCTTCAGCACAATTTGATCGCACCCAAAGAACGGCCAAACATCTTGTCGGAGAAGGAATTGGTTCAGTTGCAGGCCGTGTTCGATGAGTTCGGGAACGGGTTCGATCTGGCGTTCACCCTGATGAGGCACACCGGGATGCGAAAGGCAGAGGCCGTCAATCTCCTTTGGGAGGAGGTTCATTTGGATGCTAAACCTCACCCGTATCTCCAAATCCAACCGCACGCTGAGGACAAGGCCCGTGGGGTTGTCAAAAGTACGATCAAGACCCGTAACAGTGTCCGGCTCGTCCCCATCCGACAGGACCTTTTGGACTGCCTGAAGAAGCATCGCAAGGAATCCGGATACGTGGTTCCCATGGAGAAGTACCGCTGGCTCAGGCATAACTTCATGTTGCCCACCTCTCTGCGAACCAAAATGAAGGCCGCGAACCCGAGGTTTCACTTTCACCTGCTCCGCCACACCTTCATCTCCAACGCGTTGATGGCAGGAGTCCCGCCGGTAAAGGTTTCCAAGTGGGTTGGGGATTCCCTCGGGATGATCCTCAGCACCTACACGCATTGCATCCCCGACTCCGACATCAATTTCTAGCCGGCGTCGTCCGGCCATATCTGGCTGTGGCCCCCGAGTGCCAGCTGTCCTCAAGGCGTCTGTGCGGCTCAGGAGGCCTTTCCCTCGCTGGCATCCGTTAGTTGTACCCTACCGGTGACGGCGTGGCCTGTTGGCCGTCTGTCAGGCTTTCAGCTGTGCCAGGCTTTGGGGCGTCGGGCTGGGGTTTCGACACGTGACGAAACGACTAGCGCACGGATACGCCGTGCCTGCAACCTGATCCATGCAGTCAGTCCAGAGACGTCCCCTTGGGCATGCAACGTCGCATGGTCCGTATTTTCAGGGCCCTCACTTATTGTGGTGGGCGGAGCTCCTTCGGGTTGATGCGGGCGAGAACCGGTTTCTTTGCCAATGTGTGCTCAACCCCACAGTACAATACGGAATCACCAACGCTCTCAAGCGCTTGTTTCCTGTCGATGAAGCCACACCATTCATCGCCCGGCGCAAGTGTCACCGGAAGGGGGGCGCTAGAATCGGGCTGACGGATAAAGAATCCCCCCCCTGCCGGTTTTCTAAGAAGACGGTGTATTCGGCTCTTGAATGGATAGCCAACAAGGGTAGTTACTCTCGCTGGACGGCTTCCTATGTTCACAACTCGGATCTGAATGAGTTGTCTGGGATCAAGAGCTCTTGTGATGGGATGGATTGCCTGCATGTTGGGGTTCACCGAAACCTCCAGGCGGGGCCCATCCTTCTTCCACTTGATGACGTCCCAGACGATCGCCGCTGTTCCGGCGATGGCTCCCCACACTGCGATTGCCGTTGTTGCATCCACCTTCACTGCCTCCTCTTCCGTTGTCCGCTCACGCGCTGGTTATGGCGAAGACCATGTCGCTGATCGCGCGGCGGAAGGCGTCGTTCTCGACGAACTGCTTGTAGACCTGGGTGTCATCCCGCAGGAGGCCCTGCATCACCCGGTGCAGCGCCTGGTCGTGGGCCATGCGGGCGGTGTGCGGGGTGTTTTCCAGGGCGTTGCGGAACACGGTGTCCGCGGCCACCTTGGGCGCGATGTCGTCGCGGATGCGCCGGGCCACCCGGTCGGCGTCGTCAAACAGGGTTCCGAACTGCTCGTTGAAGGTTTTCAGGATGTTGCTGAGCCGGTCGTACTCCGGGTCGGGCTTCATGCCGCCGCCCTCGACGGGGACGGGGGGAATCTCCACATCCTCGTCCGCCAGCGCGATTCTCATCACCTCCCGCTTCTCCACCCGGTAACTGTCCATGTCAATGGCTTCGAGGATGCCCTTGGCACCGTCCGGCTCCAGCGGCGCGGGCAGTTTCGGGATGAGCAGGTTGAGCAGGATGGACAGCCGTTCCCATTCGCGGTTGGTGTAGGTGATGACCGACGCGAGGAAGTCATAGGCGCGCGTGAAGGTTTTCGCCTTGCCCTTGAAGTCCACCTGGCCGTCCTCGTCGAGCCGCTCCACGTAAACGGCCACGCAGGCGTCGAGAAGGGGGTCGAGCTCCTCGCGGGGAGCCCCGGTGAGGAACAGCTCCACCACCCGGTCCCGCTGCTCCGGCGAGTACACCTGGGCATTGTCCAGCGCGGCCTTGAGGTCATGCAGCTTGTCCGGGTCTGTCTCCTCGGCGAGCAGCGTCGTGCGGTAATAGTCCTGAAACGCGTAGGTGACGGCCTCCGCGTTGTCCTGGAAGTCGAGCACAAACACGTCGTGCTTCTTCGGGTGGGCGCGGTTCAGCCGGGACAGCGTCTGCACCGCCTTCACGCCGGACAGGGGCTTGTCCACATACATGGTGTGGAGCAGCGGCTCGTCATAGCCCGTCTGGAACTTGTCCGCGCAGATGAGGAAGCGGTACGGGTCCTCCTGGAACGCCTCCGGGATGTCGCCGCTGGGAATGCCGTTGAGCGACGACTCCGTCACCTTTGCGCCCCCGTATTCATGCTCCCCGGAAAAGGCGACGAGGGCGTGGTAGGGGCTTTTCCGCTCCAGCAGGTACGTCTGGAACGCGTGGTAGTACTGGATGGCCCGCTCGATGCCGGAGCACACCACCATGGCCCGGGCCTGTCCGCCGATCTTTCCATACGCCAGCACCTGGTCGTGGAAATGGTCCACCATGATCTCCGCCTTCAGGCGGATCGCGTGGTCGTGGCTCTCCACATACCGGCGCAGCTTCTTCTTCGCCTTCTTCGTGTCAAATTCCGGGTCGTCCTCCACCTTCTTCACCAGCCGGTAGTAGCTCTCGACGGGCGTGTAGTGCCGCAGCACGTCGAGGATGAACCCCTCCTGCACCGCCTGCTTCATCGTGTAGCTGTGGAAGGGGCGGTGGCGCACCCGGCCCTCGGCGTCCGGCGGCAGCGCCTCGCCGAACATCTCCAGCGTCTTGTTCTTGGGGGTGGCCGTAAAGGCGAAATAGCTCGCGTTCCTGAGCATCTTCCGCGCCGCCATGCGCTTTTCCAGCGCGGCGTTCACCACGTCCTCCGGGTCCGGGCCGTCCGCCTCCCCGCCCAGCGCCTGGTTCATGGCCGAGCTCGTCTTCCCGCCCTGGCTGGAATGCGCCTCGTCAATCACGATGGCAAAGCGGCGTCCGCCCTCCCCGGCGATCTCGTCGAGGATGAACGGAAACTTCTGCACCGTCGAGACGATGATCTTCTTTCCCTGCTCGATGAACTTCCGCAGGTCCCCCGAGTGCTCGGCGTGGCCCACCGTCGCCTGCACCTGCATGAACTGCTTGATCGTCTTCTGGATTTGGTCGTCCAGCACCCGCCGGTCCGTCACCACGATGACCGAGTCAAACACCTCTTTCCCGCCGCGCTTCACGCCGATCAGCTGGTGCGCCAGCCACGCGATGGAGTTCGACTTGCCGCTCCCCGCCGAATGCTGCACCAGGTAGCGCCCCCCGGCCCCGTGCGCGTGGACCGCCGCCAGCGCCTTCCGCACCACGTCCAGCTGGTGGTACCTGGGGAAGATTTGCACCCGCTTCTTCTTGCCCGTCTTCCGGTCCCTGGTCTCGACGATCTGCGCGTAGTTCTCCAGGATGTCCGTCAGGCCCGCAGGCGTCAGAATGTCCTTCCACAGATAGTCCGTCTTCAGCCCGGCCGGGTTCGGCGGGTTTCCCGCGCCGTCGTCCCAGCCCTTGTTGAACGGCAGGAACCAGGACGCCTTGCCCTTCAGCTCCGTGCACATCCGCACCTCCGCGTCGTCCACGGCAAAATGCACCGCGCACCGGCCAAAGGCGAAGAGCGGCTCGCGGGGGTCCCGGTCGCGCCGGTACTGCTCCACCGCGTCCTCCACCGTCTGCTTCGTCAGGCTGTTCTTCAGCTCAAAGGTGGCAAAAGGCAGCCCGTTCACAAACAGGCACAGGTCCAGCGCGCGCCGCGTCTCGTCCAGGCTGTACGCCAGCTGCCGCGTGACCGAGAGCCGGTTCTCCGAGTGCAGCGCCGCCGCCGTCTCATTCCCCGGCGAGGGCGTCCCGTAGAACAGGGTGAAATGCTGCGGCCCGTGGTCCACGCCCCTCCGCAGCACGTCAATCACCCCCCGCTTCGTGATCTCCGACGACATCCGCGACAGAAACTTGAGCCGAACGACATCCTTCGGGTCCCCGTAATTCCCCAGGCCGAGCTTTTCAAACGCCTCCTCCTGCGTCGCCTTCAGAAACGCGAACAGCTGCGCCGTGTCCAGACAGTGCGCCCGGTCATAGTCCTTCGGGCGTCCCGCATGATAGCCCGCCCCCGAAGCATACCCCGCCGTCAAGTCCCCCACCGCGCCCCCCGACCCGGCGGACAACCCGTCCGTCCCCGTCAGGTGGCGCGTGATCAGCGTCTCCAGGCCCTTCTCGGTGATGTCCGTGGTCATGTGTCCCCTTGTGTTTTCCCGGTAAACCGCGCGCTATCTGCCGTTTCGTTTTCGTCCGCGCCTTGGCGGGTGTTGCCGCCGGACCTCCGCGTTTTTCCGGGTTCACGGCCCGGTGCGGCGATATGGGCTTTGCTCTTCAAAAAATGAAGTGCTATCCGTCCATCGGCGGGCGTTCCCCGGCGGGAAGACGCCCGCTGCGGGGCTCGCCGAAGGCGGTTTTGCATACCCTCCTTTGCTTCCGGCCATTCCCCGTGGGGGCGGGGCAAACGACACCGTCCCCCATGGTGGCACAACCCGTTTCCCAATGCAACCGGGCCGCGGGGGCGTCACGCCGACTTGTCCAGCACTTCGTGAACGCCTGATCGTACGATATGATTCTCCGGTCGTCGGCCCGCCGTGCTCATCGTCGCGCTTCACGCCCCGCTCCGGTTCTTTCCCGGCGCGCCGATTGGCTAAAACTTCCACAACACCTTCCCAACCGCCCGGAAATTAACTAATCCGTAAGACGTATATGCGCAATGGGTTGAGAAAGAAAGACCATAGCAAGGTCAAGATAATATCCATAGACTATGGCGCGTTCAGGGGCGGATTTAACTAAAGACGCTCCAAGCCGTTCCACCCAGCCTCCCCGGGCCGTTCATGCCGCGTTGCGCTTTTGGCCCACCCCCTTATGAGAGCCTTGGGTTTACGGCCTTTCCTGCAGGCAAAACGAAGAAAAGCCGCCGACCTAACTGGCCGACGGCTCGCTGGCGCATGATTTGCCGTTGTTACGTGGTCTTGGGCTTCTGGCTGACGGGGGCCTTCGGGTCTCTCCAAGCCGGAAGGGTCTTGACATCATTGGCCGCCCTTCGAACGGCTTCCTGCATCTCCTTTGGGCTTAGATGAAGCTTTTTTACCTGCTTTGCCGGGTTGCTTGCCATCGGGGTCTCCTTTCAGGTGCGTTTTGAGAATAGTAACAACAACCGCCTCCCGTTGCAAATAGCTGGTGGGAAGCATGGGAATCCTTATGGTTCCCGCCTTCCGGTCCCAGGGCACCGTTGCGCCGGTGTCCTTGCTCTTCCGCGTCAAGGGGAATCCGGACCCCTGCCTCATGGAGAAAAGATCGAAGAACCGGCGGGGGCCGATCCCCACGAAAGGCTCGAAAGCCACCAGCCCGCCCTTCTTCTGGTCGCGCTGGAAGCCCGAAAAGGCCGCGTCGCCATGGAACTTCAAGGCCCTGCTCTTGGGATAGGGCTCAATGTAGACCACCCGCGTGATGCCGGCGGCGATGATATGTTTGGCGCAGTTGTGGCAGGGGAAGGTGGTCGAGTAGAGCGTCGCCCCCTTGCAGTTGATGCCGTTTCGGGCGCAGGTCATCAGCGCGTTCATCTCGGCATGGACAACGCGGCCGTACTCCGTGATGTCGTCTATGGGGCTGCGTTTCAGCGCTTCGCGGACCGCTTCCTCGTCGGGAATCCCGGCCGCCTGTCCGCACCCGGCGCAAACACGCCCTATCGCCGACACAATACGGTTGACAATCTCCGCCTTTTCCGCGTCATTGCTGTCGCATTGTCGCTTATAGTCCCGGCCATTGGGGGTGTCTGTGACTTTTCCGGAAGCCGCTATCTGGGGCCAGTAGGTTCCTCCTCCCGCGCAGGGGCACTCGTTGACGCCGGTTGCAAGCACCTCATTGTCCCGGGCGATCACCGCGCCGATCTGCCGCGAGAGGTCCGCCGAGCGGGTGGCCGCGGCGAAGGCCATGAACATGGCGTACTCGTCGAACAGCGGGGTGCGGTAGGGGTCCGCGAAGACAACGTCAAAAAAGCGGGTCAGGGACTGCCGCGCCGTCCGGTCCAGGTGGATGAAGAAATCGCTGAGATGAAAGGTGTCCCGCGTCCGCTGTCCGCAGGGAACCCCCTCGGCCTCGTCCCGCTGCATCAGCGCCCGCGCCTCCGAGTCCTTCATGTCTTTAGTTTTGAGGAGGTTGGTGTGGCGCTGTTTGGGGTCCACATAGACCCCGACGAGGAAGAACCCGTTTCCATAGATGCGGCGCAGCAGGTTCACCTCGTCCGGATGCTTCAGGGAGTTGATCACAAAAGCGTGCCGGGGGCGCGGCGAGGAGTCGGTCCGGCCCCCGTATATCTGCGCCGCGGCGACCATGGCGAGAATCGCGCTGTCCCCGGATGTTTCCCGCGCCTCGTTCCCGAGCGTCATCATGGTGTCTATGCGCGTGTATTCGCTCGCCCCCGCCAGGTCCGGAACCTCCACCACATGGGAAATCAGCTCCGAGAGCCGGATCACCACCGTGGTGTAGTCGTACCGCTCCAGACAGCTGCTGATCCGCGGAACAAGCGACCCCAAGTCCGCGCCCACTGAACCCACCAAGCCGATAACAAGCTCAGCACCTGGAAGCTGTCCGGACAGAATGCTCCTGTAATGTTCTTCACGGTCCGCGTTGTCCATCGGTGCGACCTCCCTTATTCTCCCTCATCATCCATGATTTCATCCGGCGGGGCAAATTCCTCCCCCTCGGGGGACGGGTCGGGCTCGGGAGACGCGGATTCCGCCGGCAGGGACGCCGCCGCCGCCCGCACGTCCAGCTTCCCCGTCACCACGTCAGACGTCAGGCGCGTCCGGTATTCGCGCAGAAGGGCGATCTCGTGTTCGAGGCGGGTGATGACCACCTCAAGTCCGTCTGTCTCTGCCTTGATGGCACCCACAATGACCTGCTGCTCTTCAAGGGGTGGAACCACGGTTGGGAAGTTCTGGAGCAACGGAAGTCGCAGCGAGTCCACGGTTGACTTTGCGGAGGAATCCAGCGCTTCAAATCGAAGCGTGGACTTGAGGTAGAAGAAGAAGAACTCTCCGGAGACTAGCCTGAAGTTGCTAAACTTATAGACACGCTGATGGTAGTCAAACTTGCCGTTTATGTAGTGGAACACCTTTGCGACGCCCGCCCCATCGCCTGCGGTCAACACCGCCTCGCCATCGAACGAATACGTGGAAATTCGCTCCACGGTCTGGGATCTGACGAAGAACGGGTACTGTGCATCATCAACTCGATTGACCGTGTCGCACCCACCCGTCTTGATATGAGCCAGGAACTTTGTTCGCCGAACCTCCCAATGTGCGGGGATGTCCCCTAGCCAGGGGATGCCGGAGGGTTTCAGGGGGGCGTTGGGGTCGAGGCCGCGGGTGACGGCGCGGTGGATGATGGCCTGTTTCTGCTCGTTGAGCAGGGTGATGATCTTCCGCTTCGCCCGGATCGCCCGCTCCAGCCGCCCGTTCGCCCAGTCCAGAAAACGCACGATCGCCGCCTGCTCCTCCGCCGGGGGAAGGGGTACGACCTGCTGATAAGCATCTTCCCGATCAAGACCCGGAACCGCTGAGTCCTTTGAAACGCCATCTAGCCTGATCCAGCCAAGCGTGTAGTAGAGCCAGCGGAGATCACTCCTTGTGAAACGGGCATCAATGAAGAAGGCTGTGTCAATGACAAATGAAGCACCCCTGCAAAAGTTCACCTTGCCGAACGAGCCTTTACGGCCAATAACGATGCACGGCGCCTGCGTATTGCTTGAGGAATGCCAACCAACTCTGCCATTCGAACCAAAAACTGGAACACTTCCTTGTATGCGACCAGTTCGAGGCAAAGCATCTCCATAGGCAAGTCGTGCAATCTGCTTGATGCGTCGCACCTCCCAATGCCCCGGCACCTGCCCCACCCACGGCAGCCCGGAGTCCTTGTATTCAGAGTATGGCTCGAGGTCGGCGATCATGCCTGCCCCCCGTCGCCCATCTGGCGTTCGAGGGCCTGGCGGACGAGTCCCATGATGTAGTGCAGGTCATCGAGGGACTCGAAGCCGATTTGCACATCGCCGGTTCCCCAGTGCCCCCGGTCTGTCACATCGGTGCAGAGGCTCTTGGGGTCGTTGATTTCGCTGAAGGGCAGGTTGAGGATGAGTTGGAGGAGTTTGGCCTGGGGGATGACGTCCACAAAGTTGGTCTCAGCCTTGTAGGCCACATAGGCCTTGAGGAACTCCTCGACCACGCAGGGGTCCAGGGCCAGCACCTCTTTCCGGAAGGCCTCGAAAAGGTTGCGCACGTTGGGGCCGTACATCTTGCTGCCCTTGGCGAGGAAAGGGTGGTCCTCGATGGTGTATCCGCCGGACGCGGGGGTTTTCTTGGGCTGATAGGCGGCGAGGGTGGCGGCGTCGAGGCTGGGCGCGGCCCACACTTGGAGGGCAAGGTCGGCCAGCTGTCCGGCGCGGTTCTGGATGGCGGCCTCGTTCCACGCTTCCGCCTGTCTCAGGGCTTCATTGAGCCGGAGAGGGCTCTCCTTGAAGCCTCCCTTCATGTCGCGCTTTTCGGCAAAGGGCCGGTCGCTGTATTCGGCATTGTATCCCGTGAGGGTGAGGTTGCCGAGGGTGTGGAGCCACTGCTGCTGGACGCGCTGCCAGTCATCACCCAGGGCCTGCCGCCACTCCGGGGAGAGGTCGGGATTCTGGGGCAGGATGTGCTCGATGGTGTACTCGTCCACCGCCACGCGCTCCTTGCGGTCGTGGTTCTCCATGCGGCGCAGCCAGTAGGTGCGGCTGCGGAAGTTGTAGAGGTCGCGGGTGTGCAGGTCGCGGCGGAACTCCTCGTCGCCGGGGAAGCGGCGGTAGGAGGGCAGGGACAGGAAATGCGCCTGGATGCTCTCGAGGTAGCGGTCTTTCTTCAGCGCCTTGCCGAAGGTGCCGAAGGTCTTGTTCATCGAGTTGGTGGGGATGGCGCAGATGGCGCGGCGGAACACATAGGCCTCCACCAGGCGCACGGCGGCGGCGAGGTCGGCGGCGGAGAGGGCGTTGTTGGCGTAGTCGTTGTACAGCTCCAGCAGGAAGGGGTAAGCCACGTCCACCTTCAGCTCGCGCAGGTCGTGGAAGGCGGCGGCGAGGGCGGGGTCTTTCTCCCGGCCCAGCGCCAGGGCGCAGAAATACCGGGCGAAGGCGCGGATGTCGCCCACCAGCGCCTCGATGCCCGCCTCCAGCACGGGCTTTGTGCGGGAGTAGTCCTTGAACGCCTCGTAGACCTCGCGCTCGCGCGGAATGTCGCCGGTGCGCACGGTCAGGTAATGGCGCATGAAGCTGTCGAACTGGGTACCGTAGGCCTCCTGGCCGAAGTCCTGCTCCATGGGCCGCCAGTAGTCCTCATAGAGGCGGGTTTGGAGGTCGGGCTCAAGCCCCATGAGGATGAAGTTGCGGATCAGGTCCGCCTGGCTCAACTCCTTGCCGGTGGAGTTCATGCTCTCGAAGATGAGCTGGGGGTTGTCCTGTTCCCGGCTGAGGGCGATGTCCACCACCACCAGCTTTTCCAGGCCGCGCCACACCGGCACGAGGTCGCCCTTCCGCGCGGCGATGAGGTCGGTGAACAGGGAGAAGTTCTGCTTCACGCGCAGGGAGGCGTCCTGGGG
>JAPXRP010000003.1:0-54620 GCA_033813475.1 Candidatus Hydrogenedentota bacterium
GGTCAACTACATGGTGAAGAAGTTCACCACCGCCACCCCGGGACAGGACGCCGCCCAGGACAAGGTGGACGAGGCGGGCCTCAGCCGGGTGGGGGGCTACCTGCTCATGACCTTCCGGTACGCGCCGGCCGCCGAGGTGTACCAGCTCGCCCTTGACCGCTACGGCACGAACGGCGTGAACTACTGGAACAACCAGTATTCCCTCGCCCGGTGCCTCGAGAAGATGAACCGCTTCCAGGACAGCTACAACATTCTCCAGCTGCTCATCGCCAACCACGCCCACAACATTGACGAGCGGGTGCCCGTGGACGACAACCTGACCCTGCGCGCCACCAAGCTCAAAGAGGTCAACGACCTCCGGTGAGCGGCGACCCCGGCATCGTCTTCGGCAGGATTCCCGTGCTGGAGTGTCTGCGCGCCCGGCGGCGTCCGCCCCGGCGGCTCTATGTGCTCGCCTCGGCCGCGCGCGGGCTGGAGGAGATCGTCTCCGCCGCCGCCGGCGTCCCCGTGGAGGAGACCGACCGCGCCGGCCTCGACCGGCTCGCCGCCGGGGGAAACCACCAGGGCGTGGTGCTGCGCGCCGCGCCCGCGGAGGTCTTCGACCTGGAGACCTGGCTGGAGCGCCACCCGGAGCCCGACGCCTTCGCCGTCCTGCTGGACTGCGTGGAGGACCCCCAGAACTTCGGCGCCGTCATCCGCTCCGCCGCCGCCTTCGGCGCCGCGGGCGTGCTTTTCGGCAAGGACCGCGCGGCGCCCCTCTCCCCCGCCGCCGTCAAGGCCGCGGCGGGCGGCGTGGAGCATGTGGACCTTGTGCAGGTGACCAACCTCGCCCGCGCCGTGGAGCAGATGCAGCAGGCGGGGTTCTGGGCCGCCGCGCTGGACGCGGGCGGGCAGAAGACGCTGTGGGAGGCCGACCTCACGGGGCGCACGCTGGTTGTCGTGGGCAACGAGGGCGACGGCATCCGCCGCCTCGTCCGCGACCGCTGCGACTTTGTCGTCTCCATCCCCCTGACCGGCGCGATCTCCAGCCTGAACGCCTCCGTCAGCGCCGCCATCGCCCTCGCCGAGTGCCGGAGGCACCGTCCGGCCTAGGCGCTCGGCGGCGGGGCCGCCTCGTAGTACCTTTGCGCGGGGCTCAGGGCCACATGGGTCCGGAGCGGCGGATCCTCCCCCCACAGGACGTCCACCCCCGCCTGCCCCTCGTAGGGAATGCCCCAGGCGAAGACCGCGCCGGGGGCAAGGGTCCGCGGCGCGCCCTTCCGTTCCCCGCCGTCCACGGAAAACGCAAGGGACACCCTCACCGGCCCGGGCCCGGGGTTGCGCAGCAGCAGCTTCTTCCAGCCGCCGGGCGCGAACGGCGCGCGGGTCGCGTGGGTGCATCCGGCGCATTTCGCCATCACATGGGGGTCCCGGTCCTCCAGGGCCCGCCGGACGCGCGCGTAGGCCTCGCCGCGCCAGATTTCTTCCAGCGTCGCCGTCTGGAAACTGCCCAGGTCAAACATCCCCTCGTAGTCGAGGCAGCAGAACCCGGCCCGCCCGTCGCTGTAGATCACCATGTACCGGTGCGGCCAGTTGCAGACGGGCACCGCGCCCGGGCCCTCCCCCTCCGCCAGGCAGTTGCCCCAGTTGTGCACGGCGGAAAAGGTGACCTCGTCCGCCGTGTTCTGCCAGCGCTCCCGGAAGGCGTCCCGCTCGTGGGCGTTCTCCGGCATGACGATCATGCGGGCCTCCACCTGGGGCGGCGTCCCGCAGGCGCAGGAAGTCCAGGACATTCCGCTCCACGGTCTCCAGGCGCGCCCCGATGCGGATGGCCTCGTAGGTCTCCGGCGTCACGCCGTCTATCGAGACGATCAGGTGGTCCAGCCCCGACGCCAGCAGCGCCTCCGCCGTGTCCCCCCGGAGCAGCATCGCGTTGGTGGCGATGCTGACCGTCTTCAGCCCGGCCTCCTTCGCCGCGCGGATCCGCCGGGGAAGCAGCCGGTCCAGCAGCGGCTCGCCGTCCATGAAGAGGGACAACTGCGCTATGTGCCCCGCGTGCGCGCCCAGGTCGCGGACAATCTTCCGATAAAGCTCCTCCGGCATGTCGGGCCGCGGCCCCGCCGGGCGCGCCGCCCCGGAGAGCCCCCCCTTGGCGGCGCACATCTTGCACCGCAGGTTGCATCGCGCCGTCGTCTCCAGCTGGATGTTGCGGGGAAACTCCAGAACAGCGTGCGTGTCGGTGTCGGGTCGGTCCATTCAATCCACCTGGCGGCGGATGCCCGCCGGAACCCTGCGCGCCCCGGGGAAAGCCGCCCCGGCATTGTAGGCCCCCCCGCGGTCCCAGTCAACGTGGCGGCGCGCCCCCGGCCCGCCCCTTGACACGGGGCACTGCGGCGGGGTACAATTCAATAAATCCAATGACGGAGACGATGATGAACCTTAACGGCACCCTGACCTCGGCGCGCGCCGCCGCCCCCGGAACCCCGGTGGTGGTTGTACGTCCCCGTGTCTGCGCGCCGTGAGGGTTGTGCCGTCCCGTTGATCTGAGCAAAGCACCCAACAGCCCCTCCGGCCGCACCGCCGGAGGGGTTGCTGTTTTTCGCCTCCGGCGGCGCGCGCGGAAGGGGCGCCCAAGGAGGCCCCATGAAGCACCGAGGTTCCGAAATCATCTGCCGCCTGCTGGAGCGGCAGGGCGTGGAGGTCGTCGCCGGGATTCCCGGCGGGTCGAATCTCCCGCTGTACGACGCGCTGCATGACAGCCCGCTCCGGCACGTCCTCGCCCGGCACGAGCAGGGCGCGGGGTTCATCGCCCAGGGCATGGCCCGGGTCACGGGGAAGCCGGGCGTGTGCCTGGCCACGTCGGGCCCCGGGGCCACCAACCTGCTGACGGCCATCGCGGACGCCAAGCTGGACTCCGTGCCCCTGGTCGCCATCACGGGGCAGGTGCCCCTGTCCATGATCGGCACCGACGCCTTCCAGGAGGTGGACACCTACGGCCTGACCCTGCCCATCACGAAGCACAACTTCCTGGTGCGCAGCGCGGAGGAGCTGCTGGAGGTCATCCCCCTGGCCTTCACGCTGGCCGCGTCGGGGCGCCCCGGCCCGGTCGTCGTGGACGTGCCCAAGGACGTGCAAATGGTGTCCATCGAGGTGGGGGACTGGCCCGAGCCGGGGCGCGCGGCGCCGCCCGCCGCCTGCGACGGCGCGGTGCTGGACGCCATGGCGGAGCGCATCCGCCGCGCGGAGCGGCCCGTGATCTACCTCGGCGGCGGCGTGGCACAGGCGGGGGCGGGCAGCCTGGCCCGCGAACTGGCCCACCGCATGCAGGCGCCCGTCGTGTGCACGCTCATGGGGCTGGGCGCGGTGCCCTGCGACGACCCCCTGTGCCTGGGCATGCTCGGCATGCACGGCGCGCGGCACACCAACCTGCTCATGGACGAGGCGGATTTGCTGGTGGTCGTCGGGGCGCGCTTTGACGACCGGGCCACGGGCCGCGCCGCGGAGTTCTGCCGCCATGCGGACATCCTGCACATTGACATAGACGCGTCGGAGATTGACAAGATCAAGAAGAGCTGCGTGTCCCTCGCGGGGGACGCGGGGCTGGCGCTCGAGGGGCTGCTGGCGCGTGTGGCATCGGCGGAGCGGCCCGCCTGGGCGGCCCGCCTGGCCGAGCTGCGCGCGGCGGACCCCGCCCCGGCCGCCGGGAACGACCCGCTCCTGCCGCAGAACCTCATCCGCCTCCTTGGCGAGGTCTCCACGCCGGACACGGTCGTGTCCACCGACGTGGGCCAGCACCAGATGTGGACGGCCCAGGGCTATCCCTTCCGCCGCCCGCGGCGGCTGCTGACCTCGGGCGGCCTGGGAACAATGGGCTTCGGCCTGCCCGCGGCCATCGGCGCGGCCCTGGCGCGGCCCGACCTGCCCGTGGTCTGCGTCAGCGGCGACGGGTCCATCCTGATGAACCTCCAGGAGCTGGCCACGCTGGCCGAGCTGGACCTGAACGTGAAGGTGGTCGTCATGAACAACGCCCACCTCGGCCTGGTGCGCCAGCAGCAGGAGCTGTTCTACAACCGGCGCTACTTCGCCTCCAGCTTCCAGGCGCGGCCCGACTTCGCCGCCATCGCCCGGGGCTTCGGCCTGCGCGGCGTGGACCTCGGCGCGTGCGCCGACCCCGCCGCGGCCCTCGCGGAGGCCCTGGCCGCGCCGGGCCCCTGCCTCGTCAACGCCCCCGTCCACGAAACCGAAAACGTGCTGCCCATGGTGCCGCCGGGCGCCGCCAACCGCGAAATGATCGGAGGACGCTCCCATGCAAACTGAACCCACCGCCCGCCCCGCGGGGACCGTGCTCGAACTGCTGGTCAACAACCATCCCGGGGTCATGGCCCACATCACGGGCCTCTTCGCCCGCCGGGCCTTCAACCTCGAGGGCATCCTGTGCGGGCCCGTCGGCGGCGACCACAGCCGCATGTGGCTGCTGGTCAACGACGACGGGAAACTGGAGCAGATCGTCAAGCAGCTCGCCAAACTGCACGACGTGTTCTCCGTCGGGGAGTGCGCCGGGGCGGACACGTCCCTCTTCTACCGCCTGGGCGAAGCCCTGCGCCCGTCCCCGCACCCGCAGTGAGGAGCGGGGAGCGGGGGCGCCGGGCGCGGCCGCCGCCAGACCCCCCGAAAGGGCCGCCGGACGCTGACCCCCCGGACGCAAACACGAAACCCGGCCCCCGGCGGGCCGGTCCAAGGACAGGCCGGGGGCGCGCTGTCTTTCCCCCGCCCTGCGGGTTCCCCCTTTTCCCGAAAGGATCATTGAGATGAACACACGCGTTTCCCTGTTCGCCTGTCTCCTCGCCCTGGCCGGGCTGCTGGCCGTGTCCTGCCAGACCGCCCCGAAGACCGCCGCCCCCCCGAAGCCGAAGGAGGTGGAGATTTCCGCCACGGCCCAGGCCGACGACGCGAAGCTGGCCGCCGCGGCGCAGGAGGCCGTTCCGCCGGCCCTGCCGCCGGACCATTGGCTGGCGGGCACGAGCGACGTGCCGGACATGGTGCCCGCGACCCTCGCGGCGGACGCGCCCCGCGTGCTCCTGCGCGAGCACGGCCCCGCCTACCTGGAGCAGATCGGCAACGACCGCGTGCTGCACCTGGAGGGGACGCACTATGACATGGGCTTCCAGCACGGCACCCTGATGAAGGAGGAGATCGCGGCGGCGGCCGCGCGGATCATGTCCGTGGGCAACATCTCCTGGAAGGGCAACTTCGCGGAGAGCCTGGACGACGCGTGGAACCGCACGAGCCCGCACATCCCCGAAAAGTTCAAGGAGGAGCTGCGGGGCATGGCCGACGCCACGGGGATGCCGCTGGCGGACGTGCAGCGCTTCACCATCTTCCCCGAGCTGTTCCACTGCAGCGGCTTTGCCCTTTGGGGAAAGGCCACGGCGGACGGCGAGCTGCTCCACGGCCGCGTGCTCGACTACATGCGCTCCGCCGGGCTGGACAAGTGGGCCCTCGTCATCATCCAGAAACCCCAGGGCGGCAACGCCTTCGTCAACGTCGCCTACTCCGGCCTCGTCGGCAGCGTCACCGGCATGAACGACCGGCAGGTGGGCGTGGGCGAGATGGGCGGCGGCGGCGCGGGCCACTGGGACGGCATGCCCATGACCTTCCTCGTGCGCGAGTGCCTGGAGTCGGGAAACACGCTGGACGACGTCATGCGCATCATGCGCGACACCCCGCGCACCTGCGAGTACTACTACGTCATCAGCGACGCCAAGGCGGACAACGGCCGCGGCATGGCCTACGGCGTCGCCGCCGTGCCGGAGAGCATCAAGTTCATCGGCCCCAACGAGTTCGACGAGCGCCTGCCCCACCCCTACGAGGACGCGGTGCTCCTCTCGGCGGGGGGACGCTATGAGTGCCTCGCCGCGCGCACGGGCAAGATGTACGGCAAGTTCACCCCGCAGACGGCCCTCGACCTCATGGCCCGCGGCGTCTCCATGACCAGCAACATGCACAACGCCCTCTACAAGCCGAAGACCATGGAAATCTGGGTGGCCAACTCCACCGTCCGCCAGCCCGCCTGCAACCTGCCCTACCGCCACTACGACATCCGCGCCCTCATGGCCGAAAAGCCGGGGAAATAGGGCGGGGCAGAGGCCTCCCAGCCAGCCGTTCCCGCCCCCAGCCCGTCATTCCCGCGAAAGCGGGAACCCATCCGGGGCCGGTGGCTTACGCCACGCACCTACGGCATGGACCCCCGCCTGCGCGGGGGTGACGGAAGGTGGAACACGGAAGCGAAGAAGAACCGTGACGGCATGGACCCCCGCCTGCGCGGGGGTGACGGAAGGTGGTGGCGGAAAGGGCGCATCATGGAAGTGCTTCCGCCGGGAATACACGGCGGGGTTCGGCGCGTTGTCTTTTGCGCCTGGGAGCGGGCGTGTAAACCGTCCGCTTGGCCGGGACGTTCCAACTGTGGGACAATGGGAACATGACGCGAAACGGGACATATCTCCTCCTGGCCGCCCTGGTGGCCGCGGGGCTCGCCTTCTCGGGCATGTCGGCCTGCGTCTGTCCGGCGGAAGCCGCCTGCTGCGGTCCGGCCTGCGCCGACGGGGCGCACCGGGGCGACCGCCCCGCGGAGGAGAAGGCCTGCTGCGGCGACAGCCACGGCGCCTGCGCCCTGCCCGATGCGGCGGCGGACACGAACGGCGCCGACGAGGCGCCGCGCGGCCTCCCCTGCTCCTGCCGCACGTCCCACCGCGACCCCGTGCTCCGGAAGACGGGTTCCTCCTCCGATTACGACGGCCTTTTCGTGTCCGCCCTCCGGGCCGACACGGCGCTTCACCCCCTCTTTGACGCGGTGACCGCCGCGCCTGTGCAGGCGCCCGCCGCCCGGCGCGCCCTGCATCTTCGCCTCTGCGTGTGGACCTGCTGAGAAGGCGGCGCCCGCGCCGCAAGCGGTCCGACAACGTGTAAATGACGAAGAGAACCAAAGAAAGCAAAAAAGGATCCCTTGAAATGAAGAAGAACACCCATCTCTTTCTGTGCCTGCTGACCGTGTTCGCCGTGGCCGCGATGACCCTCACGGCCCTGCCCGCGGCGGCGGCGGAGAAGGCCTGCGACAAGGCGGCCGTCTGCTCCTGCCCGTCCGACTGCCCCTGCCTGAAGGACGGCAAGTGCACCTGCGGCGACGCCTGCAAATGCTGCCCCAAGGCCAAGGACGGCACCTGCCCCAAGGCCGACACCGCCAAGAAGGGCTGCTGCCCCAAGGCCGCCAAGTCCTGCCCCGCCAAGTAACACGGCGGCCCGCTGACGATTGAATCCGGGCCTATTGCCCCTTCCGGGGCGGCGGTTGCCTTTGGCGGCCGCCGCCCCCTCCGTTTGTGGAAGGTTCTGTCCGTGTCCGTCCGTGCCGGGTCCGTGCCCGTCCGTGCGCCCGGATTGGGAACCGGCGGCGGAAAAATGGTAGAATAACGGGACTTTCCAGTTTTCCGCCGGTCATTTCACCAAAAGGAGACGATTTTCATGGCGAGCTACAAGATTGCCCTCATGGGCGGCGACGGCACGGGTCCGGAGGTGCTTGCGGAGGGCGTGAAGGTCATGAACGCGGCCGCGCAGCGGTTCGGGTTCAAGACGGAGACGGCGGATTTCGACTACGGCGGCGAGCGCTACATGCGCACCGGCGAGGTGCTCCCGCCGAACGCGGCGGACGAGCTGCGGAAGTTTGACGCGATCTACCTCGGCGCGATCGGGCATCCGGACGTGAAGCCGGGCATCCTGGAGAAGGGCATCCTGCTGAAGCTGCGCTTCGAGCTGGACCAGTACATCAACCTGCGCCCCGTGAAGCTCCTGCCCGGCGTCGAGACGCCGCTCAAGGACAAGGGCCCGGAGCACATTGACTTCGTGGTGGTCCGCGAGAACACGCAGGACATCTACACGGGCATGGGCGGCCTCATGCACGAGGGCACGCCGAACGAGGTGGCCACACAGACGGCGGTCTACACGCGCTTCGGCGTGGACCGCGCCCTGCGCTACGCCTTCGAGTACGCCCGCAAGCGCAACAAGAACAAGACGCTGACGCTGTGCGGCAAGACGAACGTGCTGACCTACCTCTACGGCCTCTGGGAGCGCGCCTTCCACGAGATGGGCGAGAAGGAGTTCCCGGACATCAAGCGCGAGTACGCCCATGTGGACGCCACGACCATGTGGTTCGTGAAGAACCCCGAGTGGTTCGACGTCCTCGTGACGGGCAACCTGTTCGGCGACATCATCACCGACCTGGGCGCCATGATTCAGGGCGGCATGGGCATCGCCGCGGGCGGCAACATCAACCCCGCCGGCGTCTCCATGTTCGAGCCCATCGGCGGCAGCGCCCCCAAGTACACCGGCATGAACGTCATCAACCCCATGGCCGCCATCCTCGCCGGCCAGATGATGCTCGACCACCTCGGCGAGACCGAGGCCGCCCTCGCCATCGAGAAGGGCGTCGTGGACCTCCTCACCTCCGGCCAGCTCAAGGGCCTCTCGGCGAAGGAGATCAAGGAGTCCGGCCTGTCCACCACGAAGATCGGCGACATTGTGGCCGAAAACGTCGCCAAGGGCTGAACCGCCCCCTCACTGCATGGTTTTCGCCGCCCCGGACCCCTCCGGGGCGGCTGAAATTTCCCGCCGCCCCGGGGGGTTCTCTTTACAGAGAGACGGGGAAACCGGCCTGCCTGGGGGCACTAACCCGTTGCAGGAACGATTCTTGACAACTTCCGAGGTTGCGCGGCGAAACTATTGACATTTGAGCGTTTTTCGCTTAGAATAAGAGTATGCGGGACGTATGAAGACGGTGTTTTTCGGCACGCGTCGGCCGGTCTCCGCCGGGTGACGGGCTGTCGCCTGGCGGGTGTCCCGATGAAGGGTTTCATGGCTTCATAGTGTTTACGGGCTGTGGCGATCGGCGCCATACGGGTTGGGTTCATAATGGACGACCGCGGGGAAAAGCAGGCTGCGGGGGCGACCAGGACGGTTGAAAAGCCGCCCAAGCTCAGTCATGGGGCAAAAGTCAAACGGGGGCAGTTGACGGCGGTCCAGCAGGGCCGCTACGGCACGGGTCCGGCGCCCTACGGCTACCGCCGCGGCCCCGACGAGAGCAAGCCCCTCGTGATAGACGACCGCGAGGCCGAGGTGGTGCGGACCATCTTCCGCGAGTACATCACCACCAAGAGCACGGGCAAGGTGGTCAACTACCTCCACTCGCGGAACATCCAGACGCGCAAGGGCAACAGGTGGTCCCGCCAGGCCATCGCCATCATCCTCTCCAACCGCACCTACCGCGGCCGCGTGAGCTACGGCGACGTGGAGACCGAGGGGCTGCACGAGCCCATCATCGAGCCCGCGCTCTTCTACAAGGCCAACGCCATCAAGGAGCGCAAGCGCCGCAACCGCCAGCACGTCCAGGAGGCGCTGGCGGGGGACTGACCGGCCGTTGCCCCCGCACTCCCCCCGCCCCGCGACATCCCCCCAAGGAGACGCCGTCATGCTGCTTGACCAAGAGAAGACCGCCCTGGTGGTGATAGACATCCAGCAGGTGCTCCTGCCGAAGTCGGAGGAGGTGACCGCCGCCTACCTGCGCAGCGCCGTGCGCATGATCCGCGCGGCGAAGGTGCTGGGGCTGCCCCTGCTGGTGACGGAGCAGAACCCGGACCGCCTCGGCGGCACGCACCCGGAGGTGCTCCCCGAGCTGGGGGACGCGCCGCGCATCCCCAAGATCGAGTTCGGCTGCCTGGCCAACCCGGACTTCCGCGCGGCCCTGGCCGCCTCCGGCCGCACACAGCTCCTGATCATCGGCATGGAGGCCCATGTCTGTGTGAACCAGACCGCCCTGGAGGCGCTGGAACAGGGATTTGAGGTGTTTGTGGCGGAGGACGCCGTGGTCTCCTCCACGCCCGAGGCCCGCGCCGCGGGCCTGCGCCGCATGGAGTGCGCGGGCGCGGCCCGGCTCACGGTGGACATGGCCATCTTCGAGCTGCTCCGCCGCGCGGGCACGCCGGAGTTCAAGGCCATGCTGCCCATGCTCAAGGAGGGCTGAGGCCCGTCACCCGGGGTAGCCGGCCTCCTTCAGGATGCCGCGCAGAACGGGCACCGTGGCGCGGATTTCCTCCACCATGCCGTCATCGCCGCCCCTGGGCTTGTACTCGATGTGGATGGAGACGGGGCCGCTGAAGCCGCCCATCGTCCGCAGGATGCGGTACATCTCGGCGTTCTTGACGACGCCCCGCCCCAGGCGCACCCATTCGGGCTCGGCGCCCTTCCACACGAAATCCTTCGCGGAGGACATCTTCACAAACGGGGCCAGGAGCCGCGCGTTCACCTGCCACACGCCGAAGGCCCCCTCGGCGGCGGTGTGGGCCGTGTCGAAGTTCGACCCGAAGTGCGGGCTGTTGATGGCCGCGCAGGCCTCGTGCAGGTCCCAGAGCGGGCCGCCGAAATTGTTCCACCCCGAATGGTTGTGGTAGCCCAGCGTGAGACCGGCCTTCTCCGCCTCCTTTGTCAGGGCCGCAAGATCCTCCGTGAACTTCGCGGCCTGCGGCGCGATGGGGCCGTCCTCGTCGTAGCGGCGGACGCCGACCCGCACGAAGGGGATGCCAAGGGCTGCGGCGCGGGCAAACACCCCCGTCACGTTCGGCCCCGCCAGGTCGTAATAGTTCGTGGTGATCATGGGTACCGACAGGCCCTCGGCGCGGATGGCCTCCACGGCGGCGGTCAGGTCGCGGTCCACGTTTTCCGGCAGCACATGGCCGCCCGGGCGCACCGTGAGGTCCACGCCGTCCAGCCCGATCTCGCGGCAGGTGCGCGCGAGGGTTTTGTAGTCCATGAACTGGAGGTACTTCGAGAAGATCACCACCTGCGGCTTCGCGGGCGTGTCCTGCGCCGACGCCAGGCGGCCGGCCAGGATCCCCGCGGCGGTCGCGGCGGCGCCGCGCGCGAGAAACGCTCTGCGGTTCATCGGGCTCATTCCCGCTCTCCTTCTTCGGTCTTTTCGGCTTCACCACCGTCCGTTGCGCTGTCCGCCGTGACGGCCTTGCGGCGCGGGGCGGCCTTCCGCTTGGCGGGGGCCTTCTTCGGCGGTGCCGGGGCTTCATCCACTTCGGAGGCGGCCGCTGTCTCCGGCCCGGGAATGTCTTCCGCTTCGGACACCGGGACCGCCTCGGGGAGCTCGTCTTCCGCCGCCGCAACGGGTTCGTCTTCGGGCGCGGCGTCGGGCTCCGGCTCGGACACCGTTTCGGGTTCGGGGGCGGACTCCTCCGG
Source organism: Candidatus Hydrogenedentota bacterium (assembly GCA_033813475.1). Lineage (GTDB taxonomy): Bacteria > Hydrogenedentota > Hydrogenedentia > Hydrogenedentales > CAITNO01 > JAAYBR01. The sequence goes on from JAPXRP010000003.1 coordinate 11,266, forward strand.
CGGCGCGTCGGCGAATTCCGGGCGCGGCGTGATGGGATGCGCGGCGATCCATTCGGCGACGGGGGAGAAGACCTCTGCGGCGGCGTTCGCGCCGAAGGCGAGGTCGCAGTGGCTGTAGTCAATGAGGCATCCGGCGTCGCGGCCGCAGAGCAGCAGCTTCTTGTCCTCCATCTCAATGCGGTCAAAGAGGGCGCGCCCCTCCGCGCTGTTGATGAAGGGGTCGAGGCGGGCAAAGGCGGCCAGCAGCGGGGTGTTCAGTTTCGGAAGGCGCTCCGAGAGCCTCAGTTTCCCCTTGTGCATCACCACCTCGCCCGCGTCGGCCCAGCCGAAAATCTGGCGGTGGACGCCGCGCGACGGGTCGTCGAGCATGGTGTAGAAGTCCCGCAGGTCCATGTCCTTCGGGAGGTTGGCCGCGTTCACGGGCAGAAACTTCACGAACGGGGGGAACCTGCGGGCGAGGGGCAGGCCCAGCCGGAGCAGCTCGCCGGCGGTCCACGGCGCGATCTCCACGAGCCTCCGGAGCCGCGGCGGGACCAGGTCGTTCGCCTTGGCGAAGTCCACGGGGGACCCCAGGGTGACGGCCGAGGCGAGGCGCCTGCCGCCGGTGTGCAGGTCGTGGGCGTAGAGCAGGAACCCGCCGAGGGAGTGGCCGATGTAGTGGACCCTGTCCCACCCCGTCACGCGGCAGATGTGCTCCAGGACCGCCGGGATGTCGTAGGCGGCGTAGTCGTCCACCGTGGCGTCATGGACGGACTTGCCCGGCGCGGGCTGCGCCGTGTGCGTCGTGCGCAGGTCCACGGTCCAGCAGTCATACCCGCGCGCCTTCAGGAACTCCACCAGATTGCCGTTGACGCCCGCGGGGTTGAGGAAGTTGTTCTGGTTCGCGTTGAGCCCGTGCACAAAAAGGACGGGCTCGCCGCGGCTGCCGGGGTTGCGGAACCGGCACACGCGCAGCTTCCACAGGTCGGGCGTGGTGACGTGGCAGATTTCATTCGACCGGACAACCTCCGGGCACGCGCCCGCGAGGAGGACGGAGTAGGCCGCCCCGGCCAGCAACAGCAGGAGCGCGGCCGCCAGAAGCCATGCGAACGCCGAAAGAATCATGACGGTTCTCCCTTCTCCGGGGCGTCCGCGCGGGGGGCGCCGCCGGGTTCTGTCTGTTGTAGCCATTCCCAGACCTGCCGCGCAAGTTTCTCGTTGAAGCCGGGCACGGCGGCGAGCTGTTCGGGCGAGGCGGCGCGCACGCCGGAGAGGGACCCGAGCGCGGCCAGCAGCGCGCGCAGGCGCTTGGGCCCGATGCCGGGAATCCGCAGCAGCTCGCCCGTGAGGGCCTCCTTCTTCCGCCGCGCGCGGTGGTGGGTGACGGCGATGCGGTGGGCCTCGTCGCGCAGGCGGGCCAGGGTGCGCACCACGGGGCCGCTCTGCGGCGGCACGACGGGGTTCGTCCGGTTGGGCAGGAAGAAGCGCTCGGGCGACCGCGCGCCGTCCTCCGGGCGCGACTTGGCGATGGAGGCGCAGGGCAGGCCGTGCAGGCCGAGGTCGTCGAGGACCGCCTTGGCCACGGCGAGCTGGCCGCGCCCGCCGTCAATGAGCACGAGGTCCGGCAGGTCGTCCTCCGCGAGGGCGCGGGTGTAGCGCCGCGTGAGCACCTCGCGCAGGGCGCCGAAGTCGTCCTGACCCTCCACGGTGCGCACGATGAAGCGCCTGCGGCGCGCCGGCGCCGGGACGGCGTCCTCGAACACCGCCATGGACCCCACGGTCTTGTCGCCCTGGTGCGTCGAGATGTCGAAGCACTCAATGCGTCGCGGCGCGCGGGGGAGGTGCAGGGTCTCGCGGATCAGCTCCAGCGTGTCGCGCGCGGCGCTCTCGGCCAGCCGCTTCTCCTCGAAGCTCTGGCGCGCGTTGCGCGACGCCAGGTCCACCAGCGCCGCCTTGTCGCCGCGCTGCGGCCTCAGCACGCGCACCGCCCCGCCGCGCCGCTCCGCCAGCAGCTCCGCCAGCGCGCCGGCCTCCTCCAGCGGCAGCGGCACCAGCACCTCGCGGGGGATCACCGGCGCCGTCGCGTAGTACTGCCAGAGCAGGGACCCGAGCAGCCCGTCCAGCGGCAGGTCGTGCCGCTCAAAGGACCACGCCTTCCCGCCGAGCAGCCGTCCGCCGCGGTAGAAGAGGGCGTAGACCTCGGCGAAGCGGTCGCGGGCGTGCACGCCGAACACGTCGCGGTCGTCGTCGCCGCCGCCGACGGCGCGCTGCCTCTCCAGCGTCCCGCGCAGCCCGGCGAGGCGGTCGCGCAGCGCGGCGGCCTCCTCAAAGCGCAGCTCCGCCGCGAGGCGGCGGATGTCGGCCAGCAGCCGGCGCTCCAGTTGCGCGCCGCGCCCCTCCAGCGCGAGGACGGCCTGGGCCGCCAGCTCCGCGTAGGCCTCCGGCGAAATGAGGCCGGTGCAGGGGGCGGCGCAGCGGCCCATGTCGTGGTAGATGCAGGGCCGCGACCGGTTGGCCAGCACATGGTCCGGGCAGGTGCGCAGGGGGAAGACGCGCCCGAGCTGGCGCAGCATCTGCCGCGCCGCCTTGGAGTCGTGGTACGGGCCGAAATACCGCGCGCCGTCGCGGCGCACCTTCCTCACCACGGTGATGCGGGGGAAGGTTTCGCGCGGATCGAGACGCAGGCTCAGGAAGGTCTTGTCGTCCTTCAGCCGGATGTTGTACTTCGGCCTGTGCGCCTTGACCAGGCTGTCCTCCAGCAGCAGCGCCTCCTTCTCCGAAGAGGTCACCATGAACTCCACCGCCGCGAGGCGGCGCAGGAGAAAACGCACCGTCGGCCGCCCGTCCGTCTCGTTGAAATAGCCGCGCAGGCGCGCGCGCAGGCTCTTCGCCTTGCCCACATAGATCACACGGCCCGCCGCGTCCTTCATCAGGTAGCAGCCCGGCTGCGCCGACGCCGCGGCGGCGTCATACACAAAGCCGCCGGCCTCTTTGTCCTGTTCCCGGGTCATGGCCAAAGGATAGCACACGCCGCGCGCGCCCGCCGGGAGGCGGACGGCCCCCGCGCCCGCAACTGGTTGCAAAATCAGGGGATAGGCGGGGAGCGCGCGGAAAACCCCTCATCGGCGCGGCCGGACACGGCGCGGCGCCCCCCCAATGCAAAAAAACCGTTGAAAAATAAGGCTTGACAAATGCCCGCGCATTGGGTAATAAATGGAACTGTTCTTGAAGGCGGCGGCGCGGCGCGCATGGGCAACCAGGGGTTTGCGCGGCGTCTTCGCAAAACAGGAAACGGCGCGCGCGTGTGTGGCGCGCGCGGCGACAGGCTGATTTGGGGCTGAGTTCAACAAGACAAGGAGAAACGTGGAATGGCCATCAAGAAAGCGAAGAAGACTGACAAGGCGCTGACCAAGACCGCAATCATCGGCTGCCTGGCCGAGGAGACCGGCCTGAGCAAGAAGGACGTGACGGCGGTGCTCGCCACGCTCACCGAGCTCATCTACGCGCAGGCCCCCGCCGGCTTCACGGTCCCCGGGCTCGGCAAGGTGAAGCTCGTTGACCGTCCGGAGCGCATGGGCCGCAACCCGCGCACCGGCGAGCCGGTCAAGATCCCGAAAAAGACCGTGCTGAAGTTCAGCTTCGCCAAGGCCGCCAAGGACGCCATCGTCCCGCCGAAGAAGAAGTAATCCCCCGGAAGGACACGCAGGGCCCGGAACCGCCGCAACGGCGTTCCGGGCCCTTTCCTCTTAACTCCCCCGCCCCCACCGGTTGCCCCGCCGCCGGCGCGTGGGTCATACTGGCCCCCGCGCGGCCCAGGCGGCCGCCCAACGGAACAGGGAGACCGGACATGAATCCTCGGAGGTGTCTTGCCATGCTGTGCGCGGGGGCTGCGTTTCTGCTGGCGGCGGCGCCCGCCGCGGCGGGTCCGGACTACCCCATCACGCCGGTGGGCTTCACGAAGGTGCGGGTGACGGGCGGGCTGTGGGCCGCGCGGCTGGAGACGAACCGGACGGCGACGCTCCCGGCAAATTTCCAGAAGTGCGAGGAGACGGGCCGCATCGCCAACTTCGAGAGGGCCGCCGGGCTCAAGGAGGGAAAGCACGAGGGCATCTTCTTCGACGACTCGGACGTGTACAAGGTGATGGAGGGCGCGGCCTACACGCTGGCGCTCCACGCGGACCCGGCGCTGGACGCCTACATGGACCGGTTCATCGGCGTGGTGGCCCAGGCGCAGGAGGACGACGGCTACCTCTACACGGCGCGCACGATTGACCCGGAGAACCCGGCGCGCGGCGCGGGCAAGGAGCGCTGGGCGGACATCAAGAACGCCCACGAGCTGTACTGCATGGGGCACATGATCGAGGCGGCCGTGGCCCACCACCAGGCCACGGGCAGGCGGAACTTTCTCGACGTGGCGGTGAAGTGCGCCGACATGCTGGACCGCACCTTCGGCCCGGACAAGCGCCATGCCGCCACGGGCCACCCCGAGCTGGAGCTGGCGCTGGCGCGCCTCCACCGCTGCACCGGCGAGCCGCGCTACCTGGCCCTGGCCAAGTTCTTCGTGGACGAGCGGGGCAACGCGGCGCACCGCGAGCTGTACGGCCCCTACTACCAGGACCACATGCCCTTCCTCCAGCAGACCGAGGCCGTCGGCCACGCCGTGCGCGCGGGCTATTTCTACTGCGGCGCGGCGGACGTGGCGGCGCTCACGGGCGAGACGGCCCACATCGAGACCATTGACCGCATCTGGGAGAACGCCGCCACGCGGCGCATGTACCTCACCGGCGGCATCGGGGCGCGGCGCGAGGGCGAGGCCTTCGGCGACGACTTCGAGCTGCCCAACGCCGCGGCCTACTGCGAGACCTGCGCCGCCATCGCCAACGCCCTCTGGAACCACCGCATGTTCCTCCTCCACGGCGACGCGAAGTACCTCGACGTCTTCGAGCGGACGGTCTACAACGGATTCCTGTCCGGCGTCTCCCTGGAGGGCGACACCTTCTTCTACCCGAACCCGCTGGAGTTCGACGGCGCCGCGCCGTTCAACCACGGCAGCCCCCGCCGCTCGCCGTGGTTCGGCTGCTCCTGCTGCCCGACCAACATCGTGCGGTTCATCCCCTCGCTGCCGGGCTGCGCCTACGCCGTCGAGGGGACCCGCGTCTACGCCGGCCTCTATCTCGCCAGCGACGCGGCGGTCGCCGTCGGCGGCCAGACCGTGCGCATCGTCCAGGAGACGGAGTACCCCTGGGAGGGCGCGGTCCGCATGACCGTCACGCCGGAGCGCGCCGGGGAGTTCGAGCTGGCCCTGCGCATCCCCGGATGGGCGCGCGGCGTCCCCTCGCCCGGCGACCTCTACACCTATCTCGACCCGGCCCCCGCAACCGTGACGCTCACGGTCAACGGCGAAAGCGTGGCCGTCGCGGACGTCATGGACCGGGGCTTCGCCGTCCTCCGCCGGACCTGGAAGCCCGGCGACACGGTCGCCCTCGACCTCGCCATGCCCGTGCGCCGCGTGCTGTGCCACGAGGCCGTTGAGAACAACCGCGGGCGCGTCGCCCTGGAGCGCGGGCCCGTCGTGTACTGCGCCGAGGGCGTGGACAACGGCGGCCGCGCGCTGCACCTCTGCCTGCCCGACGACGCCCCGCTGGCTGCGGAGCGGCGTCCGGACCTGCTCGGCGGCGTGGCCGTGCTCGCCGGCCGCGCGCGCGCCGTCACCCGCGTGGAGGGCGGCGGCTCCGAGGAGACGGAGCAGGACTTCACGGCCATCCCCTACTACGCCTGGGCGCACCGCGACCAGACCGAGATGGCCGTGTGGCTAGCGCGCACGCCCGACGCCGTCACCCCCGCGCCCCGGCCCACCCTCGCGTCCAAAAGCCGCCCCTCGGCGTCACACTGCTGGCGCGGCGACACCCTCACGGCGCTGAACGACCAGGCCGAGCCGAAGGACTCGGGCGACCAGGCCGTCCCGCGCATGACCTGGTGGGACCGCAAAGGCACCGTCGAGTGGGTGCAGTACGACCTGCCCGAAGAGACCGAGATCGGCGGTTGCGCCGTCTACTGGTTCGACGACGAGCGCATTGGCGGCGGATGCCGCGTGCCCGCCTCCTGGCGCGTCCTCCGCCGCGACGGCGAGAAGTGGGTCGAGGTGGACAAGGCGAAGTACGGCAAGCCCAAGCGCGACGCGTGGTCCAAGGCCGCCTTTGCACCCGTCAAGACCGACGCCCTCCGCGTCGAGGTCCGCCTCAAGAAGGACGCCTCCGGCGGCATCCTCGAATGGACCCTCGACGGCCCGAAGCCCTGAGCGCGGGCCTTCCGGGCAAGAGATGGCCGCGCTTCGCTCGCCATGACGGGCAAGGCGGCGGTCTTGGAACGAGTCCCCCGTCAACCCGTCATTGCGAAGGCGCGCAGCGCCTGAAGCAATCTCGTGCCCGCCGCCGCCCCTCCGCTCAGGAGGCCGCCTGGACGGTCTCCACCACCGCCCGCACATTCTCCAGGGGGATGTCGTAGAAGAGGTAGTCGGAGGCGGCGACCATGTGCTTGTGGCCGCGCGTGGCGGCGAGCACGGCCTCGGCGGCGGCGCGGGCGTCGTCGGGCGTGCCGGTGAGGAGGACGTCGAGGCCGATGTTGCCCCGCGTGCACATTTCGTCCGGGAGCCGGTCGCGGGCCGCCTCCAGGTCGGCCACATTGCCCACGGGCGGCGGCGACAGGGTCTCGAAGAGGTCAATCCCCATCTGGCCGTAGTAGCCCATGTCGAGGAAGGGCTGGACGGGCGAGCAGATGTGCGAGTAGACCAGGCCGCCCGCGGCGTGCACCGCCGCGGTGATCACCTGCGAGTCGGGCACCATGAAGGTCTCGTAGAGCAGCGGCGACATCATCTCGCGGCCCGGCCCGCCCAGAAAGATGAAGTCCGCCCCCGCGCCGATCACCGCCCGGCACAGTTCCGCGTTCACGTCGCGGATGCGGTCGCACAGGGCGCGGTAGGCCTCCAGGTCCGCCATGGCGAACATCACCGCGTCCGGCACCGGCGCGAGGCAGAGCATCTCGAAGGGCTGCACGGACCACTGGAGGCACACCGGCCATTCCGGGTGGACCTTTTCGATCACCGGCCCGCACAGCTCCGCCACGCGCGGCAGCGCGGCGTGCTGGCGGTCAATGAGCCAGCGCACCGGGTCCAGGGAGTCGCCGAAACTTAGGGGATAGCGCACGGGCGTCGAGCCCTGCCGCCGCCGCTCATGCAGCTCCCAGCACAGCGGCCCGTGCGGCGTCTCCAGCCGCGACCGCGTGACCCGCACCTCCCCCTGGACCTCCGTTTCCGTCTGCCACGCCAGCTCCGGCGCCACCAGCCCGAAATCCGGCAGGCCCACATTGATCAGCCCGTCCCCGCCCACGGTCTCATAGGCGCGGATCGTGTCCTCCACCGTCGTCTCGCTGGCCCACTCCTTGCCCGCCAGCTTCGTGTCAAACCCCGCCCCCGCGCCGATCTGCAGCGACACAAAAGGCCGCCCCGCGCCGTTGCGGATATGGTCAAGAAAACGCGCGCGCATGGTCATGGAAGGAGTCCTTTCGCCGGGTCGCGAAAGTCTACCACAGCGCAAGCGGCATTGCGGAAGACCTCGCGCCGGACAACCCCGCACCGCCGCCCTCCCGGCGGCCTTGTCTTCGCGTTCACGGACTGGAAACAGGGCTGTAAGAATACTACAATGGGGACGCACGGCCCTGGCGCAAGAGAAGTGGAATCCGTGCAAGGGACGGCGGCAGCCCCGCTGATCACGCACCGTAGACGCCGGCAGGTGCCGCAGACACAGAGTAGGAGATATCCATGACCATCCGCCACGCGATTTGGAAAGTCGGGGACAACCCGATGCCCCTGCCGGAGGCGTCCCTCGGCAAGGAGGCGCTGCTGGAGCAGATGATCGTCCAGGAGCCCGGCATCCTCTCGGAGCGGTGGATGCTGATCGGGCGGCAGGTGCGCACGGCGTTCGGGAGCTTCATTGACCTGCTGGCACTGAACCAGGACGGGCAGCTGGTCCTGATTGAGCTGAAGCGCGACCTGACACCGCGCGAGGTGGTGGCGCAGGCGCTGGACTATGCGTCGTGGGTGCAGGATCTTGCGCCGGAGGAGATCGCCGCCATCTACGCGAAGTTTTCGCAGGGGGGCGCGCTCGGCGACGCGTTTCAGCAAAAGTTCGGGATCCCGCTGGACGAGGAGCAGCTGAACGGCTCCCACCAGATCGTGATTGTCGCGTCCTCGCTCGACGCGAGCACGGAGCGGATTGTCACCTACCTGAGCGGGATGGATGTGGCCATCAACGTGATCTTCTTCCAGGTGTTCCAGGACGGCGACCGGCAGTACCTCAGCCGCGCCTGGATGATTGACCCCATCGAGACGGAGACCAAGGCCTCGGTGAGCGTTGCGGGCCCAAAGGGCGAATGGAACGGCGAGTACTATGTGTCCTTCGGCCACGGCCAAGAGCGCGACTGGGCGGAGGCGCGGCAGTACGGGTTCATTTCCGCCGGAGACGGGTCGTGGTACACGCAGACCCTCTCCCTGCTCTCGCCGGGCGACCGCATCTGGGTGAACGTGCCCAGGACGGGGTATGTGGGCGTCGGGCTCGTCAGGGGACCGGCGGTTCCGGCGCGCGACTTCCAGGTTCCGGTGGACGGCGTGCAGCACCCTTTTCTGGAGGTGGCCCAGGCCGATTACGTCCGCGCGAAGGCGGACAACGACGACGAATGCGAGTATTTCGTCCCGGTGGACTGGATCGTCACCCGCCCGCTGGCGGAGGCCGCCTCAGAGGTCGGCTTCTTCGGCAACCAGAACACCGTCTGCCGCCCCAGAACCACCAAATGGGACCACACGGTCAAACGCCTCAAGACGCTGTTTTCCGTCAACGATCCGCAGGCTTAACAGCCGACGGCAAAGAGTCTGCCGACGGCATTCTTGACCCTTCACAGCCTCCGCACAAGGCCGTTGTGATGAGGTTCGTCGGCGCGGGCGTGCACTTGTCCGGGTCCCCCCTTCAGGGGGGGGTGGTTCGCGGGAGCGAACAGGGGGATGTTCCGGAGATCGGCCAATGGCGTCGGCCCTAAGAACATCCCCCGGCCGCGAAGACGCGGCCACCCCCCTGAAGGGGGGACCAAGAAAAGCTGGCCCCTTACCACAAGGCTACTAGTCTTACCGCCGCCGTCCCGGCGGCCTTGTCCTCTGTCTTTACTCCTTCCAGGGCGCGGCGGCGGCGGTGTCGTCTATGAAGCCGTAGTAGCGGCCGCGCCAGTAGGCGTCCACGTAGGCGGCGCCGCCGATCTCGCGGCGGGTGTTGTAGGTGAACTGGAGGACGAGGTGGGCGGATTGCCAGGTTTCGCCGGTGTCTTTGGAGACAAACAGGCCGGCGGGGGTGCCCGCGAAGACCCAGTCCGTTGTCGCGGGGGCGAAGACGGTGCCCGCACGGGGGATGTCGAGGCCGGCGTTCTTGAGGGTCCAGGTCTGGCCGCCGTCGGCGCTCTTGAGGACGCCGTTGGGGTCGGCCTTGAAGTGTCCGGCGGCGCTGTGGGCGGCGGCGCCGCCGCGGACGGGGAAGGGGCCGGGTTCGGTGACCTTTTCCCACCGGGTGCCCAGGTCCTTGGCGCGGCGGAAGGCGCAGCGGTAGACGCCGTTCTCGGTTTTGGCCCAGAGCACGCCGGAATTCTCGGGGTCGAACACGGCGTCCTCGGGGGCGCCGGCGTCGGCGGGCAGGGTGAGCCGCCGCCAGAGGGCGCCGCCGTTGAGGGTGGCGTAGAGGCCCTCGTCGCAGAGCGCGCAGATCAGGCGCACGCGCGGCCCGGCGCTGATGCGGCGGGCGGGCGAGGGCAGCTTGAGGCTGACGGGGCGCCATCCGGCGGGGGTGGCGGCGCCGTCGCGGGACTGGTAGATGTCGCCGCTCTGGTCGAGGGCGTAGACCACGAGGGGGTTCTCGGCGGGGACGGCGAGGTCGGTGATGCCGCGGCTGGTCCACCCGTCGGCCTGGAGGAGGTTGCCCTTCCAGATGTACTCGTTGTCCCAGGCGGCGGCGTAGACGGGGTAGGGCGGCTTGAGGTCGGGGCGGAGGCTGTTCATGCGCGGCTGGAGCGTCGTGTCGGTGGGCCAGGTCTGGAGGGAGAAGAGGGCCTCGCGGAGGGCCTTCTCGCGCCCGGGGGCGTCGGGCGCCGCGCCGTAATAGATGTAGGTGAAGAGGCTCTGGGCGTCGTCGCGGTGGTTGGCCCAGATGCCGTCGAGGATGACCCGGTAGGCCGCGAGGAGTTCGGGGTCCGTCTCGATGCGGAAGAGGTTTTCGAGGTGGCAGAGGACATGCTCCGCGTCGTCGAAGTTCTTCTCCGTGGCGAGGGACTTCATGCCGCGCACGCCGTACTGCGCGAGGAGCTTCTCGTACATCGCCTGGTACTTGGGGTTGCCTGTGGCGTGGTGGGCGATCTTTGCCCCCGAGATGGCCATCATGACCCGCATGTTCAGCGTCCTGCCGTCCGTGAAGCCCAGGATCGGCGTCTTGCGCTGGCGGTCTATGTGCCAGATGTTGAGGTCGTTGTCCACCCAGTAGCCGACGAGGGCGTCAATGGCCTCGCGGCAGCGGTCCTTCTGGGGGCCCTCGGCGGCGAGGTCGTAATAGTGGCCCAGGCCGCGGGTGGCGGCGCTGTAGTTGTGGTGGCTGGGGTCGCCGCGCCAGCGCAGGTCCGCGTATTCGCCCGCGCCCTGGTACCAGATGTCGCGCGGCGTGTCGGCGACGCGCTCCTCGTAGGACTCGCCGTGGCCGAAGGCGTAGCCGCGCGCCTGGAGGCCGCGGACCCCCGTGACGAGCTGGCAGCGGTAGATGCCCTCGAAGACCTCGTCGGCCCGGCGCCTCGCGTCGGCAACCACGTCGGCGGGGGCGCCGCTCCGCTTGAGGAAGGCATAACGGAACGAGCAGCCCGCGAGGTAGTTCGACGACCAGCAGACGGCGTGGGCGATGTCGCAGTGGCCCAGGGTGGAGTAGTCCGGCTCGCCCCGGTCCAGCGAGATTTCCACCTGCGACGGGTAGAGCCCGAGGATGTTGTGGCGGTCCCGGGCGTTCTGCTCGAGGGCCTTCTCCTTCACGTCCAGGGGGAGTTTCCACGAGTCGTCCGCGCCCCACGCGCCGAGGGCGGCCAGTCCGGCAAGCACAAAGACGAAGCGCCGCATGCGAAGACCCTTTCCGTTGGGGAGGTCCGCGGGGCGCGCCGGCGCGGCGGGCGCCGCGCCGCACCCCCGGCGACCACTATACGCACCGGGCCCCCGCCCCCGCCAGCGCGGGGTAAAGCCGGTGGACGGCGCGCGACGCGGAGGGGACAAGAGGGCGCAGCAAGCGGCGCCCCTACGATCGTGCCCCCCGGATCCGCGCATGTAGGGGCGCCGCTTGCCGCGCCCTCTTCGGGTCTGCGGGAGAGCCGACCAATCCCGGCCGTAGGGGCGCCGCTTGCCGCGCCCCGGGCGAACACGACGATTCGGCGGGCGCGTTGACCCGGGCCTTGTGAAAACGGTACAACTACCCCGCCGCCATGAGAACCACCCGGCGGCGGGAGACCGTTGTATGAAACTGCCGCTTGAGAAGCCCGCGCCCGACATTGACCGGTTTGTGCGGGTGATCCGCGGGGAGGAGGCGCCCGCGCGCCCCCCGCTGGCCGAACTGTTCCTGGACCACGAGGTGGAGCGCGAGATCGCGCGCTCCTTCCTGGGCCGCGAGTGGGTGGAGCCGGGGCCCGACCGGGCGTCCCTGGCCGCCTACCTCGACAACCGCACGGCGGTCTACCACCGCATGGGCTATGACTACCTGCGCGTCATCGGCGGGGCGGACTTCCCCGGCGACTACCTCGACGCGGCGGACACGGCGGACCTTTCGCGGGGCACCCGCAAATGGACGAACGAGGACCGGGGCCCCATCGCGTCGTGGGCGGATTTCGAGGCCTACCCCTGGCCGGACCCGGCCACATCGGACCTGTGGCACTACGAATACGCGGCGTCGCGCCTGCCCGAGGGCATGGGCCTGTTCGTCTGCCCCACGAGCGGCTTTCTGGAGGTTCCCCTCGACACGCTGCTGGGCTACCAGAACCTGTGCATGCTGGTGTATGAGCAGCCCGACCTCGTGGAGGCGGTCTTCACCCGCGTCGGCGAGATCATCTGCGGCGTCTACGAGCGCCTGGTCGGCCTGCCCAACCTGCGCGGGTTCTTCCAGGGCGACGACATGGGCTTCAAGACGGGCCCCCTGCTCGCCCCGGACCAGCTCCGCGCGCTGGTGCTGCCCTGGCACAAGCGGCTGGCGGACCTCGCCCACCGCAACGGCCTCGTCTACCTGCTCCACTCCTGCGGCAACCTGGAGAGCATCATGCCGGACCTCATTGACGACGTCGGCATTGACGCCCGCCATTCCTACGAGGACGAGGGCAACTCCGTTTTCGACTTCAAGCAGCGCCACGGCGGCCGCGTCGCCGTCCTCGGCGGGGTGGACGTGGACAAGCTGGCCCGGCTGCCCGAGGCCGAGCTGCGCGCCCATGTGCGCCGCGTGATGGACGCGTGCGTGCCCGGCGGGCGCTTCGCCCTCGGCTCCGGCAACACCGTGTGCAACTATGTGCCCCTGGAGAACTACTTCGCCATGGTGGACGAGGCGTTCCACTACGGCGGCGCGTGAGGCGCGGAACCAGACAACCCAAAACGCAGGAGCGGAACCCATGGCACAGGACACGGAACACGGCGGGGCGGTGTCCCGGCGGAACTTCATCGCGTCGGGCGCGGGCGTGACGGGCCTGGCCGCCCTGGGCGCGTCGGCGGCGGAGACAAAGAACGAGGAGGAAACCCTGCCGCCCCTCGGCCCGCGCGACACGGCCACGGTCACCCTCGTGCAGCTCACGGCGGGGGAGGGGATCCCGCCCGTCCTCGACCGCATGCCCGCCTTCTTCCGCGAGGCGGCGGAGCGGGGGTCCGACCTGGTCGTCTTTCCCGAATATGTGCTCGGCCACAACATCACGCCGAAGTCCGACGCCGCCCGGCGCTTCTTCGCCCTCGCGCGGGAGCACCGCATCAACGCCGTCACCGGCTGCGTCGAGACCCACGGCGACAAATGGGCCACCAGCGCCTGGGTCGTGGACCGCCAGGGCACCCTCGTGGGCCGCTACCTCAAGAGCCACCCCGCCTCCGGGCCCGCGCCCCACTTCTGGCCGCCCATCGGCGACTCCGCGGCGGAGGCGCAGGGGGTGCTCGGAAGCGAGTTCAAGGTCTTCACCCTCGACTTCGGCCCCATCGGCATCCTCCAGTGCTACGACGGCTACTTCCCCGAGGCCTGGGGCTGCACCTCCTACCTGGGCGCCGAGATCATCCTCTGGATCAACGGCCGCGACGGCATGGTCGAGGACGCCTACTGCATCACCGCCGCCAACTGCTACGGCTGCGTCGTCGGCGCCAACATCACCATGGGTTTCAACACCGGCTTCGCCGGCCCCGGCTGCGTCGCCCCCGTCGGCGGCCCCGGCGACCCGCCCGAGCAGATGCGCCTGTGGCCCCGCGTCAAGCAGCCCGGCGACGCCTGCGTCACCGCCGTCATCAACCTCGCCGAGCTCCGCTGGAAGCGCAAACACCTGCGCACCATGCACCAGCGCCGCCCCGAGATGTACGGACTCCTCACGCGCGACGTCAAAATGTGGCAGCACTACCCCGACATCCCCTGGGACCACCCCGAATGCGCCGGCCTGGTGAACAAGGCGCAGCTGTAGCCGGCGGCGCGCTCAGCGGCAGGCGTACCAGAAGACGGCGCTGCGGTAGTCGGCGATGTGGCGGTTGACCTCGCCGTGCTCGATGGCGAAGTCCATGGACCCGGCGAAGGGCACGGGGTCACCGTAATGCCAGCGGAAGGCGGCGGCGCGCATGGTGCCGTCGGCGATCCCGTAGACGGGGAACCCGTGCGAGGGCAGGGCCTCGGGCCCGTTGAGCCGCCCCTTCAGGGCGTACCAGCCGCAGTTGAAGTAGTCCTCGGACCCCGTGCCGTGGATGCGCAGGGCGCCGTCAATGACCCAGCGGTCGTCGCCCTCCAGCCAGTAGGGCAGGCCCTCCGGGCCCTCGGTGGACAACAGGGTCCCCACGACATGCCCGCGCCCGGCGGTCTTCAGCAGGGGGTGAAACACGCCGGGCCGCGTGGGCAGGCTCTCGTTGTACTGCGCCATGAGCGTGCCGCAGTCTGCGGGGTCGCCCGCCAGCGGCGAGCGGTACACCGTCAGTTTCCCTTCGGCGGGCAGGATGCCCGAAAACCGGATCACGCACTCGCGGGCGCACACGAAGGGAACGCGGTTGTACCACACCCCGCCCTCCGCGCCGAAGAGCAGGGAGGCGTGCGCAACGGCGCCGGGAACCTGCCCGAAGAAGAAACCCAGGGGCAGGCGCAGCGACGCGCCGGTGGCGGCGATTTCGATCTCCGTGCGCGCGATGAACGCGGGGTCCACCCCCTCCAGCGTCATCCCATGGATAAGCGCCGGGGCGTCCACGGTGAGCGTGTGGACGAAGGGCGCCGGCTCGCTCCCCGCAGGTTTGTGGGCCACGGGGATTTCCACGGCCTCCCCCGACGCGCGCAGCGTGCCGAGGGGATCCTTCCACCGGGCCACGGCGCGGCCCAGCAGCTCCCGCTCCTCCGGCGCCATCTCCATCTGGAACGTCTTCACCCCCTCGTCGGAGGGGAAGGTGGCGTAGTTGAGCTGGTAGAACTTCACGCCCAGCCCGTCCACGACGACCTTGCACGATTTGCGGTAGGGGATGGGGATGTAGGAGTAGAAGCCGCCGATGCCCTTCCCGGCGAGGGGGTTGGGGAAGCGCTCCAGCGAGTTGTCGAAGAGGCTCTCCATCGGCACGTCGAGGGCGGGCACGGCTTCCCCGTCGAGATAAATCCGGATGTGCTCCCCCTTGCGCTCCAGCAGGCCGTCCGCCTCGCCCCCGGCGTGGGTCGTCCACAGCCGGTAGATGCAGCCCGGCCCCTCCATCTCCGCGATGACGCTGTTGCCGTCCTCCTCGCGCAGCTTGGAGTACTGTCCCGAGAAGCCGTCGTTGTTGCCGCCCGTGCGGTCATAGCTGGAGAAGGAGGCCATGTTGACCCCCGCCCGCGCCACCGGCAGCAGCGTGTCATCGCACAGTTCGCGCAGGCTGCCCGTGGGCTGCCAGGCCAGCGCCGCGCCGGGAAACAGAAGGGACGCCAGAACGAGGGCAAGCGCGCGTTTCTTGGACATGGCCGGTCTCCCGTGGTTGTGCGGGGGGCGCCCGCAGACAGTCATCTTAGCCAAACGGACACAGGGAAACAACGGCGCGGGCGGCTACTTTTTCGCGGGGGTGAGGGCGCGCAGGCGCAGGAGGGCGAGGCGGTGGTGCGGGGTGGCCGCCACGACGGCGCGGTAGGCCGCGAGGGCGGCGTCGCGGTCGCCGTCGAGTTCGGCGCGGACGGCGGCGAAGCATTCCAGGTCGGGATTCTGGTGGCCGCCGGCGCGGGCGGCGTCGAAGGCGGCGAAGGCCTCGTCCCACAGGCCGGCGAACCAGAACCGGCGGCCCTGGAGATACTGGTCGGCGGCGGAGGCGACCGGGCCGGGGGCGAGGACGGACCGCGCGCGGGCGCGGGCGGCGGCGCCGCCGGGCCGGGTCCAGTAGCGGCGGAAGGCGTCTCGGGCGGCCTGTATGTCGCCGTTGGCGAGGGCGGCGCGTCCGAGCCAGAGCCCGCCGTCGCCGGGCGGATCGAGGGTGAATACTTTGGGGTGGAGGGTTTCCGGGGGCCGCGCGACGAGGACGCCGAGGAGCTGGGCCTCCTCCGAGAGCCTTTCGGGGTGGTCGCGGCGCAGGGCGTCCAGTTCGGCCAGCACGAGGGGCATGCCGGAGAGGGCGGGGCCGAAACTGCGCACGACCGTCTCGCCGGCGCCGGGGTCGGCGGCGAGGGCGGCGCGGAGGGTGCGCTGGGCTTCCAGGGACGAGCCCCGGTCATGGGCGGCGCGGGCGTCGGCGGCCATGCGGCCGGCGGCATGGCGCGCCATGACGGCCTGCCCGTACTGGCGCACGCCGGTGAGCAGCAGCGCGCCGAAGAGCGCCAGGCCGCACCAGGCCGCCAGGTTGAGCGCGATGTACCGTTTCAGCCGTCCCGCGGGCATTCCGCCTCCGTGTTCAGTAGGCCTGGTCCAGGTGCAGGAGCACCGGGACGGTTTTCACCATGATCTTGACATCCAGCCAGAGGGACCACTGCTCGATGTAGGCGATGTCGAGGCGGACCATCTGGTCGAAGGAGAGCCGGTTGCGGCCGCTCACCTGCCACAGGCCCGTGATGCCCGGGCGGATGTAGAGCCGCTTCATGTGCCAGTCCTTGTACGCGTCCACCTCGTACTGGATGGGCGGCCGCGGGCCGACGAGGCTCATGTCGCCCCGCAGCACATTGATGAACTGCGGCAGCTCGTCAATGCTGGTCTTGCGGATGAAGCGGCCCAGCCGCGTGATGCGGGGGTCGTTCACGATCTTGTAGACCGGCTTGCCGTCCGCGTCCACCTCGCTGTGCTCCCCGTTCTGGATCATCTTCTGGAGATATTCCTGGTGGATTTTCGTGTCCGCCCCCGTGCGCATGGACCGGAACTTAATCATGCGGAAGACGCGGCCGTTGAGGCCGACGCGCTCCTGGATGAAGAAGACCGGGCCGGGCGAGTCGAGCCTGATGAGCAGCGCGGTCACCAGCAGCAGGGGCGACAGGCAGACCAAAGCGGCGGCGGCCACGGTGAAGTCCATCACGCGCTTGGCGGCCTGCGGCAGGGTGGCGTAGAGGCCGATGTTCTCCACGAGGAGCAGGGGGGTCTCGCCGATGATCTCCGGGTGGGCCCGCGTGCGGAAGAAGGGCTGGAAGGGGCTGCACATCTTGATGCGCAGGCCCAGGCGCCAGCAGGTCTGGGCCACGTTGAGCCGCTGCTCCGGCGGCAGGCTGCCCGGGTCCACCGCCAGGATGACCTCGTCGAGGGAATGGCGGTTGATGAGGGCGGGCAGCTCCTCCAGCGTGCCCAGAACGCCCGCGGGCGGGTTCCCGCCCGCGAAAATCTCGCCCTGGAGGGCGTATTCCGTCGCGGGGGAGCGCAGGGCGCGCAGGAGGCCCGGCGGCGGGCTGCCGTCGTGGATGACGGCCACGCGGGTGCGGCCGAGGCCGAAGGCGTGGAGCACCAGCACGGCGATGAGCGTGCCGGAGTGGAACAGCAGGGTGAAAAACAGCGCCAGAAGGCCCTCATACACGAGGAAGAGCGCGAGCGAGGGGGTGCCCGGCGCGCTGGCGGCGGGGTAGACCGAGGCGACGGCGGCCAGGAAGAGCGAGGCCAGCAGCGCGCCCTGGAGGAGGCGCGGCGCGCCGTGGAAAGGCCGCGTGTCCGCCAGGTTCACCGCGTAGGCCCCCACCCACTGGAGGGCGAGCACGCGCACCACGGGGATGATCACGAGCAGGGGGAGGAAGGGGGCGAACTCGGGGCTGCGCGCCGTGCGCGCGAGCAGGACGGGCCACTGGTGCAGCGCCTTCTCGACGGGCTGGAGGGACGCGGGCCACGACGCCAGCATGAGGTACGCGAGCATGACGGCGCCCGCGAAGAGGGCGAGGTCGCCGCCGCCCTGCGCCAGCGCCAGGGCGAGCCCCTTGCGTCCGCGGCCCAGACGCGCCGTCCAGGTGGACGGGTCCAGCCGGGCGCCCGCCGCGGCGTCCGCCGCCGCCCCCCCCGGAACGCCGACCCCTGTGATTTCAGCCTGTTTCGCCATGCTTCCTCGCGCAACCGCGCCCCGCACCGCGCGGGACCGCGCGATTATACCACCCTGCGCCGCGGCCGGGGACTCAGGGCCTGAAGGACCGGACGCTGTCCACCACATGGGCGACCTGGTCGTCGTCGAGGTCCGGGTGCATGGGCAGCGACAGAATCTGGGACGACCAGGTCGTGGTCACCGGCACGCCGTGGGGCAGCGTGCGCACGCCCTTGTACGGCTCCTGCAAATGCACCGGCACGGGATAGTGGATGCCGCAGTGGACGCCGCACGCCAGCAGGTGGGCCATCAGCTCGTCGCGCCAGGGGGACCTCACCACATAGAGGTGCCACACGGGCACGGTGTCCGGCGCCGTTTCCGGCAGCACGAGGCCCGTGTCCGCGAGGCCCTCGCTGTACAGCGCGGCGAAGCGCCGGCGCTTTTCGTTCCAAGTGTCGAGGTGGCGCAGCTTCACGCGCAGCACGGCGGCCTGCATGCTCTGGAGGCGGCTGTTGAACCCGACCACGGGGTGGATGTACTTCTCCGACTGGCCGACGTTGCGGTACATGCGCAGGGACCGGGCCACGTCCTCCGACGCCGTGGTCACCGCGCCGCCCTCGCCGTAGGAGCCGAGGTTCTTGCCGGGGTAGAAGCTGAAGCAGCCGCAGACGCCGAACGACCCGGCCCGCAGGCCCCGGTGCTCGGCGCCGTGGGCCTGCGCCGCGTCCTCGACAACGTGGAGGTTGTGCCGGCTGGCGATGTCCGCGACGGCGTCCATGTCGGCCATGTGGCCGTAGAGGTGCACCGGGATGACCGCCTTGGTCCGCGGCGTGACCGCCGCCTCCACCAGCTCCGGGTCGAGGGTGTAGTACGGCTGCACCGTGTCCACCAGCACCGGGGTCGCCCCCGTCAGCGTGATGGCGTTCACCGTGGCGATGAACGTGTTCGCCGCCGTGATCACCTCGTCGCCGGGGCCGACGCCCAGGGCGCGCAGCGCCAGGTGCAGCGCGTCCGCGCCCGACGCCACGCCCACGCAGTGGGCCGCGCCGCAGTACTCGGCGAACTCGCGCTCGAACTGCGCCACCGCGTCGCCCAGCACGAAGGACGCGCCGGACATCACCTCCTCGAGCGCCGCATGTATCTCCGGCCGCAGCGCCTGGTACTGCGCCTTCAGGTCCACAAAATTCACTTGCATGGTGTCTGTTCCGTTTCTGTTGGCGCCGGCCGCCCGTCACTCCGCGACGTACAGGTCCTTCCAGAGGATGCCGTCCACGCCGCCGGAGTGCAGCTGGAGGGCGAAACTGCCCTCGAAGAGCTGCTGCCCCTGGTCCGTAAGGTCCAGCACGCGCATCCCGTTCACCCAGGTGGTCACGCGGTTGCCCTGCGTGCGGATTTCAATCTCGTTCCACTGCTCCGGCCGCAGCGCCATCGCCTGCGGGGACTTCAGGTCCGGCTCCACCAGCCAGCCGCGCTTGTAGCTCTCGTAGACCCAGCCCGACGGCGACGGGTATTCCGGGGCGACCTCGCCCTGGAGCCCCGCGATCACCGGGTAGCCGTCGTCCTTCGGCGTGATGGTCGAGTGGTAGAAAAGGCCGAAATTGCCGTCGCCCAAAGTCTTGAAGACACCCCGCACGCGGAAGTCCTTGAAGGTCTCCTCCGTGGCCAGGTAGCCCTCGCTCTTCTTCGGGCCGCTCCCGCCGAGGATTTCCCCGTCGCGCACCTCCCACTTCTCGCTGCCCCACTGCTTCCAGCCCGCGAAGGTCTTGCCGTCGAACAGCGCCCGCCACTTCCCCTCGCGCGCGTGGTCCTTCACCCGGATGTTCCGGTACTCCACCGTCGCGCTGTCCTCCTTCGCCTCGTAGGCGAAGGCCTGCAGCGCGAGGAACCCGCCGATATACGCCTCGTCCTCGATCCGCAGCGCCGACACGTCGTGCAGGAAGACCTCGATGACGGCGCCCCGCGCCGACACGCGCATCTTGTTCCACTCGTACTGCTTGAGCGTCTTCACCGACTCCGGCGACGGCTCCGCCAGGGGCCCCCGGCCGTTCTCGTCCACCAGCCGGCCGCTGCCGTTGCGCTGGCGCGTCTCCACGTTCGCCTGGTAGCCGTACATCTGCTTCGGGACGTCGGCGGCGCTCTCGCCCTCCTTCAGCGGGCGCGGCAGCCAGTGCGAGCGGAACTGCAAGCCGCCATTCGTCGGCACGGGCGTGCGGAACTCCAGCTCCACCTCGAAATCGCGGAATTCCCGGCCGCCGAACAGCAGCCAGGTGTTCTCGTCCTTCGCCGCCGTGCCCCGGACAACGCCGTCCTCGACGGTCCACTGGCCGCCCAAGGCGGTCCACCCCGCCAGGTCCGCGCCGGGGGTGATGTCCTCCCAGTCCGCGGCCAGGGCCGCTCCGCACAAAAACACCGCAACCAGGGCCATACGGGAAACGTTCATGGTGTGCTCTCCTTGAAGGGGCCGGGCGCGGACCCCGGCCCCGGAAAGGGGGCCGCGGCGATGGTCCGCACGGTCAACCGGTAAATAGTACCCATTGCCCGCCCCGAACGCAAGCGGCGGGCGTCCGTCCGGCCGCGCCGCGCCCGCGGGGGCGCATCCC
Source organism: Candidatus Hydrogenedentota bacterium (assembly GCA_033813475.1). Taxonomy (GTDB): domain Bacteria; phylum Hydrogenedentota; class Hydrogenedentia; order Hydrogenedentales; family CAITNO01; genus JAAYBR01. The sequence continues at coordinate 31,594 of JAPXRP010000003.1, forward strand.
CCCCCCGGAAGACAGCCGCGCCGCCGGGCCGGTGGGCCGCGGCGGCGCGGGATGTCTCTGCTGCCGGGGGCTGTCCTACAGGACCGTGAAGTCGGCGCGGCCCGAAATGGCGGACTGGGCGGTGCGCGCCGTGGTCACGAGGGTGTAGGTGCCGGGGGGCGTGTTGGCCGGCATGCGGAAGGGCTGGCTGCTGACCCAGGTGCCGTCGGTGCGCTGGAAGGCCTGGGTGGAGATGTCGGCGACGACGCGGTCCCCCTGCATGAGGGTGCGCTGCTCGCTGACCTGGACGCCGGGGCCGGTGCCCAGGAGGGCGTACTGGATGGTGCCCTCGATCTCCTCGCCGGGCCGCACGGAGGGGGGAAGCACCTCGGCGCGCTCAAACCGGAGGAGTTCGCCCTGCGCGGGCGTGTAGTTGTAGACCTGCTGGGTCTCCTGGGCGCTCTTGGCCTTGCGCGCCTTGATGTCGTGGATGATCAGGCCCGTGAGCGCGCCCGCCGCCGCGCCGATCAGCGCCCCGGCCACGGCGTTGCCGGACTGGTGCCCGATGATCGCGCCCGCGCCCGCGCCGAGCGCGCCGCCGAGCCCGGCGGCCTCGCCGTAGGTGGCGCATCCGGTCACGCCCGCCAGGGCCAGGGCAACCACGGTCACACAGCTCATCATCTTCATCGTTGTCGTCATCGCGCGCTCCTTTCGGCTGCGGAATGTTTCCACCTATCTAACGAATTACCCGCAGCGATTATTCATTTAACCAAGGCGGGGGACGGCGTGAAGACGCCGCCCCCCGGGGTTTCTGCCGTGGATCAGCCCTGCCCCGGCACGGGGATCGGGCCGAGCGGATAGGCCTTGGCGAAGTCCAGCTCCGCCGGAACGAGGCTCTCGTCGCTCTTGAGCGCGTCGTCCCAGGAGATTTCCTTGCCCGTGTAGGCCGCCATGCGGCCCATGATCGCCGTCAGGCAGCTCTCCGCCACCTGGACGCCCTCGTTGAGGTAGGGGCCGTCGCCCCGGATGCTGGCGAAGAGGTCAATGTGCTCCTGCACATAGGGGTCCTCCTGCTCCCGGCCCAGATTGCGGCAGTTGCTCTTCCCCTTGGTGCCCGTGACCTCCTCGAACACGTCGTTCTTGGAGTTCTCCCAGTGGCGCGACATGCTCAGAACGTGGACGCCGCCCGGGTACTCGTAGTCGCAGGTGAAGTTGTCCCAGATGTCGCCGTAGCGCTCCTCGAAGGGCTTCCACGCGCGGCCGCCGGACGCCACCACCTTCTCCGGATGCGCCTTGAGCGCCCAGTTGATCACGTCGAGGTTGTGCACATGCTGCTCGAGGATGTTGTCGCCGCAGGTCCAGATCTGGTTGTACCAGTTGCGCAGGCGGTACTCCAGGTCGCTCCATTCCGGCTTGCGCTCGTGGCTGAAGGGCAGGGTGCCGATCCAGTAGGCGCGCCCGGAGAGAATCTCGCCGATCTCGCCGTCGTGGATGCGCTTGATCGTCTCAATGTAGGGGGCCTGGTGGCGGCGCTGGGTGCCCGCGACCACCGAAAGTTTCTGCTGCTCCGCCTTGCGGGCGGACTCGATGAAGCGGCGGATGCCAACGGCGTCCACAGCCACGGGCTTCTCGGTGAAGACGTGCTTGCCCGCGTTGATGGCCGCCTCGAAATGGACGGGGCGCGCGTAGGGCGGCGTGGCCAGGATCACCACCTGCACGTCGGTCTTGATCAGCTTGTCAAAGGCGTCCATGCCCACGAAGCACTGCTCGTCCGTCAGGGCGACCTTGGCCCTCAGTTTCGGGTCCTTGAGCTTCTCCAGCTCGTGGCGGCAGCCCTTGACCCGGTCCTCGAACCCGTCGGCCAGCGCCGTGATCTTGACGTTGTCCACGCCGTCAATGAGGTTCTTGGCCGCGCCCGTGCCGCGCCCGCCGCAGCCGATGAGCCCGACCTTCAGCACCTCGGCGCTGTCCTGCGCCCGCGCCGCGCCCGCGGCCAGAATGGAAAAGCCCGCGAGGGCGGAGGCCTTCGCGAAGTCCCTGCGGCTCATGCCGCCGTTTCCGATGCCCATGACGAAAATCCTCCTTGCAGTGGTTGGTCCGCCCGTGCGCGGCCGGACACCGCCCGGCGCGCGCTTTCCCCCCATGATAGCAGAACGCCGCGGCCGCATGATATACTTTTCCGGCCCGCGCGCCCCCCTGTTTTGCGCGGGTTTTCGCCCGTCCAAACCCCAAGCGAGAGGAGCACGCGATGAGCTTCCCCCTGAACACCGCCGGCTTCAAGCCCGTGGCCTTCAACCCCTTCACCGACACCCTCACGGCGGACCAGCGCGCCCAGCTGCTGTCCAACATCCAGACCGTCCGCGACACCATCATCTTCTTCACCGCCGTCGCGGGGGCCAAGGGGCTCGGCGGCCACACGGGCGGCGCCTACAGCATCGTCCCCGAGGTGGTCATCGCCGACGCGTTTATGAAGGGCTCCGACAAGATTTACCCCGTCTTCTTCGACGAGGGCGGCCACCGCGTCGCCATCCAGTACGCCATGTCCGCCTTCAACGGCGAAATGCCCATGGAGAAGCTGCTCCAGTACCGCGCGGCGGGCGAGGGCCTCTACGGCCACCCCGAGCTTGATCCCGAGCTGGGCGTGAAGTTCGCCTCCGGACGCCTCGGCCACCTGTGGCCCTTCGTCAACGGCGTCGCCAAGGCCAACCCGGACAAGGTGGTCTTCCTCTTCGGGTCCGACGGCTCGCAGATGGAGGGCGACGACGCCGAGGCCGCCCGCTTCGCCGTGGCGCACCGGGTCAATGTGAAGGTCGTCGTGGACGACAACGACGTCACCATCTCCGGCCACCCGTCCAACTACCTGCCGGGCTACGACATCGGCCGCACGCTCGCGGGCCACGGCCTGCCCGTGGACACGGGGAACGGCGAGGACTTTGACGCCCTCTTCGCCCGCATGGTCGCCGCCGTGAAGGCCGACGGGCCCGTCGCCCTCATCAACAAGCGCCCCATGGCCCCCGGCATCGAGGGGCTCGAGGGCAACCACGCCGGCCACGACGTCATCAAGAAGGAGCTCGGCGCCGCCTACCTCCAGGCCCGCGGCCACGCGGACGCCGTCGCCTACCTCGACGCCGTGAAGAAAGTCACCGTCTCCGCGTCCTACCGCGGCTGCACCGCCGAAACCGCCAGCAACCGCACCGAGTTCGGCAACATCGTCAACGGCATCCTCGACGGCATGGATGAGGCCGCCCGCGTCGCCACGCTGCTCGTGGTGGACTCGGACCTGGAGGGCTCCACGGGCCTCAAGGGCATCCGCGTGAAGCACCCGGAAGTCTGCCTCAACGGCGGCGTTCAGGAGCGCGGCAACTTCTCCGCCGCCGCCGGCTTCGGCTTCAAGCCCGGCAAGCAGGGCATCTTCAGCACCTTCTCCGCCTTCCTCGAGATGATCATCTCCGAGCTGACCATGGCCCGCCTCAACGGCGCCAACGCGATCTGCCACTTCTCCCACGCCGGCATTGACGACATGGCGGACAACACCTGCCACTACGGCATCAACGTCATGCTCGCCGACTGCGGCATCGCCGAAAACGACGCCACCCGGCTCTACTTCCCGGCGGACGCGCTCCAGCTCAAGAGCGTCGTCGAGACCACCTGGAACGACCCCGGCGTCCGCTTCGTCTTCACCCTGCGCAGCAGCGTGCCGTTCATCCTCGACGCCAAGGGCGAAAAGATGTACGGCGGGGACTACACGTTTGTGCCCGGCAGGGACGAGGTCGTGCGCGAGGGGTCGGCGGGCTACGTCGTCGCCTACGGCGACATGCTCTGCCGCGCCCTGGACGCCGTCGAGCGCGCCCGCGAGGCGGGGCTGGACGTCGGCCTGATCAACAAGCCGACGCTCAACACGCCCGACGAGGAGATGCTGGCGAAGGTGGGCAAGGCCCCCTTCGTCCTCGTGGCCGAGAGCCAGAACATCAAGACGGGCCTCGGCCTGCGCTACGGCACCTGGCTCCTCGAGCGCGGATACAGCCCCCGCTACGCCCACGTCGGCGTCTCCAAGCCCGGCCACGGCGGCCTCCACGAGCACATGTACCACCAGGGCCTCGACCCCGACAGCCTGCTCGCGAAGATTAAGTCCCTCGCCTGAGCGCGGACACCCCCTCAACGAAACACGGCGCGCTCCCTTTCCGGGGCCGCGCCGTTCTGTATGCCGCCGCGTCTTGCGGGGATTTCCGGAATGCCAGGCTAGAGCCTGGCGCTCCCAGGGGGCTGCGACGGGAAGGACATCCCAGGACCGGCGCGTTCCAGCAACACCACGGCTTCGACGTGTCCCTTGCCCCGAACGGACAGATAACCGTCGGTCAGCGCCCCCTGGGATCGCCAGGCTCCAGCCTGGCAGGGGCACTCTCCACGGCCAAAACACGACGCGGTGACCCGAGAAAGCGGCTGGAAGCCGCTTCTACATTGGGCGTTTCCCGCCGACCGTCCCTATTCTTCCCCCGTCACCGGGGATTTCCCAGCCCCGGCTGCGGCATCCAGGATGCAGTCCAACTCATCATCCGTTATACCGGTGTAATAGTCCACCACGATCTCCCCCCGGCTGAAATCAGGACCCCCGCCGCCTATTCGGTCGTGGACGGTACTCGGGGCGTCATACCGCGCTTGGCGTAAAGACTTGGGTTCCAGCGAGACACCGCCGCCGGAGACCAGTTGCGTCTTCAGTCCGGGCGTCAGGCGTAGCAGGGCGGTTCCCAAGATGATCCGGTTATAGACGGAGAAGCTGTCCAGAACGGAACGCTTGTACGCGTTGTGGTGAATCTCGTCGCCCCGAAGAACATCCCGCTGGTGACACCCCTCCTCCGCGATCGCAATGACTGTCTGGCGCGCGCCGTCCAACTCAAGGGAAGAGGCGATCCAGACGAGAGAGAGAACTGCGTAGCGAAGCCCCGTAAGCGTTACTTCATTGGGGTCCACGGTGTTTGACACATAAGCCAAGCCGCCATAAGCAAACCCTGGCCGGTTTCTCTCCTCGTGGGTAAATCCCACAGGGTTGTTTACCCCTTCGTCCGTGCTGTATGCGGTCCGGTATTCGGCAAACATCTCCTGGAGATGCGCATTGAGCACTGCGACCGCCTCGGCCTTGGGCAGTGCGGCCAGCTCCTCGTGGATCTTCAGCACGCGGCGGTTGCTCGTGATGGTCTGTACAGACAAGAACTCACTCTGCTCCGAGACGGTCATGGTGTCTTCCCAAATGATCTCTCCGCTGTAGGGTACCCCCGGAGAAAAGAACAGGTTGACATTGCGGAGCCGAAAGAATCCCTGATCAAGGGACTCTTCTCGAAGCATTGCCACTTGTTCTGATGGGGACGGGTTTCGCGGGAAGTTTGGATCCTGAAGCAAGGCCTCTTGGTTCAGCGCGTCCTCCGCGCGCGCCGGCACCAGCAGACAGCCCGCCGCGCAGAGGATCCCCAACAGCACCGCGCCCGTATTCCCCGCCCGCTTGCTCATGATCACGTCTTTCTTTCCCCACTGGGAGGCCGGATCTTCTTGCCGCCGGTTTCCAATCTAGCACAAGCCCTCTGTTTTGTCAAAGGGGTGTGCGACGAAAAAGGGCGCGCCGGGTCGGTTGCATGTGTTCCGGCGACCGAGCTTGGTGGGGTTTTCCGGAATGCCAGGCTGGAGCCTGGCGCTCCCAGGGAGCTGCGACGGGAAGGGTAATCCGGGACCGGCGCGTTCCAGCAACGCCACGGCTTCGGCGTGTCCCTTACCCCAAACGGACAGATAACCGTCGGTCGGCGCACCCTGGGATCGCCAGGCTCTAGCCTGGCACGGGCACTCTCCACGGCTCAGATATAACGCGCTGACCCAAGAACACGCCTGGAAAGCGAAGACAAGGCCGCCGGGACGGCGGCGCTACGGGCGCGTTGACCCAGGAACTCGCCGGGACAGCGACGCTATGGAGCAGCGGCGCCCCTTCCCGTAGCGCAGGCGTCCCGCCTGCCTTGTCTTCGCCGCAAGTTCCCCCTACCACACGCCGCCCATGGCGACCATGAGGGGGCTGCAGGGGATGCTTTCGGAGGGGTAGCGGGTGAATTCGACGTGGCCGTCCATATAGAGGGCGTTGGCGCCGCCGGGGATGTGGTTGAACTGGCCGTTGCCGTCTTTGCGGAGGCCCTGGGTGGCGTCCCACATCACGGGGACTTCGGACTGGCCCTTCGCGGAGGCGCCGGCGTTGTTGATGTCGGTGATGAGGAAGCGCTCTACGCCCTCGCGGAGGCGGTAGATGGTCTGGCCGCCGCCGTTGCCGCGGAGGGCATAGGCCTCCCAGGCGGGGGTGCCGTCGGCGAGGTAGGGGCTGACGGTGACCTCGAGGCAGCGGCTCTGGCACCAGGTCTTCATGCGGGCGGGGTCGAGGGCGGCGAGGTCAATGTCCTCCTCCAGGATGCGGCGGCCCTCGCTGCGCGTGACCTCATTGCCGAGGCCGGCGTCCATGTTCAGTTTGCAGTCGGCGGCGAGGGTCATGGAGGCCCACACGTCGGGGTCCTCGGCCATCCACGCGGCGTAGACGTAGCTCTGCTCGTCGTTGAGGCACAGGGGGCTGAAGCTGCCCTGCGGCGGGGCGACGCCGTGGGCCTGCCCGTCGGTGTACCATTTCCAGCCCCTGGGGCCGACATGGTCCTCGGGGAAGAACTTCGGGCTGGAGGGGCAGAAGAAGAGGGTGATGTCCGTGAGGTATTCGGGGTACACGGCGACGCCGTCGGGGAGCGCCCAGAGGTCGCGGCTGCTGCCGGGGGCGTCGGGGCTCTCGCCGAGGGCGAGGTAGCGTCCGTTGAGCGCGGACGGGGGAAACGCGCCCCGGTGCTCCGAGGCGTACATCTTGAAGATGACGCCGAACTGTTTCAGGTTGCTGGCGCAGCTCGCGCGGCGGGCGGCCTCGCGGGCGCGGGCCAGCGCGGGCAGGAGCATGGCGGCGAGAATGGCGATGATGGCGATGACGACGAGCAGCTCAATGAGGGTAAAGGCGTTCTTTCGCACGGGCACACTCCTTCCCCCCGTTAATTCCAAAAGGGCCGCGAAGGTTCCAGAGGGGGGGCGTCCCGCCTATTTCCCCGCGCGGGTGGCGGCGAGGACGGTGTTGCGCATGAGCATGGCGATGGTCATGGGGCCGACGCCGCCGGGCACGGGCGTGATGGCGCGGGCCTTCTTCGCCACGCCCGCAAAGGCGACGTCGCCGACGAGGCGGGCGCCGCTCTTCTTGGTGGCGTCGGGGATGCGGTTGACGCCGACGTCTATGACGACGGCGCCCTCGCGGACCATGCGCGCCGTGACAAACTCCGGCACGCCGATGGCGGCCACGAGGATGTCGGCCTGCCGCGTGAGGGCGGCGAGATTCTTGGTGCGCGAGTGGCAGACGGTCACGGTGGCGTTGGCGCCTTTCGCCTTCTGCATGAGCAGCGCCGCCAGCGGCTTGCCGACGATGTTGGACCGGCCCACGATGACGACGTGCTTCCCGGCGGGGTCGTAGCCCCAGCGCTTCAGCAGCTCCTGGCAGCCCGCGGGCGTGCAGGAGACGAAGGCCTCCTCGCCGTTCAGCAGCCGCCCCACGTTCACCGGGTGGAACCCGTCCACATCCTTGTCCGGCGAGATCGCGTTGAGCACGCGCTGCTCGTCCATGTGCTTCGGCAGGGGCACCTGCACGAGGATGCCGTGGACCTTCGGGTCGGCGTTGAGCTTGGCGATGAGGGCCAGCAGGCGCTTCTCGGTGGCGTTCGCCGGCAGGTCGTGGGAGAACGACGCGATGCCGAGGTCGGCGCAGGTCTTGCGCTTGGAGCGCACATAGACCTCGCTGGCGGGGTCCTCGCCCACCAGCACCACGGCCAGCCCCGGCTGGATGCCCTTCGCCCGCAGCGCGGCCACCTCGCCCTTCAGCTCCTCCAGGATGATCCCGGACGTCTTTCTTCCGTCAATGATTCTAGGTCCGCGCTTGGCAGGCATGGCGCAAGCCCTCCGGCAGGTTGGGGTTCGCCGGATATTGTAGTGCCCGCGCCCGGAGACGCGCAACCGCGGGACAGCCGCGTCCGTCGTCAGACCGGTCCGACCTGTCCGACCGGTCCGCCTTCCCGCTCAGCGCACCCGCAGGAAAATCCGGTAGTGCCCGTCCTCCTGGAGGTCGCCAAGATATTCATGGCCGACCTTCACCGCCCAGCGTCCGAGGTCGGACGGGGTGCCGCAGTCGGAGGAGAGGATTTCCATCACGCCGCCGGAGGGCACGCCCGTGATGGCGCGCTTGGTCTCCAGCAGGGGCCCGGGGCAGCACACGCCCCGCGCGTCCAGTTGTTTTTCCACCGCCAGGGTCCGCAGTTCATCCGCCGTCATGTCGGGTACTCCTTTACACTTCAGGTTGCGCCGCGGCCGCGGCGTGTTGCTCGAACACGGCCTCCGGCCCGTGCCGCCAGCCGTCCATCAGGGCGTCGTGGATCAGCCGGACGCCCTCCAGAAACCGCGGGTCGGCCACGGCGCAGTAGACGTGGTGCCCCTCGCGCGCCGTGCGCACCGCCCCCTTGTCCCGCATGACCCGCAGGTGCTGGGAGATGTTCTGCAGGCTCACGCCCGCGTGCTCCGCCAGCTCCGACACCGTCCGGCGCCCGTCGCGCAGGGCGCAGAGGATGCTGATCCGGGTCGGATTGGCATAGACGGAAAAGAACTCCGCCACCATCCGGCAGGCCGCCGGGTTGAGATGGCCGCGTCCGGCGCAGTCCGATGTTTCCATGGCATGTCTCCCCGCAGGTTGTCCGCCGCTCACATAAAAAAGCACTGCTTCGCGTCGGAGAACATGTCCACAAAGGTGCCCACCCCCACGAAGTCCATGCCGGGGTAGTCTATCAGCTCCTCCTTCTTGATCCCCATCACGTCCATGGACATGGTGCAGACGTGTATCTTGATCCCCGCCTTCCCCGCCTCCGCCATCAGGTCCTCCAGAGACTGCACGTTGCGGCTCTTCATGACGGCGCGGATCATCTCCGGGCCGATCCCCAGCATCTGCATCTTGGACAGCGGCAGTTTCCGCGACCCCTTCGGCAGCATGATCCCGAACATTTTGTCCAGGAATCCCTTCTTCACCCTCTTCTTCGGGTCGCGCAGCGCCGCCGTCGCCCAGAAGGTGAAAAACATGTCCACCTCCATGTCGTAGGCCGAGGCGCCCAGGGCGATGATGAACGACGCCATGGTGTAGTCCAGGTCGCCCTTCATCACGCCGATGCACAGGCGGTCCTTGGCCACCCGGGCCTCCAGCCCGTCCACGCGCTGCGTGAGCGCCTGAAGGGCCGCCTGGATCTCCTGCGGCGTCATGGGGGTCTGCACGTCTGCCATGGGTGTTCTCCTGGTAATGCGGGGGCGCCTTCGGGCGCCGCCCCGCGAACATTCCAACGTTTGCAACTCTGAAACATTGCCCCGCGCCCCGGATATTCCTGGCAACACGAAAGAGCCCGGAGCGCCGGGGCCATGCCGGGAACGAGATCGCCGCGCTGCGCTCGCGATGACGCGCGTTTTCGCGGTCATTGCGAGTCGGCCGCCCCGGCCGGCGCGGCAATCTCTTGCCGGATGGACTGCGGCGGGAACGAGACCGCCGCCCCCGCGAAACGGACCGGCAATGGGGATGGTAGAATTGGACAGGACAAGGGGGGCCGCAACCTATGGAGTGGCCCCGATGAGGCAACGGGAACTGATGAGAGCGGCGGCCGCCCTGAAGCCGCCGGGTGAATCCTCCCTGCGGGAGTTTTCCGCCGTCCGGGAGAAGGTGGGGGAGGAGCTTGCCCTGCGCCTGCGGCGACGCCCCGACCTGGGGCGGCTTATCGGGGGGGAGAACCACCGGCTCATGGAGCACAACATCCGCAACATGCTCCGGTTCATGGAGGGGGTTCTGGCGCGGCCCGACGCGGGGCTCTTTGTGGCCACCGCCGCGTGGAGCATTCAGGCGCAGAACGCCCAGGGGTTCCGCCCGGAATACTGGTCCCTGCATTTCGGGATGCTCACCGACATCCTCCAGGAGGCCCTGAGTCCCCGGAGTTTCGTCGAGACGCGGCCCTTCTTCCATTTTCTGGCGCGGAACCACCGCGCCCTCTGCGATCCCGCCACCACCATGGCTCGCCGCCGCGCGGCGGGATAGGAAACGGTGCTACTCCGCAGGCGGGACGTCGGTGTATTCAGGCGGCGCGCCCGGATCCAGCGGCTCGGCGGTGACATCCACCGGCTCCCCGCGGCGCTGCATGTCGTAGGCGAGGCTGGTCATGATGAGGGCGACGGGGAAGGCGACCAGCACGCCGACGCAGCAGAGCAGCACGCCCGCGAGGAGGATAAGCTGCATGACGACGTGGAGCCATATCCACTGGACAAAATTGTCCATGACCAGTCTGCGGCTTGTCTCCATGGCCTTCCAGAAATCCGTCTCCCCGTCCAGCAGCACGAGGTACACCGGCCAGTAAACCAGCACGAGAAAGAGCCCCGGCAGGATGCAGAGGATCAGTCCCAGGGTGATCAGGAGCTGGGAGACCAGCCCCGCAAGCATGGCCGGCAGAAAGCCGTTCTGGAACCCGTAGAAGAGGTCGCCGAACTGGGCGGGACGCCCGGCCGAGGCGTCGCGGATCATCTTGAAATAGCCGACCATGAGCGGGCCCATGAGAATGTACGGGCCGAAATAGACGGTGGCGCTGGCGGAAATCAGGGCGGCCAGCACGATGAAGCCGCCCAGCAGCGGACCGACATTCCCCTTGAAGATGTCCCATCCTCTGGACGCAAGACCAAACGGCTCAAACGGCACATTCATCGCGGCCATGGTGTTTTCCTCCTGACGCGTTTTTCGGGGCCCCGCCGCCCCGCATCCACACCATAGCACGGACGGGTGGAAAAGACAACCGCCCCGGGGGCGCGCGGACGCCGCCATCTGGGATAATGCGCCCATGCCTGAAGCGTCCCAAGAGAACGGGGGAACGGCCCGCGCCCCCCGGACAGACCGCCCGCCCCGGGGACGGCTGGAGGTCGCCGTGTCCGCCGCCGTGCTGGGGGCGGCGGCGGGGTTCTTCTATTTCGCCGACCCCGCCACCGCGCACGGGTACCTCCCCTGCGTGTTTCACCGGGGGACCGGGCTGCTGTGCCCCGGCTGCGGCGGCCAGCGCGCCATGCACCTGCTGCTCCACGGCGGGTTTGCGGCGGCCCTGCGCGCCAACGTGTTCGCCGTGGCCGTGATCCTGCCGCTCGGGGCGGCGGTCTATGCGCGGTGGGTGATGGAGCGGCTCGGGTGGGTCCGCCCCCGGCCCGCGCGGCTGACGGGGGCGGTGCTGCTCGGGTTCGTGGCGGCGGCGGTGGTGTTTGCCGTGTTGAGGAATCTGCCGGGGGAGATGTGGTCGGTGCTGAGGCCGTAGGCCCCCGCTTTAACACGGGCGCGTCGTATATGAGGACCGCGCGCCTTGCGGCGCGCAGGGGAGAACCCCTACTCCACGGTCACGCTCTTGGCGAGGTTGCGGGGCTGGTCCACATCGCGGCCGAGGTTGGCCGAGATGTAGTAGGCGAGGAGCTGGAGCGGCACGGCCACGAGGATGGGCGTGTAGGGCTCGTAGCACTCGGGGACGTAGATGACGTCGTTGCTGTGGGCCTGGATGCTCTCGTCGCCCTCGGTGGCGACGCTGATGATGAGGCCGGCGCGCGCGCGGATCTCCTGGATGTTGGAGACCATCTTCTCGTAGGTCTCGCCCTTCACGGCGACGCAGACCACGGGGAAGGTGTTGGTGACCAGGGCGATGGGGCCGTGCTTCATCTCGCCGGCGGCGTAGCCCTCGGCGTGGATGTAGGAGATCTCCTTGAGCTTGAGCGCGCCCTCCAGGGCCGACGGGAAGTTGTAGTTGCGGCCGAGGAAGAAGGCGCCGACGGCGTCGCGGTACTCGGGCCGGTTCGCCAGCTCCTTCACCTTGTCCTGGTTCTTCAGGATGGCGTCCACCTTGTTCGGGACCGTCCGCAGCTCGCGGATCATCATGGCGACCTGGTCCTTGTCCAGGGTGCCGCGCACCTGGCCGAGCCAGATGGTGAACAGGGCGAAGCACATGCACTGGGAGGTGTAGGCCTTGGTGGAGGCGACGCCGATCTCGGGGCCGGCCTGCTGGTAGACCACGCCGTGGGACTCGCGGGCCACGGAGGACCCGACGGCGTTCACGATGGACGCGACCTTGGCGCCGCGGCTCTTGGCGATGCGGATGGCCTCCAGGGTGTCGGCGGTCTCGCCGGACTGCGACACGGGGATCATGATGCTGTTCGGCGGGATGATCGGGTCGCGGTAGCGGAACTCGGAGGCGAGGTCGAGCTCGACGGAGACCTTGGCGAACTTCTCGATGAGGAACTTGCCGACCATGCCGGCGTGCCACGCGGTGCCGCAGGCCACGATGAAGATCTTGTTGCAGGCCTTGAGCTCGTCGGCGGAGATGTTCATGTCCGTGAGGCGGACGGAGTCGGAGTGCTCGTCAATGCGGCCGGCGAGCGTGTTGCGGAGCACCGCGCCCTGCTGGTGGATCTCCTTGAGCATGAAGTGGGGGTAGCCCTCCTTCTCGGCGGCGGCGTCGTCCCACTCGATGGTCTTGACCTCCATCGAGACCGGGTTGCCGTCCACGTCCTCGATCTTCACGCCCGCGCGGGTGATCTCGCACACATGGCCGTTCTCAATGTACATGACGTTCCGCGTGTACTTCATGATGGCCGGCACGTCGGAGCCGATGTAGCCCTCGTTCTCGCCGAGGCCGACGATGAGCGGGCTGCCGTGGCGCGCGGCCACGAGCACGTCGGGGTTGTCCTGGCAGATGACGCCGATGGCGTAGGCGCCCTCGCAGTCCTTCAGCGCGCGCTTGACCGCCGCGAAGAGGTCGCCCTCGTAGTACTTGTCCACCAGGTGCGCGATGACCTCGGTGTCCGTCTGGCTGCGGAAGACGACGCCCGCCGCCTGGAGCTGCTCGCGCAGCTCGTAGTAGTTCTCGATGATGCCGTTGTGGACGACGGCGATGGTCCTGGCGCCGTTGAAGTGCGGGTGGGAGTTCGCCTCGCTCGGCACGCCGTGGGTCGCCCAGCGGGTGTGGCCGATGCCGAGGTTCCCCTTCAGCGGGTGCTCCTCAAGCTTCTGGTCCATGACCTTCAGCTTGCCCACGCTCTTGACGCAGTCGAGGCCGTTCTCGCCGACGACGGCGACGCCGGAGGAGTCGTACCCCCGGTATTCGAGCCGGTGCAGGCCGGTCATGATGACTTCAACCGGGCTTTTGTCCCCGATGTACCCTATGATTCCGCACATGGCGCCAGTCCTTTCTCGTGTTGCCCCCGGCCGGGGGCCGTTTTCCTGAAATGTCCGTGTCTTGGAGAAACGGGCGGCCCGCCCCGCGATGGAGGGGCCGCCCGTGAAAATGCTTCTGGGGGGGCTTACTTCTTGTACAGCTTCTTCGCGGCCTCGAGGGACATGGGGCGGTAGTCGCCGGCGTGCCCCGCCTGGCCGAAGGCCACCATGCGGTCGAGGTAGACCTTCTTGGCGGCCTCGCGGGCCGGCTTCAGGTAGTCGCGCGGGTCGAACTTGCCGGGGGTCTCGACGAAGACCTTGCGGATCGCGCCGGTCATGGCCAAACGGCTGTCCGTGTCCACGTTGACCTTGCGCACGCCGTGGTCAATGCCCTCGCGGATGTTCTCAACCGGGATGCCGGCCGTGCCGGGCATGCTGCCGCCGTACTGGTTGATGATGTCCACCAGCTCCTTCGGGACCGACGAGGAGCCGTGCATGACCATGTGGCAGTTCGGCATGCGCTTGTGGATCTCGCGGATGCGGTCCATCGCCAGGGTCGGGGGCAGCACGTTGCCGTTCGCGTCCTTCTTGGACGACTTGAAGGCGCCGTGGCTGGTGCCGATGGACACGGCCAGCGCGTCCACGCCCGTCAGCGCCACAAACTCCTCGGCCTGCTCCGGCTTCGTGAGGTGGTCCTGGAGCTGGTCGTCGGAGAGGCCGGCGCCGTGGCCGTCCTCGATCCCGCCCAGCGCGCCCAGCTCGCCCTCGACCGTCACGCCGAACATGTGGGCGATCTCGACCACGCGCCTCGTGATCTCCACGTTCTGCTCGTACGTCGCCACGGTCTTGCCGTCGGCCAGCAGGGAGCCGTCAATCATCACGGAGGTGAAGCCGAGCGCGATGGCCTCCAGGCAGGTCTCCATGTCGCGGCCGTGGTCCAGATGGACCGCCAGCGGGATGTGCGGATACTCTTCGGCGGCCGCCTCCATGAGCTTCTTGAGGTAGATCATCTTGCTGTACTTCAGGGCGCCGCAGCTCGCCTGGATGATCACGGGGCTGTTCGTCTCGTTCGCCGCCTCCATGATCGCCTGGATCTGCTCCATGTTGTTGACGTTGAACGCGCCAACGCCGTATCCGCCCTTGGCGGCCTCATCCAGAATCTGACGCATTGGAACTTGGGGCATGGCTTCTTTTCTCCTGTCGTGAGAGGTTCCGGGTTCCGGTGCCAACACGCCCGCGCCGCCCTCATATCCCTGCGGGAGGATGCAATTCCGCCCGGACGGGGCGGTTTTGCGGAAATGACAGGCCTGAAGAAGGGCGCGGGGCGTCCCGCGTCTTCCAATTGACACCGCAATTAGCATACACAACGGCACCGCCGGGAATCAAGATTTTCCCGTTTCGGGGCTCAGTCCCCCGCCCGCACCGCGCGGCCCCGGTGCGTGAAATAGATGTTCCGCGCGTAGATGGGCGCCGTGCTCAGCAGCCCCAGCGCGTACAGCCATTCCCGCTGCTGGAGGTGCGACGCCAGCAGCAGCAGCGTCGCCGCCAGGCTGATGTGCCAGAACACCGCGGGCACCACGCTCTTCCCGCGCGCCTCCGTCACCGCCCACTGGATGAGAAAACGCAGGGCAAACAGCCCCTGGCCCGCCACGCCCACAGCCACCCACGCCCACGCCCGGGCGATCTCGCCGGCCGGCAGCCCCGCCTGCGACTGGTACCGGTGCAGCCACACATGGGCCACCATGGCCGTCCCCACGGCCACAAACAGCAGCACCCCGCCCTGGAACCCCCAGTTCAGCCGGCGGGTCAGCACCCCCTTTTCCCGCCAGATATGCACCAGGTTCCGCGCGTAGATCACACTGTTAAAGCAGTGGCTCAGCGCGCCGACCGGCGATTTCAGGTAAAACACGCCGTACAGCAGGAGAATCAGGGACCCCGCGCCGCTCAGGTACCAGAAGGCCACGGGGATCACGCTGCGGCCGCGCCGCTCCGACGCATACCACTGGAGATAGAAGCGCCCGTAGAAGATGAGCGCGCCCGCCGCGCCGAGGGCCTGCCAGAAAACAGCCGCCCCGGCATCTGAAAGGAGATGTTCCAAAAGAGGGCCTCTTCCCGCCGTTCAAGAGACGGGAAGTGTACCACGTTCCCGCCCCGGCGGGAAGAGGCGGCGCCCTTAGCACCCCAACAGGGCCATCGCACCAATATCCGTGGGTACTTTTGGGATGAAGTCCGGTAATTGCCCGTTGCCCGACCTCTTCAACGCTGAAAGCGTTGCCGAATATTGCCCAGGCCAGGCCGCCGCCCGAAGGGCCAGGCCTGTCCTGGGTTACCCGCGCAGAACCATCATGCCCCAACGGGGCAGCCGAAATTGCGGCGGGGAGGGCCGGACCGGCGTTGGGGAAACGCGCGGTCCCGGTCGTTTTACGTGTGCCCCCGCGCGGGCAAGCCCACGCGAAGAAAGGCGGCAGCAAGCTACCGCACTCCACGGCGCTGCGCGCTGTGCGGACCCGGGGCTGTGGGGATTCGCGGCGGCCTGCTTGGGCAATATGAGGATCTCCCGTTGGGACAAGAAAGACAGAATCGCATAACCGAGAGACGTTCGTGCCGCTTGCAGGCGTTTCTCGAGGGGCCGATTAGTGCGATCGCCCTGAGCATCCCAGACCTTGCGCCGCGCCCGTTGAATATGCGATGATTCAGTGAACACGGTTCTAATCGGAGCGACGCAACCCATGAACGCCAGGGAACGCAGCAAGATCGAGACGCGGCGGCGGCTGATGGAGACAGGAACCGCCCTTTTCGCCGCCCAGGGCATCGCGGGCACGCGCAGCGCGGCCCTGGCCGAGGCGGCCGGCGTGGCCGTCGGCACCCTCTACCTCCATTTCAAGGACAAGGAAGGGCTGGCGCGGGCAATCCTCAATGAGGGGCTGGAGACGCTGCTGGCGGAACTGAGCACCGTCGCGTGCGACGCCGCCCTGGACATCGGCGACGCCGTGCGCCGCCAGACGGACATTCTGGTGCGCTTTGCCCAGGAGCACCCCGGGCTCTGCCGCATCCTGTTCGACCCGGAAGCCGTGCGCTGGCAGATCAGCACGGAGATCATGGACCGCGTGGTGGCCATCCAGGAGCGGCGCTTTCTCGACCAGGCGGCGGCGGGGCTGCTGGACGGGGCCGTGTCGCCGCGCGTGGCGGCGCGGGCCGTGGTCGGCATGCTGCTGTTTTCCCTGAACTGGTGGATCATCCACCCGGACGAGGCGGACGCGGAGACCCTGGCCGCCACCCTGAACCAGCTCCGCCTGTCGGGGGTGTACGCGAGATGACCCCGGCGCGGCGATGCCTGTGCGCGGCCCTGCTGCTGGCCGCGGCCCCGCTTTCCGCGGGCGAACCCGGTCCGCTGGACTTCGGCGAGGCGGTGCGCCGGATGCGCGCGGGAAACGAGGCCCTCGCCGCGGGCGGGGCCGAGGTGCGCCAGCGGCTGGAGGAGGGGGCGGCGGCGAAGGGACTGCGCAGTCCGAGGGTGACGGTGGAGGCGCGCGAGACCTTTCTCAACGACCGCATCAGCATAGACGTGGAAAGCATCGGGTTCTCCTACCGCGTGCAGGAGGACCAGTTCCTGAAGGGCCAGGTGAAGGTGTCCTGGCCGGTGTACACGGGCGGGCGGATAAGCGCGGCGAACGCGGCGGCGGCGGCGAAGACGGAGGAGGCGTCCGCGCGGCTGAACCACACGGACCAGCAGCTCGTGACGGAGCTGGCGCGGCGCTATTTCGGCCTGCGCCTCGCGCGGCAGGCGGTGGAGGTGGCGGCGCTGAAGACCGCCGCCATGGAGCGGCACCACCGCCACGCGGCGCGGCTGTTCGCCGAGGGGATCATCGCCCGCGTCGAGGCGCTGAACGCCGAGGTGGCCCTGGCCAGCGCGCGGGCGGAGCAGTCGGCCGCGGAGCGCGACGCGGCCATCGCCGCCGAGGGCCTGGCCAACGCGCTGGCGGACCCGTCGCCGGGCGACCCGGCCACGCCGCTGTTCATCGTGCGCGATCTGGAGCCTGTGCAGTGGTTTCAGGACGGCGTGGAGCGCGGCCATCCGGCGCTGGAGGCGCTGGAGGCGCTCCGCCGCCAGGCGGAGGAGGGCGTGCGCGCCGAGAAGGGCGCCGCCCTGCCCACGGTCTACCTCTTCGGCGTGCGGGAGCTGTTCCCCAACGACCTGACGCTCCTCGACCCCGAATGGGCGGCGGGCGTCGGCGGCGAGTACACGCTTTTTGACGGCGGCCAGACGAAGCACCGCACGGCCGCCGCGCGCGCCCGGGCCGACCGGGTGGCGCTGCTGGCGAAAAAGGCGCGGCGCGACCTGCGGTCGCTGGTCGCCGTGCGGCACCACGAGGCCGCCAAGGCGCTGGAGCAGCACGACGCCTTCAAGGAGACCCTCGCCCTGGCGGAGGAGAACCTGCGCGTGCGCATGCGCGCCTTTGAGGAGGGCGTGGCCACGTCGGTGGAGGTGGTGGACGCCTCGCTGTCCCTGGCCCGCGCCCAGCTCGGCCGCCTCAAGGCGGCCTACGATTTTGACACGGCCCTCTTCGGGCTGCTGGAGGCCGCGGGCAGGACGGACGCCCACGGCGGCTACCTCGCGCGCGGCGTGCCCGTGGACGCCCCCGCGCCCGCCGTCCCCGCGCTGGACCTTCCCGCGCCCGCGCCCCCCGACCCCAAGGAGACCCCCGCGAAATGAAAGGCCGCCTCGCCGCCCTGTTCTTTCTTGTGCTGCTGTCCGCCGCCGTCACCGGCCTCGGCTGGCTGCTCGTGCAGCCGCGCCCGCGCCTGCTCCAGGGCGAGGTGGACACCCGCAAGATCAGCGTCTCGGCGAAGATTCCCGGGCGCGTGGAGGAGATGCCGGCGGAGGAGGGCGGCCGCGTGAAAAAGGGCGACGTCATCGCCGTGCTCGACAGCCCCCAGCTCCAGGCGAAGCGGCAGCAGGCCGGGGCCGCCCAGGAGGCCGCGGGCGCCCAGCGCGACAAGGCCGAGGGCGGCGCGCGGGAGGAGCAGATCCGCATGGCGCAGAGCCAGTGGCTCCAGGCCCAGGCGGGCGCCGAGCTGGCGGAGAAGAGCTTCGCCCGCGTCGAGCGGCTGTTCAACGACGGCGTGGTGCCCGCGCAGCGGCGCGACGAGGTGCAGGCGCAGCGCGACATGGCGCGCAGGCTGGTGGAGGCCGCCAAGGCCCAGTACGACATGGCGCTCAACGGCGCGCAGGAGGAGGACCGCCGCGCGGCGCAGGCCCTGGTGAACCAGGCGGCCGGTGCGGTGGGCGAGGTGGAGTCGCTGATCGAGGAGGCGCGGGTGACCGCGCCGATGGACGGCGAGATCGTGGAGCACATCGTGAACCGGGGCGAGCTGGCGGCGGCGGGCATGCCCATCGTCACCATGATTGACCCGGAGGACTGCTGGGTGACCTTCTCGGTGCGCGAGGACTGGCTGGGCGGCATGAAGCTCGGCGACCGCCTCACGGGCGGCGTGCCCGCGCTGAACGGCGCGGAGGTGGAGATGGAGGTGAGCTACCTGGCCCCCCTGGGCGACTTCGCCACCTGGCGCGCCACCAACATCGCCGGCGGCTTCGACCTGAAGACCTTCGAGGTGCGCGCGCGGCCCGTCACGCCCGCGGAGGGACTGCGGCCCGGCATGTCCGTCGTGGTCCCCTGGGGCGAGGAGCCGCAGCCCGACCCCCTCGCCTGGCTCCGCCAGATTCTGACGGACCGATGAGCGCGACGGAGCCCGCCATCCCCCCGGTCCGCCGGGGCTTCCGGGCCGTGGTCCGCCGCGAGGCGCGGCGCATCGCGGGCAGCCCCTTCATGCTGATCTTCCTGTTCGCCCTCCCCCCGGCCACCTTTCTGCTCATGACGGCCATCTTCTCCCGGGAGATTCCCCGCGACATCCCCGTGGCGGTGTGCGACCAGGACAACAGCGTCCTGTCGCGCCGCATTCTCCGCGCCGTGGACGCCACCCCCGCGCTGGCCGCCGCCCTGGAGGTGCGCGACCTGGCGGAGGGGGCCGCCGCCGTGCGGCGCGGCGACGCCTACGGCCTGGTCCATCTGCCCGCGGGCCTCTCCCGCGACGCCCTCCGGGGCGACGCGCCGACGGTCACGGTCTTCTTCAACAACCAGTGGTACCTCACGAGCGGCCTGATCAACCGCGCCGTCCGCGAGGCGGCGCTGTCCGTGGGCGGCGAGATGGAGCGGCGCGCCCGCATCGCCCGCGGCGAGGCGCCCGCGCAGGCGGAGGCGCGGCGCGAGCCCATCCTCGTGGACCAGCGAGGGCTGTTCAACCCCGGCATGAGCTACGGGCTCTTCCTGCTGCCCGCGCTGCTGCCGACACTGCTGCAGGGGTTCATTGTCGTGGTGATGGTGCGGGCGGCGGCGGGCG
Source organism: Candidatus Hydrogenedentota bacterium (assembly GCA_033813475.1). Taxonomy (GTDB): domain Bacteria; phylum Hydrogenedentota; class Hydrogenedentia; order Hydrogenedentales; family CAITNO01; genus JAAYBR01. The sequence goes on from JAPXRP010000003.1 coordinate 51,266, forward strand.
AGCTGCGCCGCCGCACCGCCGGGGAGTGGCTGGACACGGCGGGCGGCAGCGCCGCCGTGGCCGTCCTCGGAAAGCTGCTGCCCTACACCCTTGTGTTCCTCTGCGTGTCCGTCCTCATGTGGACCGTCGCCCTGCGGTGGTATGGCGCGCCGATGCGCGGCGACGGGCGGGTGCTGGCGGGGGCCACGGTGCTCTTCATCCTCGCCTACCAGTCCATGGGGCTCCTCTTCGCCGCCCTCACGGCGAACATCCGCATCGCCAACAGCCTGGCCGGGTTCTACTGCGGGCCGGCCTTCGCCGTGGCCGGCGTCACCTTTCCCGCCATCGGGCTGTCCGCGCCCGCCGTCGTGTGGAGCCTGGGCCTGCCCCTGACCCACTACCTGCGCGTCGTCCTCCAGCAGTGCATGCAGGGCGCGCCCCCCGCGTCGGCCCTCGCCCCCATGGCCGCCCTGTGCGCCTTCGCGTTCCTGCCGCCGCTGGTGTACGTGCCCCGGCTGGGCCGCCTGCTCCGCGACCCGTCCGCGTGGGGCCGCCTATGAGACGCCTCGCCGCCGTCATCCGGGACGAGTACCTCGCCGTGCTGCGCAACCCCGGCACGCTGCTGATTTTCCTGGGCGGGCTCCTCGTGTACAGCATGGTGTACCCGCTCCCGTACACGAACCAGGTGATCCGCGAGGTGCCGGTGGTGCCGGTGGACCTCGACCGCAGCGCCATGAGCCGCAGGCTCCTGCGCTGGGCCGACGCCGCGGAGGAGGTGCGCCTGGCCGCCCCCGCGCCAAACCTCGCCGCGGCCCGCGACCGCGTCATGCTGGAGGGCGCGGGCGGCGCGCTGGTGATTCCGGAGGGCTTCGAGCGCGCCGTCCTCCGGGGGGAGCAGGCGACGGTGGGCGTCTACGCCGACGCCATCTGGTTCCTCGCCTACCGGCAGGTGCTCGGCGGGCTGTACAAGGCGGCGGCCACCCTGTCGGCGGGGGTCGAAATCCGGCGGCTCACGGCGGCCGACTTCGGCGAGCGGCGGGCGCTCCAGGCCCGCGAGACGCTCCGCGTGGACGCGCGGCCCCTCTTCAACCCCTCGGGGGGCTACGCGTTCTATGTGGTGCCCGCCGTGCTGGTCCTCGTGATGCAGCAGACCCTGCTCATCGGCGTCGCCGTGATGGGCGGCGCGCGCCGCGAGGGGCTGGTCGCCTCCGCCGCGAACGCCAGCCCGCTGGCCGTGCTCGCCGGGCGCGCCTTCGCCTATGTCACCTGGTACAGCTTCTACCCGCTCTTCTACCTCGCCGTCGTCTACCGCGCCTACGGCTTCCCCTCGCCCGGAGACCCCTTCGCGGCGATGGTGTTTCTCGCGCCGTTTCTTGTCGCCGCCGCCCTGCTCGGCATCACCCTGGCCGGGCTCTTCCGCACGCCCGACGACGCCATCCCCGCCCTGCTCTTCATGTCCGTGCCCGTGGTGTTTCTCATGGGCTTCGCGTGGCCCCTGGAGACCCTGCCCGTGGGCCTGCGCTGGGTGGCCATGCTGCTGCCCGCCACGCCCGGCGCCCTCGGCTTCGTCCGCATCAACCAGCTCGGCGCCTCCCTGACAGAAGTGTCCGGGCTGTGGTTTCTCCTGTGGGGGCAGGCGCTGCTCTACGCCGTGCCCGCCTGGTTCGCCGTCCGAGGCGAAATCGCCCGAAACACCACCCCGGCGGCGCGGGAAGAAGCGGCGGAGAATGCCATGTCCTCCGCCCAGCCGCAGACACACGAGACGCCCGAAACCCCCGAATCTCAAATTTGAAATTTCATAACCGGGCAGGAAGGCATGCGTGTCCCGCGTCGTCTTGGGCCTGCCGCGCCCCGGCCAAGACGGAGGCAGCGGCGGGTACGCACAAACCTTAAATGTGCAATTTCGGATGCGATCCGGGAAGAAGGGCGCCGCGCCGCAACCTCCCGGACCCCTTATGAAATCTCAAATTTGAGATTTGCCCTTTCAGGCCTGCCCGGGCCGGGGGCAAGGACGTCCCGTCGCGGCGCTCTCAGTCCCCTGTGAAATTTCAAATTTGAGATTTGCCCTTTCCGGGCTTGCGCGGGACGTGCCTGACCGCAGGCATTCCCACAGGCGATTCCTTCACTTCGTTCGCAATGACGGGGGGAAGGCTGTGGCGGTGGCGGGAACGAGATTGCCGCACTCGCTTCGCTCGTTCGCAATGACGGGCGTTTCCGTGTCATGGCGGGCGAAGCGCGGTCCTCTCGTTCCCGGAAGCCCGGGCCTGCCCGGGCCGGGGGCAAGGACGTCCCGTCGCGGCGCTCTCAGTCCCCTGTGAAATTTCAAATTTGAGATTTGCCCTTTCCGGCTTGCGCGGGGCGGGTGGGGGCGGGGCATAATGCGGCGCGTTTCACGGCGGCACGGACGGCCGCCCACATGGGATTCATCAAGATGGCAGTGTTTCACTTGGAGCCGGGCGCGATCCGGAAGTACATGTTCGGGCTGTCGGCGGTGTACTGGGCGCTGATCTTCAGCGCGTGGGTGGGCTACCCCAAGGACCACCACTACAGCATCATGACGCACACCTTCAGCTTCCTCGGCAGTTGGGCCGACAAGCACAGCCCGCAGTGGTGGTGGCTCTTCTCCGTCGGCATGGTGACCTGGGGGCTGGGCATGCTGCCCGTGACCCTCTACCTCCGCAGACGCCTCTCCGCCGTGTCCCCCTGGGCGAGCTGGGTCTTCGGGTTCTTCTACGTCGTCGGCGGCTTCGGCATCGCGCTCGTGGGCATCTTCCCCGACGCGCCCGGCGAGATTGTCGCCGGGGCCGGGTATACCTGGACCAAGGTCCACGCGAAGGTCGCCGTCGCCGCCTTCGCCGGGTTCTTCCTCGGCAACCTGTGGATGGGCGCGATGATCCTGCTCGACGGATTGTCAGGCCGGCGGCTGGAGGACGCGTCCTCGGCGCGGTTCCAGTACACCACGCTGTTCTGGCCCTACCTGTTCTGGCTGCCCATCCTCTGCACGGGCATCGGCTTCCTCGTGCGGTGGGAGTACGTCTACGCCGCGAAGAAAGCGGCCGCCGCCGCCGCGGGCACGCACATCGGCAGCTCCTGGTCCGAGGCCATGAACACGCGCTACTCGTTCCCCCTGTGGGAGAACATCCTCATCTACACGCTCTTCCTGTTCCTCGTCTGGATGGTCACGGCCCTCACCGCCGCCGACCCGGACATGGAGTAGCGCGCGGCATCCGTTTGAGATACGGCATTTTCAGGAGGATGTCGGGTGCGGGCATTGAGGTGGCACGGGCTTCCAGCCCGTGTCTTTGAGTCGCATCCATGACCCAAGACACGGGCTGGAAGCCCGTGCCACCTCAACACCCGTCCCCGGCCTCTTCCT
>JAPXRP010000004.1:0-53257 GCA_033813475.1 Candidatus Hydrogenedentota bacterium
GAACGGGATGGCCTCGCTCGCCAAGACGTGGAACCGCGCGTCATTGCGAAGGCGCGCAGCGCCTGAAGCAATCTCGTTCCCGCAACGGCCGCGTTCTTCCCTTGCTCTGTTCCCGCACTCCGGGTGATATACTACCGACTGTTCTTGCGGCTGTGTGAACCGCGCCCGGCCGGGCGCGGCGAGGAGTCTCTATGAAAGTGTTGCTGACCGGCGGGGCGGGGTACCTGGGCGGGGTCACCGCCGCGACGCTGTCGCGCCGGGGCCACGAGGTCGTGGTGTTCGACCGCTTCTGCCACCTCTGCGAGGGGGACACCCCGGCGGCATTCATGGCGCGGCACGCGGCGCCGGGCGTCTCGTGGGTTGCGGGCGATGTGCGCCGGCTCCAGGAGCACCCCTCCCTGCTGGACGGCGTGGACGCCGTCATCCACCTCGCCAGTGTGTGCAATGACCCCTCGTGCGACCTGAACGAGGAGATGGCCTTCGACGTCAACACGGAAAGCACGAAGGAGCTGGCGCGCCAGGCCGTCGCGCGCGGGGTGCGGCGGTTCGTCTTCGCGTCGAGCTGCGCCGTCTACGGACGGGGTGTCTTCGAACTGCTGGACGAGGCCAGCCCGGCGAACCCCGTGTCCGCGTTCGCCCAGAGCAAGCTCCAGGCGGAGGAGGCCCTGCTGCGGCTGGAGGGCGCGGCCTTCGAGCCCGTCTGCGCGCGCATGGCCACCCTGTTCGGCGTGTCGCCGCGCATGCGCTTCGACCTGGCGGTGAACCAGATGGTCGCCACCGCCGTGCGCCAGGGCAAGATCGTCGTGCGCGGGGGCGGCGCGCAGTGGCGCCCCTTCGTCCACATTGCCGACGCCGCCGAGGCCCTCGCCCGCATGGCCGAGGCCCCCGCGGCGGCCGTGTCGGGGCAGGTCTTCAACGTCGGCGACGACGCGGCGAACGTGCAAATCCGCGCGCTGGCGGACCGCGTGGCCGCGCGGATCCCCGGCACGGTGGTGGAGGTGCCCAAGGACGACGACGACAAGCGGGACTACCGGGTGCTCTTCGCCAAGCTCCGTGACCGCCTGGGCTTTGCCTGCGCGCGGACCATGGAGGAGGGCATGGACGAGCTGCGCGCCCACCTGGAGGCGCACCCGGACGTCCAGCCCTTCGATGAGGCCCACAACAACGTGGCGCGCATGAAGCGCCTGCTGGACACGCCGGTGGACGACGGCGGCGAGCCCGTCGCCGCGCGGTTCATCCCCCTCGCGCGGCCGTCCCTCGGACCGGAGGAGGAGCAGGCCGTGCTGGGGGCCCTCCGCAGCGGGTGGCTCACCTCGGGGCCGCAGATTCAGACCTTCGAGCGCATGTTCGCCGAGACGACCGGCGCGGCCCACACCGTGGCCGTGTGCTCGTGCACCGCCGCGCTCCACCTGTGCCTCGCGCGCCTGGGGCTGAAGCCCGGCGACGAGGTCGTCACCCCTCCCATCACCTGGGCCTCCACGGGCAACACGCTGCTCAACATGGGGCTTGTGCCGAAGTTTGTGGACGTGTCGCCGGACACGCTCAACCTGAATCCCGATCTGCTGGAGGCCGCCATCACGGAGCGCACCCGCGCCGTCATTCCCGTCCACCTCGCGGGGAACCCCTGCGACATGGACCGGGTCAACGGCATCGCCGCGCGCGCCGGCGTGGCGGTGATTGAGGACGCCGCCCACGCCCTCGGCGCGGCCTACGGCGACGGCACACCCGTCGGCGCGGGGAAGAACCCCGCCTGCTTCAGCTTCTACGCCATCAAGAACATCACCACCATGGAGGGCGGCATGATCACCGCGCCCGACGCGGAGTCCGCCGCCGGGCTGCGCCTCCTCGCGGCCAACGGCATGAGCGCCACCGCGTGGGACCGCTACGGCCGCAGCGCCGTGCCCGCGCCCGCGCAGGTGCTGCAGCCCGGCTTCAAGTACGCCCTCGGCAACGTCGGCGCGGCCATGGGCATTGAGCAGCTCAAGAAGTTCGCCGCGTTCAAGGCCGCGCGGACGCGGCTCGCCGCCATGTACCGCGCCGTCCTTGGCGACGTGGAGGAGATTGTCCTGCCCCCGGACTGCGCCCGCGGCGCCCACGCCTGGCACCTGTTCATGGTCCGCCTGCGGCTGGACAAACTGAGCCGCTCCCGCGACGAGATCGCCGCCGACCTCCGCCGCGAGAACATCGGCACGGGCGTCCATTTCTACGGGCTGCACCTGCATCCGTATTACCGCGAGACCCTCGGCCTGCGTCCCGAAGACCTCCCCGAGGCCACCAAGGCTTCCGGGGAGATTCTCTCCCTGCCCCTCCACCCGCAGCTCACCGACAAGAACCTCCACGAGGTCGTCTCCGCCCTGAAAAAAGTCCTCGCCCACCGGCAGCGGTAACCCGACATTCGTAGCGCAGGCGTCCCGCCTGCAGGTTTTCCTGCCTTCCGTACCGCCAGCGTCCCGCTGGCCCTGTCTTCTTCCCTGCCCGCCGGCATGACTCGCATGCCAAAGACAAGGCCGCCGGGACGGCGGCGCTACGGAACAGCCCCGCCTGCCCGCCTCCGTAGCGCAGGCGTCCCGCCTCCGTAGCGCAGACGTCCCGCTGGCCTTGTCTTCGGTCCCGGGAATCGCCCCGCCGCCTCGGCATGTTCCCCCAACATGGACTCTTGGACCCTGCTCTACGACGGCGCATGCCCCCTTTGCTGCGCGGGTGCGGCGTGGGTAATCCGCCTGTCCCGCGCGGGGCGGATACGGTGCGTGTCCTTCGACACCGCCCGTGACGACCCCGCCCTCGCCGGACTCATCGGCGACACGATGCCCGACGGGTTCATCCTCCGCACCCCGGACGGCACCGTCCTCTGCGGCGCGCAAGCCGTCCCCGAACTCCTCCACGCCACGGGAACCCTCGGTGTTCTCTCCCCGGTGCTGCGGCTTCCGCCGTTTTCCTGGATTCTCCCCCCGGCCTACCGCTGGCTGGCCGCAAACCGCCAGCGCGTATCCCGGCGCCTTTTCGGTTGCGGCACGGGAGGGTGCGGGCGCGGGGCGTGACGCAGCGCGTGTCGCGGCGGAACGGGGGCGGGCGGTATACTCCTGCGGGAAACGGCCCCCCGGGCCGCGCACAGGAGTCCCGACCATGAGTTTCATTCAGGCGATTGTGGTGCTGGTCATCATCATCTCGCTGAACCTGCTGGTCATCCGCATCGCCACAGCGGCGCTGGTGCTCACGGGGATGTCCCGGGAGATGGCGCGGTTTCAGGCGCGGTCCGCGTTCTGCACGGTGGGGTTCACCACATCGGAGGCGGAGAGTGTGGTCTCCCACCCGGTCCGGCGGCGGATCATCATGATCCTCATGCTGGCGGGAAACGTGGGCTTCACCAGCACCATCGTGACGGCATCGTTCTCCTTCCACGGTGAGGGCACCTTCGGCATGGCGGGCCGTGTGCTGATTCTGGCCGGGATGGTGACGGGGTTTTGGGCCCTGAGCATGAGCCGCATGGTGGACAACCTCATGTTCCGGGTCACGAGCTGGATGCTCTCCAAGTTCACCACGTTGGAGTCTCTGGATTACACCACCCTGCTGGGCTTCGGCGAGGGGTACTGCGTGATGGAAATCCCCGTGGATCCCGAGGACTGGCTGGTGGGGAAGACCCTCGGCGCCCTGCATCTCACGGACGCGGGGGTTGTCGTGCTGGGCATCCGGCGGAAGACGGGGGAGTTTGTGGGGTCGCCCGGGGCGGGCGTCTATGTCCGCAACGGTGACACGCTGGTGGTGTACGGCACGCGGCCGGACATTGCGGTGCTGGACGCCGCCAGGTCCGACCCGGCCGCGCAGCCCGAGGCGGCCAAGGCTGCGGCAAACGCCCCGGCCAGCGCGGCGGCCCCGGCTTCCCCGCCCTCTCCGGAACTGCTCGAGATCCCGGTGGAATGCCCGGTGGGCCAGACGGAGCGTACCCTGGAGAGCATGCGTCTGGGGGCGTTGAACCTGGTCGCGCGCGGGGTGCTCCGCGCGGGCGGGGGGCGCATGCTGCCGCCCAGTCCCGGCATGCCCCTCTATCCGGGGGACCGTGTGGTGTGCGCGCGCGCGGACGCGGACGCGGCGTCCCGCCGGGAGGAGCGTCCATGACCCCCCTCACCACGCTTTCCGCCTTCCTGCTGGACATGGACGGCACGCTGTATCTGGGGAAGTCGCGTCTGCCGGGGGCGGAGGAACTGATCCAGACCCTCCGCGACACGGGACGCAGGCATCTCTACCTGACCAACAACCCCTCGTCGGATGGCGCGGCCTACGCGGAGAAGCTGCGGGGCATGGGCATTCCGGCGGAGGCGGAAGAGGTGTTCACGGCGGGCGCGGCCACGGCGGACCATGTCGCGCGGGACTTGGGACTCCGGCGGGTCTTCGCCCTGGGCACGCCCTCGTTCGAGGAGGAGCTGCGCCGCGCGGGGGTGGACCCCGCGGCGGAGGACCCGGAGGCGGTGGTGCTGGCTTTCGACAAGACGCTGACCTACGCGAAACTGGAGCGGGCCTGCCTGCTCCTGCGGGAGGGGCTGCCCTACATCGCCAGCAACCCGGACAAGGTCTGCCCCACAGACTACGGCTACATCCCGGATTGCGGGGCCATGGCCGCCCTGCTTTTCGAGGCCACGGGGCGCACCCCGCATTTCGTCGGCAAGCCCAGCCCGGAGTTCGCCCGGCTCGCCCTTGACCGGCTCGGCGCCAAGCCGGAGGAGGCCGCCATGGTCGGCGACCGCCTCTACACGGACATGGAAATGGCCCGCCTCGCGGGCATGACGGGCATCCTCCTCCTCAGCGGCGAGACCCGCCCGGAGGACCTGGACTCCGCGCCCCACCGGCCCGCCCATGTGTTCGAGAACGCGGGGGAACTCGCCCGGGCGCTGCGGGGGGCGGCAGACGCGGCGATAGACGCGGCGACCGGAGCATAAGTCCGGAGCTGTTCCGGCAGGAGACCTCCGCGCCGGCCGGGACGTTGGCGGAAACGAGATGGCTTCGCTTCGCTCGCCATGACGCGATATTTCGCGGTCAGTGACGTGGAAACGCGTGTCATGGCGAGCGAAGCGAAGCCATCTCGTTCCCGGCGCGACTCCGGCTTTAACAGCGTCACCTCCCGCGCTTGGGCTCCAATTGCCTCCTTGACAACCGCGCTTTTAAGTGATAATCTGTTCTCAGTTAGGAGGCAGGCCGTGAACCGGTGGATGTTCCAGACGCGCAGGGACGGGCGCTACCCCCTTTGGCGGCTGGTGCTGTGTCTGGCCGTGGCGCTGTGCTGGGGGGGCATGACGGTCTGGGTCCACGGGTTCCACCACCATTCTCCCTGCTGCGGCGACGACGAGGAGCGCTGCCCCTTCTTCGTCCTGCTGGTGAACACCTTCCTTGTGACGGCGGCCCTGGTCCTTCCGCGCCTGCGGACGGAGGCCCCCGTCATTCCCTGCCTTGCGGAGACGGCGCCGGACTTCCTCCTGCCGCGCGGCCGTCCCACCCGCGCCCCGCCCGCCTGCGCCGTGTGATTGGCACACCGGCCGCCCTCTCTGCCGTCATTCCCGCAAAAGCGGGAAACCATCTTGGGTCAGCGGTCCTGGCGCATGTTCCAGGCATGGCCCCCCGCTTTCGCGGGGGTGACGGCGGAGGGGACGGTGCCCTGCCTGGGCCGTGAACGCCATTCTCATTTTTTCAGTTCATACCAAAGGAGTTTTCATTCATGAAAAGAAGCATTCGGGGGTTTACCCTGATCGAACTGCTGGTGGTCATCGCGATCATCGGCATCCTGGCGGCGATCCTGCTGCCCGCGCTGGCGCGGGCGCGTGAGTCCGCGCGGCGGGCATCGTGCCAGAACAACCTGAAGCAGTTGGGCCTCACTTTCAAGATGTACGCCGGGGAGGCGCAGGGGGCCTTCCCCCCCCTCAAGTCCACCAACTGCGACGGCACCCCCACCGAGGGGATGGCCGCCGTTCCCGACATGACGGCGGTGTACCCGGAGTACCTTTCGGACTTCAACGTGCTGGTCTGCCCGAGTTCCCCCTTTGCAGGCACGCCCGAGAACCTGTGGGACGAGGGCAACAACCCCTCGACGGCGTGGGAGCACGCGTACGAGGAGGGACACCTGCCGCTGGCCGGAAACGGGCGCGTGGAGCCCTGCGAGGTGTACGACCACCCGTACATCTACTTCGGCTGGGCGCTGGACGCGGGGCTGCTGAGCCGCGCCGAGGCCATTGAGGCCTTCCATGTCGCCCTGCTGGAGGAGCCGGACGGGCTCATCCACCGGCTGGAGGCGAACCCCGCCGCGGCGCATGAGGACTGGCGGCTTCCCGCGCCGTTACTTCCCGGCACGCCGGACACGGTGTACCGCCTGCGCGAGGGCATTGAGCGCTTCCTCATCACGGACATCAACAATCCGGGCGGGGCGGCCCAGGCGCAGTCCACCCTGGCGGTGATGTGGGACAGCCTCGGCCACGAGGCGGGCCATTTCAACCATGTGCCCGGGGGGTGCAATGTGCTCTACATGGACGGCCATGTGGAGTTTCTGCGGTTTAACCCCATGCAGACGGAGCCGAACACGGGGAACGCCTTCCCGGTGAACGGCGCCGGACTCGTCATCCACGAGGCCACCCACGGCGGCCATGACGAGCACGAGCATTGAGCCCTGAAACAACGGGCGGGGGGCCTTGCGGGTCCCCCGCCCAACTGTTTCAGGAGCCTTCGTCCATGCCCGGCCGGATACGCATTTCGCCCTTCCACGCGCCGCCGACGCGCCGCACGCGCAGCCGGAGCACCGTCTTTCCCTTTTCATCATCCGTGACCTGGTCCGTGCGCCGGAGGATCCAGCTGTTTGGCCCGGTACCCGGCGTGATGAGCCGCGGGGCCTCCACCCGGGCGATCAGCAGGGTTGCCTCTTCTGTCTCCAGCTCCCCATCGCCCGAGGTGCGGACGATTTCCAGGCGGTATTCCCCGGGCCGGGGGATCACGGAGGTGAGGTCCGCCTCCACCGTCTGCCACTGGTCCGTGGGGGACAAGTCCCCGAATCCCGGAACGGGGGTCCACCCGGTTTCCGGGGAGGCGTCCGGCCTGTCAGAAGCGCCCCCGCCGCCGTACGCGGCGAACTGGAGGATTTCCGGGGTGTCCACCGCCTCCGTCACGCGCAGCCGCAGGGCCTCGACAAGTACAGGTGCGAACCGCTCGATCCGCTTGTAGCCGAGCGACTGCGCCCGCGCCAGCCCCTGCCACTTGCCGTCCGACAGCCCCTCCACGGCAAACGCGCGGACGACATGCCCCTTTTCAATGTTCTCGCGGATCACCACATGGGTGATCTCGGCGGGCTGGTCCAGTTTCAGGACCAGCTCGGTCCCGGTCCCCGCCGTTTCCCCGGCCTTTCCGGCGTAAAGCGCCTGTATGGCCTTGCCGAACTCCCGGTAGCGTTGCATGTGCGACTCGGGAATCCGGCCCGTCGTGTCCGGCGTGGCGTTCAGCAGCAGCACGCCGCCGCGCCCCACGGACTGGCAGTAGATGTCCATGAGCTTGTCCACCGACTTCAGCATGGAATCCGTGTCCGGCGCCCAGAACCATTTGTGGTCCAGCAGTGGGGTGTCCATTTCCATGGGCAGCCACGTTTCGCCGTCGGGATCGGACAGGGTGCCCGTGGCCACGCCGGAGGCCGCGTCCGCGCTGCGGACAGACTGCCAGGCGGGGTCGGGGCAGACCCCCGCCTCGTTTCCCGGCCAGCGCAGGGTGGCGTGGGGGCCCTGGAAAACCATCGCGTTCGGGGCGTGCGTCTTGAGGACGTCGGACAGGTCCACCACGCAGCTCCCGTCAAACCACAGCTCGGAAATCTCGCCGTAGTTCGTCAGCACCTCCGTCCACTGGCGGCGGAGCACCCCGTTGTACTCGGCCTGCTTGGCGGGGTCGGCGGTTTTTCCGCCGCTGCCGATGCCCGCGCCCCACTGGTCGTCGCCGGGGTAGATGTAGACGCCCAGTTTCAGGCCGTGGCGGCGGCAGCTTTCCGCCAGCTCGCCGAGGACGTCGCCCTTCCCGTCCTTCCAGGGGATGTTGCGGACGCAATACTCCGTGGTCTGCGTGGGCCACCAGCAGAAGCCGCCGGTGTGCTTGGCGACAAAAAGGATCTGCTTCGCGCCGAAGGACTTCGCCGCCTCGCACCACTGCTCCGTGTCGAGGGCCGCAGGGTTGATCGCCGACAGGGGCGTGGAGTGGTCGTCATACTCCCGGCCCTGCCAGGTGCAGGGGTCGAGGCACAGGAACATCTGCTGCTCCATGGCGTGCCAGGCGAGCTGCCCTGGCGTCGGGACGCCGCGCGGCGCCTGTGCCGTCCCCGGGCCCGAGGCGGCGAGCAGGACAAACACCGCCGGGAGAAACGCGCACGGCATGGCAAGACCCTCCATGTTCCGGACTCAGCGCCTGGCGGCGCATTCAGGCAACGTGATGCTCCCCGCCGCCGTCGGGCCGGGGCGGGAGGCGCAGGGCGGCCGCGGGGTCCACCCGGCGGCGGGTGCCGGGGACGGGCGGGATGAACTCGCAGACGAGGGGCATGTGGTCCGACAGGTGGATGCCGGGCACGCGGAAGCCGGTGATCTGGATTTCGGGGCTGTGCAGGATGAAGTCCAACTGGCGCTTCGGGGAGAGGCTCGGAAAGGTGGGGGTGCCCTGGGTGTTCGGGTTGACCAGCCCGGCGGCGGCCATGAAGAGCCGCAGTTCCCGGTCGCCCCAGAAGGCGTTGAAGTCCCCCGCCACGAGGATCGGCTTGGTGACCTTCGCGAAGAGGCCGTGGAGGTCCGAGAGCTGGTATTGCCGGTGGCGGTAGGCCAGGGACAGGTGGACCAGGAACAGGGAGAAGGTCTCCAGCTCCAGCTCGATCACCAGCCGCTTCATGCCGTGCTGGAAAAAGTGGAACTTCTGCGCCTCGATGGCCTGGTTGGTGAGGAAGGCGTTGCCCTGGCGGCGCAGCACGGGCACCTGGCGCACCAGCGAGTGGCGGCCGTACTTGGACTCGTAGACATGGCTGTAGCCCAGCTCCCGCGCGATGTGCTCCGCCTGGTTCAGGTTGCGCGAGCGGTACGACCCCTCGTCCACCTCGACCAGCCCGACGATGTCCGGGGCCTCATGGCGGAGAAACTCCACAATCCGCGAGAGGTTCCGCCGCGTGGGCCGGAAATAGCCCGAGAAAGGAACGGGCAGGTGGTAGCGGATGCCCGTTCCGGTGCCGTAGCGGATGTTGTAGAGGACGAACTTCATGCCGTCACTTCGGTTTCTCGGCGCCCCTTAGAGCGCCCGGATGAGCTGCGTGGGGGCCTCGATGAACTCCAGGCCGTCAATCTCGGCGACCGCGGCCGCCACACTGGATTCAACGCTTTCATGGGTCATGAGGACGACGTGCACGGGCTCGCCCGGCGCCGTGTCCTTCTGGATGCACGAGGCGATGCTGACCCCGTGGGCGCCGAGAACGGTGCAGACCTTTCCCAGCACGCCGGGGTGGTCATGGGTGGTGAGGCGCAGGTAATAGCGCCCCTCCAGCAGGCCGATGTCGCGCACGGGAATCTCGTGGGTGTACTGGAACGGCGCGCGGGCGGCGCCGCCGCCGCGCACGGCGATGTCCACAATGTCGGAGACCACGGCGCTGGCGGTGGGGAGCCGGCCCGCGCCGCGCCCGTAGTACAGGGTCGCGTCGGCGCAGTCGCTCTCCACGTAGACCGCGTTGAACTCGTTGCGCACGGCGGCCAGCAGGTGCGTCTCGGGCACGAGCATGGGGTGGACCCGGGCCTCGATCTCGCCCTGGATGCGGCGGACCACGGCGAGGAGCTTGATGACGCAGCCCATCTCGCGGGCGTAGGCGACGTCGAGGTGGGTGATGCGGGTGATGCCCTCGACGTAGACGCGCTCCAGGGGGACATGGGTGCTGTGGCAAAGCGAGGCGAGGATCTGGCACTTGTGGGCCGTGTCGTGGCCCTCCACGTCGAGGTCCGGCGGGGTCTCGGCGAAGCCCAGGGCCTGGGCCTGCTTCAGGACCTCGTCAAACTCCCTCCCCTCGTAGGTCATGCGGCTGAGGATGTAGTTGCACGTGCCGTTCAGGATGCCGTAGACCGCGTGGATGTGGTTCGCCACCAGCCCCTCGCGGAGGGCCTTGATGATGGGGATGGTCCCCGCGACGGCCGCCTCGTAGCGCAGCTCCACGCCGTTGCGCGCGGCGGCCTCGGCCAGCTCGCGGCCGTGCATGGCCAGCAGCATCTTGTTCGCCGTGACCACGTGCCTGCCCGCCTCCAGCGCCTGGAGGATGAGCGTGCGCGCGGCCTTGACACCGCCGATCAGCTCGCAGACCACCTGGACCTCCGGGTCCGCGATGAGGTCCGCCGCGTCCGGGCTCACCCGGACCCCCGACAGGTCGAAGTCGGACAGCAGTTCCTGGCGCAGCTCCGCGACGTGTTTCAGCGCCACGTCGGCCCCCGTCTTGTCCCGGATCACCCCGGTGTTCGCCAGCAGAATGTCAATGACCCCGCCGCCCACGGTTCCCGCCCCGATGACGCCCACTCCGATCGGCATGTGTGATTCCTTCACTGTTGTGTTTCAGTCCGCGATTTCCAGCAGGGCCAGCACGTCGCCGGGCCGGACCTCGTCGTCCGGCCGCACGCGCATCTCGCACAGTACTCCGTCCGCCGGGCACGGCACCACAAAGGCCGCCTTGTCCGTGTTCACCTCCAGCAGGTCGTCGCCCGCGCGCAGCGTGGCGCCGATCCCCACCAGCCACATGGACACGGAGGCGGCGGAAACCGCGTCCCCGTCGTCGCCCAGGCTGGGCAGGGTCACCTCAAGGGTCTTCGGCATGGGTCACTCCTCCCCGGAGGACCGCGCGCGCAGCGCGTCCTCCGAATGATAAGAGCTTCTCACAAAGGGCCCCGCCACGGCGAAGGCGAACCCCAGGTCCAGCGCCGCGCCGCGCAGCCGGTCAAAGCGCTCCGGCGGCGCGAACTCCGCCACCGGGGCGTTCTCCGTCCGCGGGCGCAGGTACTGGCCCACGGCCACGGCGTCGCAGCCCGCCCCGCGCAGGTCCGCCAGGGTCTCCAGCGCCTCGCTCTCCGTCTCGCCGCAGCCCAGCATGAACCCGGACTTCACCACCGCCTCCGGCATGAGCCGCCGGGCGGCGCGCAGGGTTTCGAGGGAGGTGTCGTAGCGGTAGCGGGCGTCCCGCAGCGCGGGATGCAGCCGCCGCACGGTCTCGATGTTGTGGCTGTAGATTTCCGGGGCCGTCTCCGCCACCAGGCCCAGGGCTTCGGGGTCCGCCCCGAAATCCGGCGTCAGCACCTCCAGGGTGACCCCCGGCGTCCGGGCGCGGATCGCGCGGATCGTGCGCGCAAAATGCGCCGCGCCGCCGTCCGGCAGGTCGTCCCGCGTCACCGACGTGACCACCGTGTGGCGGACGCCCAGCCGGGCCACCGCCTCCGCGATGTTCTCCGGCTCGGCCGGGTCCACGGGCGGCGGCGCGCCGGGCGCAATGCCGCAGAAGGCGCAATGGCGCGTGCAGACGTTTCCCAGAATCAGAAACGTGGCGGTGCGGCGCGCCCAGCACTCCCCCTGGTTGGGGCAGTGCGCGCTCTGGCAGACGGTGTGGAGGTTCAGGTCGCTGAGAAGGGACTTGACCTCCTCATGGGCCCGGCCGGACGGCCATGCCCGGCGAATCCACACCGGAAACCGCTGTTTGCTGGAGTTCATGCGAATAATTCCGCGAAATACGCCTTGAAAAATGGCGCGCAAAGTATACCACGCCGCCGTCAGCGCGCCCAAGAAGGGCGCTTCCCCCCGAATCGCCGGACAAGGTATGGCCCGTGATGCACCTGGGAGAAAACGCGCCTTGTGAACGCGCGCTGAACGCATCCAGGGCGGCGAACACACCCGTCCACCCACCGGATGCGACAGAACGGGGGCGTTCTGACATGCGATTGCCCCACTTCGTCCGCAAGAACGCGCCTTTCCGCTTTTTTGCGAACGAAGTGGGGCAATCTCGTGCCAGCCACGGCGCCGGCCCGCGCCCATCCTGTCCGGCTATCCGGGCGGTGCCTGGCCCCCGGGAGGGAATGCGTGGTTCGAGAATACCGCCAGCGGGGCGGTGACGCTGGTGAGGTAGACGGGGTTCTGGCGGTGGTTGTCCTCGGGGTGGCGGCATTCCCAGGGGGCGCCGAAGGCGTCGCCCTTGCGGAAGTCATCGGCGCGGAGGGGACGGAGGTAGTCGCGCACGAGGGCTGCGGCGGCCTCCGGGTCCGCCTGGGCGGAGGCATGGGCCACCCAGCCGACAGGGGTGTCCCAGTAGGCGCCGTTCTGGTAGCGGTTGCGCGCGGCGAGGCATTTCTCCCAAACGGCCTTCGCGGAGTAGTCCAGGTCCTGCGGCACATGGCGGATGCCGCCCTCCCAGGCGATCGTGCCGTTGCGGAGGGCCTGGGCCAGGGCCGCGCAGGCGCGTTGGGCCGGCTCCCCGGTCACCGCGCCGGTCCACACCGCGAACGCCGTGCCCCAGACATCCGGCTGGGCGCTGATGCCGGTGCTGGCGGCGAACCATCCGTCGGGGCGCTGGAAGACCCTTGGGAGGGCCTCGGCGATGCGTGCGGCGTCGGCGCGGTAGAATGCCTCGCGGTCGGGCTGTCCGGCGGGACCGGCCATGTCCGCCATCTCCCCGGCGGCGCGGTGCTTGAGAACGGAGCAGAAGAGGAGGTCACCCGTGTGGGTGACCGTGTCAAAAAAACCGAAGTTCACGCCCCGGTTTTCCGCTCCCACACGGACCAGTCCGGTGCCGGGGTCAAAGGGGGGCATGGCATAGGCGGCCTCCAGCCGCGCGAAGAGCGTCTTTCCCCGGTGCTCCTCCCGCAGGAAGGCGGCCTCCCGCGCGGCGAGCTGGAACTGCCGGGCCATGTGGATGAAGAAGTACTGGTCGTCGAGGCAGGGGAGAATGCCCCATTGCTCGCCGCCCTGTTTCTCGTAGTCCTCCAGGATGCCCGGAAAGTAGATGGGCACGCCGCCGAAGGAGACATGGTCCGGAATGGACCCGGGGGGCAGGCGGCTGCCCGTGGGCAGGACGGTCTCCGCGTCCACCTGGTGCGCGGCGGCCACGGTCAGGGCATGGCGCTGCTCCTCCAGCGGGACCACGCCGGATTCCAGGGATAGGGCGTAGTCGCGGATCCAGTAGGCGGGGTAGGCGTTGCGCCCGCCGGGGCGGATCAGGGTGCCGCCGGAGGTGTTGGGCCCGATCCCCGCGACCGTCTCCCCGGGCCGCACCCGCGACGCCTCCAGCGTGGCTTCGGCCAGTTCCCGGAGGAAGACCAGGTCCTCTGGCGCAATCAGGGGTGTTTCGGCGTGCGCGGCGCAGCCCGCCGCGAGGAAGAGGGGGATGAGCAGGGCGCGCATGGGGTTACCTCCCGGCGGGTTCGGCATCGGCGCAGGTGGTGTACATTTCGGGATAAAGCGGCAGCAGGAGGGAGGCCACGCGCTTGTACGGGCGCAGGAACTTGACCCCGTCGAAGGCGGCGAGGACCAGTTGCTGGTTGGCCTTGGGGGTGTAGTCCGTGAAGGCCCCGGTGACATCGCCCTTCGCCGGGGCGTTGACGTCCAGCATTTGCACCGGCGAAGCGCAGGCGTAGTCGAAGGCCTTCGCGTCCACCGTGCGGATGTCCGCGCGCGACAGGGTCCGGTAGTGGATGCGGCGCGACGGGATGTCGTAGACGATCCGCCACTGCGTGTTGTCCTGCGCCACGTCGTCGAGGATGCGGAAGGCGCCCGCCACGGCATGGGCGGCGTCGCCGGGGCGGTATTTGGCCACGCCGTCGGCGGCGCGCACAAAACGCGCCTTGGACCCCTCGCCGCCGGGCAGGGCATCGTGGCCGCCGAACAGGCTGTACCCGCCCAGATCCTCCAGATGCTCGCGGTAGCCGTTGTTCGCCAGCACCTTGTGCGGCAGCCCCGCGCCGTGGTGGCAGACCGTCTTTCCGTCCACCACCTCCACCGCCGCGGCGTCGCCGGAGGCGTCCGCCAAGAGATAGCGCAGGTCAGTGCCCACCTCGTTGAAGATGGCCGCATCCTGGGCGTGCGCGATCACCTCGGCCACGGTGGCATGGCAGTCAAGCTGCTGCTGGATCCACTGAAGGTTGCCCACGGCGGGCCGTCCGCCGGGGTCCGAGTGCGCCGGCTGGTCCGTCACCATCACCTCCACCACCAGTCCCGCCTCGTTCATGCCGCCGCAGGGAAACTCCCGGGCGATCTGGTTGAACGTGACGCTGCCGTGCTTGGAGGTCCATTCCGCGGGCGGGGTGGACGTGGGGTTCAGCAGCACCGCCGTCTTGCGCACCCCCCGCTTGTTCACGAAGAGCGCCGCGCTCTCCACGCTCCAGTCGTAGTTTCGGCCGAAAACCGGCGCTCCGCCGTTCTCCAGCACAAAGGTCGTGCAGGGATGCGCGGCGGAGGCCGCCAGCAATGCCGCCAGCAGGGCGGCCGTCCAGCCACGGTAACACACGCGCATTCAGAGGTCCTCCGTTCCGTTTGGTCAAGCATAGCACGAAAAAGGCCCCCGGCGGTGGAGGAGTCCGCCGGGGGCGCGCACGGTGGGCACTACTTTCCGCCGCTCAGGCCCAGCATCAGAATCCAGACAAACACGGTTGCCCAGATCTGGATGAAGAGGGCGCCGGCGTCATCATCGGCCCGGGCCACGCGGATCGGTTTGCTGTGGGGGGTGAGGTGCTTCATGTCTGGATCCTTTCCCGTTTCGCCTATTGGTTCATCCAATCACGCATGCCAATAGTACCCACGGAATGCAAAAACATTACTGCCCGGCCCGACGCCGGGGCACCCCGACACCAAGCCTGCTTAATTTGCGGGCCAAGCCCGCAGGAAAACGACGCCATGACGGGGAATGGTCCCCGTGTCAAAGGAATCTTCGAACACGCCCACATCCTTCTGCCGCCAGAGGTCGCGCAACCTATGCCTGCCGGACAGCCCCGCCTCTTTCCAGGAAAAGGCCATTTCCTTCGGCATTTCGCCCGTGTTGAACAGGCCTATGGCAACGGATCCGTCCTCCAAGGGCTTGGTCCAAACTTCCCTGTCTGTGTCAACAACGACGGGGTACCCCTGTCTTCCCAGTGTGTCCTGGTTGATCTCAATGACCTCCGGGTTGCAGAGCACGTTGAGGGTGAATGCGTCCAGTTGGGTCATGTCGCCGCTGTAGAAGAGCGGCGCGGCCATGAGGCACCACAGGGACATGTAGGAGTACTGCTCGCTGGGCGTGAGGGGGCAGGGGGTCGGCTCGCCGGTCACCCGCGCGTCGCCCACGAAGCCGATCTGGAGGTAGTCCGGGTCGTTCCACGCGCCGGGCCGGGCGTGCCGGTGGTGCTCGGCGTTGCGCCGGGCCACGGCGTGGTAGACGTTCAGCTCAAAGCCGAGGTCGCCCGCCGTGCGCCAGCAGTGGCCGCCGACCTCCTCGCCCCAGGTCCACACGTCGCCCATGCCGTACTGGCAGAGGTTGAAGACAATGTCCCGCTCCTGCTCACGCAGGAGGGCGGACATCTGGCGGTAGGGTTTCTTCAGTTTCTCCGCCTCGTCCCCCTTCTCCTTTCGGGCGATGTCGCCGTAGGAGCACCAGTCGTACTTCAGGAAGTCGAAGCCCCAGTCGGAAAAGGTCTTGGCGTCCTGCGCCTCGTGCTGGTAGCTGCCGGTGAACCCGGCGCAGGTGAGCGGCCCGGGGGAGATGTAGGTGCCCGCGCGGAGCCCCTTGGCGTGGATGTAGTCCGTGAGGCCGCGCATGTCCGGGAAATGGGCGTTGGCGAGGAGGACGCCGTTCTCGTCGCGCGCCGGGCCGACCCGCAGGGGATCCTTGTGGTTCGGGGCGTTCATCCAGCAGTCGTCAATGTTCACATACATGTACCCGGCGTCCGCCATGCCGGTGGCCACCATGATGTCCGCCGCCTCGCGCATCATGGCGTCCGTGATGCGGTCGTAGTGCGCGTACCAGTGGTTCCAGCCCATGGGCGGCGTTAGGGCCAGGGTGTCTCCCACGACGATGCGGAATGGGCGCTCCGCCTTGCCCTTTGCGTTCTCGGCGCGGAGCGTAAGATCCCAGGGGCGCTTTTCCACCGAGACGATGGTCCCCGTGATGATGCCCGTGTCCGGGTTCAGCGCAAGGCCCTCCGGCAGGCCGTCGGCGGCGAAGCGCATGGGCCGCTCGCCCGTAGTCGGAATCCGGTAGATGAACGGCGCGCCCGGCGTCACGCCAAAGACGCGCGGGCCGTTGATGCGCGGCTCCGCGGGCGGCGGCGGCGTCAGGAGGTAGGGCTCCTCCGGGGGCCGGTTCACCACCTTCGGGGCCGCGCGCCCCGTCTCGAAGAACGCGTCGGCCAGGTCGAGATGGTCGAAAGTGTTCTTGTCCCCGGCGTCCCCCATGGAAAAGGTCAGGGAGCGCACGCCGGACAGCGGGAAGTCTATTTTCATGGGCGCCCCGCCCCCGCGCATCACGCCGCTGTCGAACACCTTTGCGCCGTCGGCGAAGATGGTCAGGGTCACTGTGCCCCGGTCGCCGACCCCGCCGTCCACGCCCGTCAGTGCGGAGAACCGCGAGGCGCCTTCATCCAGTTCGATAAAGAAGGTTCCCGGAGTGTGCAGTCCAACGCCGCGCTCATATGTCTTGCCGCCGAGGGTAAGCGGCTTCTTGGCGACGGACTGTCTCGCCTGGGGCTCCCCCCATCCCTGCCGGATGAGGCTCAGGTCGAGCTCGTCCAGGCCCACCGTCCTTGATTGCGCGACGGCGCCAAGAGGGACGAGGATGCACAGCGTCATAAGAATAAGGGGAAGGGGTCTCATGGCAGGTTCCTTGCTGTTGTGCGGATTTCGTGCCCCCGCGCGGTTTGCCTGAATTCTCGCACACCCTTTGCGGGGATGCAAGCCGCGCCGCCCGCCGTTGACCCCTGTCGGCGGATTTCGGTATAGTCGGGGTTTTCGTGCCTGGCGCCCCGCGCCGGGAGGCGCCCTTTTTCGCACAAACGCTTGCCGTGCTGGAGAATCCCATGTCCGCGCTGATGAAAACGGTTGTTGATTTCAAAATACGCTGGGCCTTCTTCCCCCTGTTCTATGTCCTGCTGTGCGCCGCCGCCGCGGTCATGGGGGTCTTTTTGGACAGCGGATGGTATCCCTGGGTCATTCTTGTCGGCGTCGCCGCGATTGTGGACCGCAACACGGGCACCGTCGGCGGGATGTGCCGGCGGGTGGCGGCCCTCGCCACCCTGTACGCCCTGCTGTGCCTGCTGGTGGGGGTGATGGCGGTGTTCATCGAGGTCAAGTGGCCGGTGGGCCTTTTGCTCCTGGTCACGGCGACAACCCTTGAGCGGGAGGCGGACTGCGCCAAAGACGTCCTCTTCCGCTGGGGGCTCTTTCTGGGGCTGTTTGGGCTCCTCTACCAGGCCACCTACACCCTGGGTGTTTTTGTGGACGCCCCGTGGGACATCCAAGTCCTTCTCTGGGGCAACCCCGACCGGTACATCCCGGTGCTCGACGAGCTGGTGATCCTCTGCACCGATTTCGACACCTATCTTGTTGTGCTGGTGCTGCTCTGCTGGCAGATTGGCTATTACATCTGCCGTGGGCGGGCGGGGCGCCAGGCCGTCATGGCGAAGGTCTTCCACGGGCTGGGGATCACCGCCGGCCTTTGGCATCTGGCGGGCCTCTTTCTTCACAAGAAGGCCATTTTTTGGTGGCCGGAGTACGAGTACACCCTGGTGTTCATCCCGCTGGCCGCCGCCTTCTACGCGGCTTTCTACTTCATGGGGCGGCTCTACGTCCGCATGCGGGACGAGGACCAGCGCCTGCTGGCGCGCGCCTTCTGGCTCGTCCTGCTCGCCGTGGTGTTCACGAACGTCATCGGCGAGGACAACATTAAGGCCACGGTGCAGCGGCACCGTCCGCTGCATGACACCTACTCGGAATGGAACGGCGCGGTGCGCGTCATGAACGATGAGATCGTGCGGGGCAGCTATTCCTACATCTCGGGGCACGCGTCCTCGTTCTTCACCATGCTTGCCGTGTATTTCTGGGCGCTGCGCTCGCGGAAACTTGGCGCCGCGCTTCTGGCCTGGGCGGCCTTCCACGCCTTCACCCGCATCTACACGGCGGCTCATTTCCCCTACTGCACCCTCATGGGCTCCCTCTTCGGCTTCACCGTCGCCACCATGATCTGGTTCATCCTCGTCAAGGACCGCAGGAGAATCGGGGAAGACCCGGCGGAGACACCGGGCGCGTAGTCACAGGCCGCCCAGGGGTCACAGATACCCCAGCGTCTGCATCATCTCCTGCTCCACCGCCCGTTCGTTTTCCTGTTTCACGGGGGACTCGTCCCTGACCAGGCGGAATCCGGCCAGGGCGGCCTGGGCCTCCCCCGCGGGCGCCGTGATGCGCACGGTGAGCACGCCGTCTGGCAGGTCATACAGGCCGGCCTCCACATTCCACACATTATCGGGAGATCCCAGGGTGGGGGAACACCTGAGGATGCGCGGGGCCGGTTCATCCCCGACCGCCAGGCCGATCCCCGGCGTCTTCCCGCCGCGGACCCCGCCGGGGGGCGTCAGCCGCGCATAGATTCGGTACACTCCCGGAGGCATGCGATGCCGCAGGACCACTTCCGGGGGATTGCCGTTTCCCTGGGCGCAGACCAGGTGACCGTTCGGAGTCAGAAACCATCCGCCCCCCTGGGGCGGGTTGTCAGCGGCCGCCTGTGGGAAAGAGGCGAGTCCCCCGGGGGAGACGATGGAAAACTGCCCGACGGGGATGTCATCGCACGCGGCGGGCAGCCGCGAAAAGGCGTTCCAGCTCTCCATGAAATCCTCGCGGAGCCGGGTCTCCAGGGCGATGCCCGCCCGCCCCCTGCGGGCCCTTCTGCGCGTGGTGAGGAGGTCGGGGTGTTTCCAGAGGAAAGTCCATCCCTTTTCCGGGTCGTACTCGCACTTGAGTTTTTTGTTCCTCAAAATCATGATGGGGGGGGCGTCGTACCGCTCGTTCTTGGAGAAGGCATGCTCCTTGCGCCACGCGCGCGGTGGAGTTCCGAGTTCCGGCAGGCACTCCCCGTCAAAGCCTTCCTGGGGGGGCAGGCCGGCCATGCGGCACAGGGTGGGGGCAATGTCCACATTCTCCGTGAGCTGGCGGATGCGCACTCCGGGCGGGATTCCCGCGCCGGAGACAATCAGGGGGATGTGCAGCACCTCGTCGAAATAATACCCGTGTCCGATCATGGTTCCGTCTTCGCCCAGCGCCTCCCCATGGTCCGAACCCACCACCACCACGGTGTTCTCGAGCGCCCCCTGCGCCTCCAGACGTTGCATCAGGGCCGCCAGTCCCTCGTCTGCCCGCAGGATGCTTCCGTCATACAGCCCCCGGAGCTGCTCCTTCTCCCTGTCCGTAAGGCGGGGCTGCCCCTCGTCCACGGACTGGCCCCGGGTGACCCGGGGCCCCGGCGTCCCCGGCACCCACCGGTCGTGGGGATGCGCAAGCTGATGGGGGAAATGGGTGTCGAGCAGATGAAGATAGGCGAAGAAGGGCCGGGGCAGCGACGGGATGGCCTCCGCGAGAAAGGGCGTCCCGTGGTCGAGATAGGTCTTTTCCCGCGAATCACTCCTGAGGAAGAGGTGGGCTTCCATGAAACTGCGCCCCAGGGGGGACGTTTCCGAGACCATCGGATGGGTGGTGCAGAAAAAAGTGTGGTATCCCGCGTCCGAAAGACGTTTCGGGAGGAGACACTCCGGGCCGGGGGGCACGCGCGGGGTGAGCCGGGGGTTGGGGGCCAGACAGTTCACCGGGAAGTAGCGGCCGGCCATATAGGTGGGCACGGAGGGAAAGGTCCATGTTCCCTGCGTGTAATGGTTCTCGAAGAGAACACCCCGGGCGGCCAGGCTGTCAATGAAGGGGCTGGTCTGCCGTTCGTACCCGTAACAGGAAAGGTTTCGCGCCCTCAGGGCGTCCAGCACAATCCAGAGAATGTTGGGTTTGGCGCCGGAGGGGGTCGGCTCCAGCGGCGCGGGGGTGTGCGCCCCCCGCGCAAACCCGGCCCCGGCGTCCAGACGGGCGCACCCCGCCGTCAGGGATGCGGCTGACGCGACGGCGGCGCACTGTTCCAGGAACGCTCTTCTGCTGATCATGCCAAGAATACTACCCGCCGGATGCCGGGCAATCAAGATGGGGCTTCGCCGCCCCGCCGGCCGTGCGGCGCATCGCCCGCCGTTTTCCCGGCGTGCTATCATCACCGTGTCCCGGGGCCGTTCCCCTTCGGCGGCAGAAAGTCGGGGGGGGCGGTTCCCCGCAACGCCGGGGAGAAGGGCGTGCGTTCATTCAAGCAAATGCGCTGGCTGTTTGCCGATCTGTTGATTGCCGCCGCGCTGTCGGCGTCCTGCGTGCTCGTGGGGCTCCGGGCGCTGGAGGACTGGCGCGGCCCCGCGCTCTCCATCAGCAACGAATTGTACATCCCGGGGGTCATGTTCGCCTCGGGCCGGGGGTTTGTCAATGTTCCCCCGGAGACGGTTCCCGGCCTGCCGGAATTCCTGGCCTTCGACCGCCAGGAATTCTCCCTCCCATCGGAGACGCCCCTTCCCGGCACGGTTCCGCTGGACGCCTATCAGGAGTATCACCGTTACCTGGTGTTCGCCGCGGGAATGGTCTGGCGGGTCTTTGGCGTGTCCTGGGGGGGGATGAAGGGGTTGATCCTGGCGCTTTTCTCCGTCTCCGCGGTGATGGTCTACGGAGTGTTCCGCCTGGCCACGGGGCGCCTTGCCGGGGCGGCCGGGGCGGCGCTGTTTGTCTTCTCGCCGCTGATGCCCCATGTGCTCTTTAACGTGCGTGATTTCTCCAAGGTCCCTTTTTTTCTCGCCGTGTTTCTCGCCTGCGGCCTCCTGCTGCGGAAGCCGCCCAACGCGCGCATGCTGCGCCGGTGCGCGGCGCTGGCGGGGCTCTCCATCGGTGTGGGGCTTGGATTCCGGCGGGACCTTCTGGTGTGCCTCCCGCCCGTCGCGGTGGTGCTGCTGGCCTGCCGGACCGCCGGCGCGGGGACTTCGGCCCGTCTGGGCGCGGTCGCGGTTCTTCTCGCCGTTTTCTCCGCAGTGTCCTTTCCGGTGCTGACCGCGTTTCAGCGGCACGGGACGCTGGGCGCCCATGACCTGCTCATGGGCATGTCCACGGCCAGCGATGACGGTGCCGGACTGGTGCAGGCCTCCCATGAGAGGCTGCCCGCGCAGCATGATTTCTATGTCTACATGGCCACTGCGGGACATGTCCTGCGGAACCGCCCCGGACTGGCCGAGGACAAGTGGAAGGGGCGGTATTACCTGGACCTCGTCTCGGCCTTTCCCGGGGACATGGTCGCCCGGGCGTACTCGGCGACGGCGGCCATCCTTGGGGGGGTCATGACCTACACGGCGCTGCTGAACCACCTGGACATCTTCCTTTTCGCGGCCGTGGGCGCGGTCATGCTGATGGCCGCCCGGGACGCGCGGACGGCGGCGGTGTTTGTCTTCCTGCTCCTGTACTTCTGCGGGATCACCAGCCTTCAGTTTCACTACCGGCATGTCATCCACCTGTCCTTCCTGCCGTTTTGGTCGGTCGCCGTGCTTTTCTCCGCCGTTCCCCGATGGTGGGCGTCGCGGAAATCCCGGGAGGAGGCGTCCGCGGGCGGCGGGGAAGCCTCCCCCGCGGCGCGCGCGCTTGCCTTCGCGGCGGTTCTGTTCCTTCTCCTGTGGGCGCCCCTGGCCGCCGCCCGGCTTGCGCAGCGGGCAACGCTTGCGGGGATGGCGGACACCTACAGGCGGGCGGAGTGGGTTCCCGCGCCGATGGAGAAGGTGTGGCGGGACGGGCAGGTGGTCTATTTGCCCTCCGCGGAGAGTGCGTGCGTCCAGGCCTTCCCCGCCGGGGAAGGCCTGAGCGCGGCCCTGGGCTTCCTCATGGTGGAGTTTGACGGGCCCCTTCCGGATTCCTGCGCCACCGTGCTGTATGAAAATGAGAAGGGGGAGGCCCATGGCTCGCACCGCGTCGCCCTCTGCGCGGGGGACTGCGCGGGAGTCTTCAGGTACTACTTCCCCGTCTATGCCGTGTCGGGAGCCGGGGTGGGGATGCGTTTCTCGGGTTTCGCGGTTTCCGGGCAGAGCGCCGCGCACATCCGGGGGGTCTACCAGGCGGCGGATGCGAATCTTCCCGGCACACTGGTCACCCTCTGCCTCCCTGTGGAGGGTCCGCCCCGCAGGGGCTGCCAGACGCTCAGACTGCCGGGCCAGGACGGCCCCGGATATCCCTGCCAGAGCCCGTCCTAGGCCGGATTACCCCCGGCCAACACTCCGCCGGACGGCGTCTTTCACCGCCTCCGCGCGGCCGGTCTGGGCCGGTGCGGGTTCCTTGAGGGCGATGAAGTCGGCGCGCTCGGTCTGTCTGTGCGGTTTTCCCCATCCGTGGGCGTCGAAGACGCCGAGGGGGGTGAGCCCCGCGGCCTCGACCTCCCGCGCCAGCCAGCCCAGGGGGTAGGCGCGCTCCCGGGTGAGCTGACTCTCCCTTCCGTCGCCGAAGCGGATGCGCGTGGCGCACATGCGGGTGGCGGGGTCGTAGTCGTTTTCCCAGGTGACGCCCAGACCGTCCGCATCGTCGGTCCAGGTCTTGCCGGCGTAGTACTCCGTCATCATGAACTCGGTGACCACGTCGAAATAGACCAGCCCGCCGGGCCGGAGGGCCGCCGCGAACGACGCCAGGGCCGCCCGCACGTCCTCCGGTTCAAGCAGGAAGTTCAGGGAGTCGAACAGGCAGGTGATCATGCCGACGGAGCCGTGGAAGGGGAGGCGGCGCATGTCGGCGACGGCGAAGGGGAAGGGGCCCCGGGCGGCGCGCCCCTCGCGCAGCATGGCGGGGGAGAGGTCCACGCCCACGATGGGCCAGCCGGCCCCGTCGAGCATCTCCATCAGCACGCCCGTGCCGCAGCCGACGTCCAGGTGGACGAAGGGGCGCGGGACGAGGGCGGCGAGCTCCCGGACGGTCCTGGTCCAGCGGGTGTAGCAGACGTGCTCCATCATGGCGTCGTAGTGCGGGGCGATGACTGCCAGCGGGTCGGGGATCGTCATGCCGGGGGGTGTCCCCGCAGCCAGAAGAGGGTGGCGGCGGTGTTGGGGTCCGTCACCTCCTTTGACCGGCCGAATTCGACTTTTTTCTCGAACACATAGAGCACGGCGGGGCCAAACCCGGATTTCCGGAGAATGTCGCGGGCCTGTGCGGCCTCGGGGTAGTCGCGGGACGGCTCGGAGAAGTCGGCGACGCACAGCCCCTGCGCCAGCCGGCCCATGCCCGGGCGGCCCGTGGTGTGCCAATAGACGGCCTCGTGCACGTCGTCGGAAACGCCGAACTCCTCGCGGCAGATTTCGGCGGCGACGGGGCCGTGCAGCAGGAGGGGCTTTGCGAGCTGCGCCTCGCCCATCGGCAGCCGCCGCGCGCGGGCCTGCGCCAGCAGCTCCCCGCCGGTCATGCTCCGGGCCAGGTCATGCAGGAGTCCGGCGGCCACGGCCTCATCATGGTCTAGTCCGGCGCGTTCGGCGAAACTGGAGAAGTACTCGGCCACAAAGACCGAGTGCATGACCCGCTTTTCCCCGAGGGTTTGGCGGATCCGGGCCAGAAACTCGCGGGAGCGCTCAGCCTTGGCCACGGGCATGATAGAGGCCTTTCTCCCGGATGACGCGCAGCGCGCCGGCGGGCACCAGTCCGGAGACATCGTCCCCCGCGGCGAGGCGCTCGCGGATTTCCGTGGAGGACAGCGGGTCCTCCTCGAAGGGGAGCAGCGTGGCGCGGCCGCACAGGAGCGGCGGCAGGGGGCGCCCGCAGCGGGGGCGGCACACCACCAGCAGCCGCGCCAGGTCCAGGATCACGCCGGGCTCCCGCCACTTGGGCAGGTCGAGCGCGGAGTCGTAGCCGAGGATCAGAAAGAGCGCCGCCTCCGGGTGCCGGGCGTGCAGGCCGCGCAGGGTGTCCGCCGTGTACGACGGGCCGGAACGGTCCATCTCCAGGCGGCTCGCCTCCAGGCCCGGCTCGTCCGCGACGGCCGCCGCCACCATTTCCAGGCGGTCCTCCGCACACGCGGCCACCTCGCCGGACTTGTGCGGGGGCACGTTGGCCACCATGAAGAGGACGCGGTCCAGCCCGGCGGCGTCGCGCGCCGCGCGTGCGACGCGCAGATGCACCGCGTGCACGGGGTCAAAGGTGCCCCCGAACACCCCGATGTTCGGCGGACTAGCCACGGATCTGGCCCGTTCCGCGGCAGACGAACTTCAGGGAGGTGAGGCCCTCCAGCGCCATCGGGCCGCGGCAGTGCAGCTTGCTGGTGCTGATGCCGATCTCGGCGCCCATGCCGAACTCGAAGCCGTCGGTGAACCGCGTGGAGGCGTTCACATACACCGTGGCGCTGTCCACCTCGTCCAGGAAACGCTCCGCCGCCGCGTAGCCCTCGGTCACAATGGCGTCGGAGTGGTGCGACCCGTACCCGTTGATGTGCGCGACCGCCTCGTCCAGCGAGGACACCACGCGGATGGAGAGAATCCTGTCCAGGTACTCCGTGGTCCAGTCCTCCTCCGCGGCCGGCGCGCAGTCAATGAGCTGGGCGGTCCGCTCGCAGCCCCTCAGTTCGCAGCCGCCGTCGCGCAGCGCGCGGGCCAGCTCCGGCAGGAGCATGGGGGCCGCCGCCTCATGGACCAGCAGGGTCTCCATGGCGTTGCACACCCCGGGCCGCTGGAGCTTGGCGTTCATGACGATGCGGAGGGCCATTTCAGGGTCGGCGTCCTCGTGGAGATAGGTGTGGCACACGCCGTCGAGGTGCGCCACCACGGGGATCCGGGACTCCTCGTAGATGCGCGCGATCAGGCTCTTGCCGCCGCGCGGGATGATCACGTCAATGTGGCGGTCGAGCTGGAGCATCTCGCCCACCGCCGCCCGGTCGGTCGTGCCGATGATCTGCACCGCGTTCTCCGGCGCGCCCGCCTCCCGCACGCCCTCGCGGAAGAGTTCGGCGATGACCACATTGGAGTGGATGGCCTCGGAGCCGCCGCGCAGGATGGTCGCGTTGCCGGACTTCAGGCAGAGCGCCGCCGCGTCGGCCGTCACGTTGGGGCGGCTCTCGTAGATGATGCCGACCACGCCGAGGGGCTGGCGGATCTGCGCGATGCGCAGGCCGTTGGGGTGGACGTACTGGTGGACGATGTCGCCCACGGGGTCGGGCAGGGCCGCGACGATGTCCAGCCCCTCCGCCATGGCCCCGATCCGTTTGTCGGTGAGCTCCAGCCGGTCGAGCATGGCGGCCGAGAGGCCCTTGGCGCGCCCGGCCTCGAGATCCTTCGCGTTCTCCGTCTGGATGCGGGCCTTCTCGGCGCGCAGGCGCGCGGCGGCGCGGCGCAGCGCGTCGTCCTTCACGGCGCGCGACAGGGACCGCAGGGTGTCCGCCGCCCCGCGGGCGTTGCGCCCGATGCTCTCCAGTTCCTCGCGCAGTGTCATAACGGCTCTCCCGTGCTTTGCGGCCTAGAGGAGGACCAGGTTGTCCCGGTGGACCACCTCGTCAAAGTCCTTGTGTCCCAGAATCTCGGCGATGTCGCCGCTTTTGTGGTGCATGATCTGCCGGATGTCCGCGCTGCCGTAGTTGGTCAGCCCGTGGGCGATGAGCGCGCCCGACGGGTCGAGGATGCGCACCGCCGCCCCGGCGTCGAAGTTGCCCTCCACGGCGGTCACGCCCGCCGGGAGCAGGCTGCGGCCCCGGCCGAGCAGGGCCTCCCGCGCCCCCGCGTCCACCTGCAGGGCGCCCCGGGCGCTGCGCCCGAAGGCGATCCACCGCTTGCGCTGCGAAAGGGCGCTCTTCGAGGGGAGGAAGCGGGTGGCCGGCACGGTTCCCGTGAGGACGCCGTGCAGGATGTTCTCGCGGGTGCCGTTGGCGATGATGCAGGTGACCCCGGCGGCGGTGGCGATCTTCGCCGCGTCCAGCTTGGTGCGCATGCCGCCGGTGGAGGCGACGCTGCCCGCCCCGCCCGCGCAGGCGAGGAGTTCGGGGGTGATCCGCTCCACGGTCTCAATGAGGCGGGCGCCCTGGCAGGTGGCGGGGTTGCCGTCGTGCAGGCCGTCCACGTCCGTGAGGATGATGAGCGTGTCCGCGTCTATCTTTGCGGCGATTTTGGCGGCCAGCGTGTCATTGTCGCCGAAGCGCAGCTCCTCGGTGGCCGTCGTGTCGTTCTCGTTGATGATGGGGATGACCCGCCGCAGGACGAACAGCGACGTCAGGGTGTTCCGGATGTTGAGGTAGCGGCGCCGGTCGTCCAGGTCGGACTGCGTCAGCAGGATCTGCGCGGTGGTCAGGTCCGGGTTGAAGGTCTGCGTGAGCACCTCGTAGTAGTGCATGAGCCGGGCCTGGCCCACCGCGGCGACAGCCTGCTTCTCGGGCAGGAGGGAGGGGCGCCGCTCCATGCCCAGCACGTTCATGCCGCAGCCGACGGCGCCGCTGCTCACGACGACGATGTCGAGGTCGTGGTTGGCCTTGAGGTCGCAGAGCTCCCGGACCATGGCCTCCATGAAGTGGCCCTCGAAGGCCCGCCTGCCCGTCAGGAGGTTGGTGCCGATCTTCACGACCAGCCGCTTGAGTGTGCCTTTGGGTATTTCCATGCGCTCATCCACCCCCGGCCGCGCGCCGGATCAGTCCGGCCGGTATTCCAAGTCCACCCCGCCGATGCGGACGATCTGCCCCTCGGCGGCGCCCATGCGCTTGAGCGCGCTCAGCACGCCCAGCTTCTTCAGCCGGCGGTGGAGGTGCTCCACCGCCTCGTCGTTCGAGAACTCCGTCATGTTCACCGCCCGCACCGGGCGCTCCCCCGTCACCTCGAAGCCCTGCGGGATCCGCTGGACGGAGAACGGCGCCTGGTAAGTATATTCCCGGACGGGCGCCGATGCATCCTCCCCGACCTCGTCGTCCGTCCGGCGCGCGGCCTCCACCTCTTTCCAGACCGCCTCCAGAAGCTCGTCCACCCCCTGCCGGGCCGCGCCGGAGAGCAGCAGGGCGCCGGGGATTTTCTTGGCGAGTTTGGGGTACCGCTCCCGGTTCTCCGTGACGTCCGCCTTGTTGAAGGCGATGATGAAGGGCTTTTCGGACAGCGGCCCGCTGTGGGCGCGCAGCTCCGCCTTGAGAACCTTCAGGGTCTTCAGGGGGTCCGGGTCGCCCAGGTCCACGAGGAAGAGCAGCACCCGGGTGCGCTCGATGTGGCGCAGGAAGTCGAGCCCCAGGCCCTTGCCCTCCGACGCGCCCTCGATGATGCCCGGGATGTCCGCCACGGTCATGACCCGGTGGTCGGACAGCGCCACCACGCCCAGGTTTGGCGTGAGGGTGGTGAAGGGGTAGTCGGCGATTTTCGGATGCGCCGCCGAGATCACGGAGAGCAGGGTGGACTTGCCCGCATTGGGCAGGCCGACCAGCCCGACATCGGCGATGAGCTTCAGCTCCAGCAGGTATTCGCGCTTCTCCCCCGGGGCGCCCTTCTCCGCGAAGTGCGGCGCGCGGTTGGTCGGGGTGGCGAAGCGCGCGTTGCCCCGGCCGCCGCCGCCGCCGCGCGCGGCGAGGAACTGGGCGCCCTCCTCGGTCAGGTCGGCGAGGATCTCCCCGGTGTCAAATTCGCGCACCACGGTCCCGCAGGGCACCTGGACGTGGATGTCCTCGCCCTTTTTGCCGTGGCAGTTCTTTCCCTGGCCGTGGCCGCCGTTCTTGCCCACCCAGTGCGCGTGGTACCGCAGGTCCAGCAGGGTGGTGAGCCGCCCGGTCGCCGTGAACCAGACGTTGCCGCCGTCGCCGCCGTCGCCGCCGTTGGGGCCGCCCAGGGGCACGAAGGCCTCGCGGCGGAAGCTCATGCAGCCGTTTCCGCCGTCGCCGGCGGTGGCCCTGGCTCTCACATGGTCTACAAACACGGGGAAACCTTTCCCGCCCCGCCGCCGCGCGCCCGCGCCGCGGAAAGGCGTGATGCTAAAACAAGGACACCCTCAAGGGGCTGAGGGTGTCCGGAAGCGTCTTCATTTTCCAAACGGTGCGGAGCGCGCCCCGCGCCCGGTCACTCGGCTGCGGGGACGACGATGTCCACGCACTGGCGGCCCTTCTTGTAGAAGCGGAACCGCACGACGCCGTCGGCCGTGGCGAAAAGGGTGTGGTCCTTGCCGACGCCGCAGTTCTCGCCGGGGTGGACGCGCGTGCCGCGCTGCCGGATGATGATGTTGCCCGCGACCACCTTCTGGCCGCCGTACTTCTTGACCCCGAGCCGCTGCGCGTTGCTGTCGCGGCCGTTACGCGAGCTTCCGCCCGCCTTCTTGTGTGCCATGTCGTCTCTCCTTTATCGCTGGATTTTCTGGATGAGCAGCTCGGTGTACATCTGGCGGTGGCCCTGCGTGCGCTCGTAGCCTTTCCGCTTCTTGTACTTGTACACCCGGATCTTCTTGGCCAGGCCGTGGCCCGCCACCTGCGCGACCACCTTCGCGGAGGCCAGCGCGTCCGCGCCGGCCGTCACGGCGCCGGCGTCGGCGACCAGGGTCACCTCGCCCAGCTCCACCAGGTCGCCCACGGGCAGGTCAATCTTCTCCACGCGGATGAGGTCGCCCTCGTCCACCTTGTACTGTTTTCCGCCGGTCTTCACCACTGCATACATGGTTCGTGTCTCCGCTTTTCCTTGCCCCGCGCGCGCCCGGGGCGCCGCGCAAGGGCCGCTAGTTCGTCCGCTGGGCGTGCGCCGCGGCATGTTGCGCCGCCGCCCAGGCAAGAGCCTCCATTTTCAACTCGTACACCGCCGACAGCGACGCCAGCCAGCTCGACCGCGGGTTGTCCGGCGACGGCCGGTTCGCCGTGATCGCCGTCAGCTCGCCAAACGCGCCCCGCGCGTGGATCTCGTGCGCGTTCGTCGTCGCCGCGGGGTCCGCAATCACCCGCACCGTCGTCCGCTCGGGGCCGATCCCCGCCAGACTCAGCGCCGCCGCCACGTTCACATTCGCCGGAAACGCCTTCACCGCGTCCAGCGCGCTGCCCTCAAACACGGTGTACGGCTCCGTGAGCCCGTCCAGCGTGATGCCGCGCTCCACCAGGTACGGCGCGCCCGCCAGCCCGCGCGGCGGCTTCCGCGTCGTCAGCGTCACCTCGTCCACCCCCGCCTGCATCGCCGCCCGGACCCCGTCCAGGCCGCAGATCGCGCCCGACGGCATCCGCACGATGATGTTCGCGTCCCGCGCGTCCTCCAGCACCTCCAGGTTCAGCATCAGACCCGCCACGCTCATCACCAGGCAGTTGCGCCGGTGCTTCGCGGACAGGCGCACCACGTCCGGAACCGCCGCCGCCACGGCGCTCTCGACCACAAAGTCGGCGCCGGCGACCGCCTCTTCCAGCGTCACCACCTCGGCATTCAACTTGAACCGTTCGCGCAGACCCTCCGCGCGCAGCGCGTCGCAGTCATGCAACGTCACAATCTCGGCGGCAATGCCGCCGCCGCACACCGCCCGGCAAAGCTCGGAGGCGATATTGCCGCATCCGACGATGCCGACTCGCATCTTGGCCATGGTTCCTCCGGAACCGTGTGCGCCGCAGGCACTTCCCAGCGCTAAAAAACAGGCAACCGCCTCCACGATGGGGAGCGGCCGCCAATACCACCGGGCAAAAAAGACGCCATTCAGGCGCATCGGGAACGAAAGAATACCATACAGCCCCGGAGTGTGTCAAAAAGAATTCCCTGTTTTGAACCGCTTGTCCTGCCGGATGCGCCATGCCAAAGGCGTTTTGGCAGGGGATTGCCGCGCCGGCCGGGGCGCTGGCGGGCACAAGATGGCGTCGCTCCGCTCGCCATGACGCGTATAGGCCCGTCATTGCGAAGGCGCGCAGCGCCTGAAGCAATCCCGTTCCCGCCACAGCCCTGCTGGCAAGAGATTGCCGCGCCGGCCGGGGCGGCCGCCTCGCAATGACGGAACAAGCGCCGGTCTCGTGACAAAAAAGCCCCTCAACGCGTCATTGCGAGGGAGCGAAGCGACCGAAGCAATCTCGTGCCCGCGAAGGCCCCCGTTTCAGCGGCAAACATGCCCAAAAGGTCACGCCGGGGGCTTCCAGCCCCGCTCCACCGACTCAAACGCCGCGTCAATCTCCGCCCGCTCGACAAACCCGATCGTGACCGCGTGGATGCACCCCTGTTTCGCCACGAATTCCAGGGACTCCGTGATCTTGTCCCCGTGCGCCCCCTCGCCCGCGATCTTCATGCCCAGCATGCCCTTGCCCGACGCGTGGGCCCGCTGCAGCACCGGCACCACCGCCTCCGGCGGACCGTCCATCTTCGTGCCCCAGGGGTTGATCCGCGACAGCATCACCTGCACCCAGTCCGAGTCCGCCGCGCGGTTCAGCGCCTCCAGCGAATGGCACGACACCCCGTGCGCCCGGACGATCCCCTTCTCCCGCGCCTCCGCCAGGACGTCCATGCACGGCCGCATCTTCTCCGGCCAGTCCGCCTCCGTCATGCAGTGCAGCAGCACCGCGTCAAAATACTCCACCCCCGCCTCCCGGCGCATCCGGTCCAGGTCTGCGCGCACCCCCGCCGCGTCTTTCGCGTTCGTCTTCGTCAGGATGAACAGCTCCCCCCGGTCCAGCTTCCCCTCCGTCAGCGCCCGGCGCATGTATTCATGCGAGCCGTACTGGTCCGCCAGATCGAAAAAGCGGACCCCCCGCGCGTGCGCGTGCAGCAGGTTCCCCACAAACACCTCCTCCCCCCGCCGGATCTGCGCGCTGTTCTTGTTCCACGCCTTCGTGCCCGTGCCCATCCCCAGCAGCGACGGGCGCAGCCCCGTCTTCCCCAGCACCGGCCGCGACGCCGCCAGCGGCGTCCCCTCCGCCCGCGCCCCCCCCGAAACCGCCGCCGCCGCCAGCCCCCCCCGCCACACCCCCCAGAAATCCCCGCCGGCTCAGCCTGTCAAGGTCACCCTGCATGGTCAAACTCCTTATCCGTTGCCGCTATCCCCCGGCAGTATTAAGGACACCGCGCACCCCCGGGATATTTCGCGCGGCGGCCAACGTCTTTCCGGAGATATTCACCACAAAGGCACAAAGGGCACCAAGAAGACAGGAGCACGGCAGTCAAGGTTTTCTTGCCTTGTTGCCTTTCCCCAAAAAGTCTTCTGCCTTCTTTGTGTTCTTCGTGCCTTTGTGGTAAAAATGCCTTGAAACAACCGGAGGGACCAGCCATGCCGCCATCCTTTGCCCCCATTCCGCCGCGTGCGGAACGCGCCGCACAGGCGGTGGTGGACGCCGCGTACCGGGTGCATTCGGGGCTGGGGCCGGGACTGCTGGAATGTGTCTACGAGGCGTGCCTGTGCCACGAACTCCGCCAGATGTCCATGCCCTTCACAGCACAGGCGGCGGTGCCGGTGGTCTATGACGGCATCACCCTGGACGCCGGGCTTCGGCTCGACCTGCTGGTGGACGACAGTGTGGTCGTGGAGTTGAAGGCGGTGGAAAAGGTGCTGCCGGTCCACGAGGCGCAGTTGCTGACGTATCTGAAGCTGACGGGGTGCCGTCTGGGGCTGCTCATCAACTTCAACGTGCCGCTGGTCCGCGACGGCATCAAGCGGATGGCACTCTGAGACTTTTTCACCACGGAGTTTTTCCACCACAAAGGCACAAAGGGCACCAAGAAGACAGGAGCACGGCAGTCAAGGTTTTCTTGCCTTCTTGCCTTTCCCCAAAAAAGTCTTCTGCCTTCTTAGTGCTCTTTGTGCCTTCGTGGTGAAAACTCCGGAAAGATTCACCACAAAGACACAAAGGGCACAAAGAGGACAGAAGAGGCTGGGAGAGGGAAGGGGAGCCCCCCTGCATCGGCTTCCTTGCCCCTCTTTGCCGTTTGCCTTCCCCGGTCTTCTTAGTGCTCTTTGTGCCTTCGTGGTGAAAACTCCGGGAAGATTCACCACAAAGACACAAAGGGCACAAAGAGGGCAGAAGAGGCTGGGAGAGGGAAGGGGAGGCCCCCCTGCATCGGCTTCCTTGCCCCTCTTTGCCGTTTGCCTTTCCCTGTTTTCTTGGTGTTCTTTGTGCCTTCGTGGTGAAAACTCCGGAAAGATTTACCACAAAGGCACGAAGGACACAAAGAAGGCGGAAGAGGCTGGGAGAGGGAAGGGGAGCCCCCCTTGCCTGATGCACCTTTTGCCCTTCTTTGCCTTTCCCTGTCTTCTTGGTGCTCTTTGTGCCTTTGTGGTGAAAATTCCGGAACCGACGCGGCACGCTGTCTAACTTGCCTTCATCTGGTCCAGCAGCCAGCGGGCGAGGGCGACTTCGGACTCCCCGGCCATATGGCGCTCCCACAGGGACGGCGAGGGGTCGCGGGATCGCAGGACGCGCCCGTCGCCCGCGACAACCACGTTTTCGCCGCTGCTGAGGCGGAAGAGAAACAGGCCCGGGTGCTCTTTCTTCCCGACATGGGGGTCGCATTCCCGGGCGAGACGGTCGAACGCTTCCCAGTCGTTCCACAGGCTGACTTCGCCCATGGGCAGGTGGAGGGCGAGCATCGCGGAAAGGCGGAACAGCAACACGTAGGACGCGCCCCGCGCCTTGTGCCGGCAGCGGTAGTGGGTGTCTGCGGGAATGAGCGGCAGGCGAAGGTGCCGGATCGCCGCGGGCAGCGCCTCTTCCGGGGTGATTTTCCCCTCATGGAGCATTCCCGAAAGGCCAAGCCGGTTGCTGCCCGGCCCGCCGGGGACCCAGTTTTCGGCGTCGCCGCAGATGGTGAACCTGCCGAGGATGGGCTGGTTGCTGTGGCCGTTGGCCTTGCAGGCCAGGGGCCGCACGACGATGCCGTAGTAGCCCAGGCCGCTGTGGGCGATGGGCTCGAAGGCCAGCCCGTGGGACGTGTGGAACCGGGCGCAGCACTCCGCCGCCAGATACCAGGCCAGCGCCCAGTCCTGTTCCTTGAACTTTTTCCTGTGTCCCGCCAGCATCTGGGCGAGATCGGGATTCAGGGGGACGGTTTTCAGGGGCGCCATGGCATCCTCTCCAATGACCGGGGGTGTGCAGCGGGCCCATTGTCGCACACGGCGTTTCCGGAAAACGGAAGGAAATCCGTTTTTTTCAGGATTCTTAAGGAGGGGCGCACGGCGCTTGACACGGGTTCTGGAATATGGTACCTTATGGTCTGGTAGCACTCGGCCGGGCTGAGTGCTAACACGAAAACCCCACAAAACAACAGGCGAAAACGTCTGGAACAAGAAGGAAAAGATGTCATGGCTGCGAAACAACTGCTTTTCGGACAGGAGGCGCGGATGGCGCTGCTGGCGGGTGTGGACGCGCTGGCGGACGCGGTGAAGGCGACGCTGGGCCCGAAGGGGCGCAATGTGCTGATGGAGAAGTCCTTCGGCGCGCCGAAGGTGACCAAGGACGGCGTGACGGTGGCGAAGGAGGTGGAGCTGAAGGATCCGCTGGCGAACATGGGCGCGCGGATGATCCGGCAGGCGGCGAGCAAGACGGGGGACATCGCGGGCGACGGCACGACGACGGCGACGGTGCTGGCGCAGGAGATGGTGCATGAGGGGATGAAGCATGTGACGGCGGGCGCGAACCCGATGCACCTGAAGCGGGGGATGGACAAGGCGATGGCGGCGGCGCTGGACGGCGTGGCGGCGATGGCGAAGAAGATCAAGGACCAGGAGGAGATCCGGCAGGTGGCGACGGTGTCGGCGAACGGCGACGCGACCATCGGCGACATCATCGCGGACGCGATCGAGAAGGTGGGCCAGGACGGCGTGATCACCATCGAGGAGGGCAAGAGCCTGGAGACGGAGGTGGAGATCGTGGACGGCATGCGCTTTGACCGCGGCTACATCTCCCCCCATTTCGTGAACGACCCCGAGAACATGAAGTGCGTGCTGGAGGACCCGGCGATCCTGTGCTACGAGAAGAAGATCGGCAGCATCCGGGACATGCTTCCCGTGCTGCAGAAGGTCGCCCAGAGCGGCCGCCCGCTGCTCATCATCGCGGAGGACCTCGAGGGCGAGGCGCTGGCCACGCTGGTGGTCAACCGGCTGCGCGGCGTGCTGAACGTGGCGGCGGTGAAGGCGCCGGCCTTCGGCGACCGCCGCAAGGAAATCCTGCGCGACATCAGCGTCGTCACCGGCGGCACCTTCGTCAGCGAGGACCTGGGCATGAGCCTGGAGAAGCTGGAGCTGGCGGAGCTTGGCGGCGCGAAGCGCGTGGAGATCACCAAGGACTTCACGACGATCATCCAGGGCGCGGGGAGCAAGAAGGAAATCCAGGGCCGCTGCGACCAGATCCGCCGGCAGATCGAGGACACCACGTCCGACTACGACCGCGAGAAGCTCCAGGAGCGCCTGGCCAAGCTGGCCGGCGGCGTCGCGGTCATCAAGATCGGCGCGGCCAGCGAGGTCGAGCTGAAGGAGAAGAAGGACCGCGCCGACGACGCGCTGCACGCCACCCGTGCGGCGATCGAGGAGGGCATCGTGGCCGGCGGCGGCGTCGCGCTCCTGCGCGTGCGCGACAAGGTCGCCAAGCTGGACCTCGAGGGCGACGAGAAGACCGGCGCGAACATTGTGTGCAGGGCCATGGCCGCGCCGCTGGCGCAGATCGCCGACAACGCGGGCCTAGAGGGCCAGGTTGTCGTCAACGACGTGTCCGCCGTGAAGGGCAACATGGGCCTCAACGCGGCCACGGGCGAGATGCAGGACCTGGTGAAGGCCGGCATCATTGACCCGGCCAAGGTCATCCGCTGCGCCCTTCAGAACGCCGTCAGCGCGGCGAGCATGATCATCACCACCGAGTGCCTCGTGACCGACGTGGTCAAGAAGGACGAGGACGGCAAGAAGTAATCCCGGCGCCGGCGCCTGTTTTTCGGGGCGCCGGCCTTTCCCCGCGAAAGGCCGGCGCCCCTTTCTTTTCCCGCCGCGCGCGTTCCGGGGGGCCGTGACCGCCCCGCTCCCTGTTTTGCTTCCCCCCGGGCCGCTGTGCTAACATGCAGTCCCGTTAGAGCAACGGGCCCCCCCCACTCTAAGCCTTCGGAAAGTTTCTTTCGGGCTGACCCTGCGACTGGCTGAACCAAGGCGGAGCATTGTGCCATGACAAGCGGAAAACCATACGTTCTATGCGTGGTTCCCGCCCGTTTCGCCTCCACCCGCTTTCCCGGAAAGATCATCGTTCCCCTCGCCGGAAAACCCCTCGTGATGCACGCCTACGAGCGCGCCCGGCGGGCGAAACTGGTGGATGAGACCCTGATCGCCGCGGACGACCCGGCCATCGCGGAGGCTGTCGCGCCGTACGGGGCGCGCCTTGTGATGACCCGGCCGGACCACCCCAGCGGCACCGACCGGATCGCCGAGGTGGCGGAGGGCCACCCGGCGGAAATCATCGTCAACGTGCAGGGGGACGAGGCCCTCATTGACCCCGCCACCGTGGACGCCGCCGTGCAGGCCCTGCTGGACCACCCGGAGGCCGTGATGTCCACGGCCCGGCACCGGATCACCGACCCGGAGCTCATCACCGACCCCAACGCGGTGAAGGTGGTGTGCGACGCGGCGGGGCGGGCGCTGTATTTCTCCCGCAGCCCGGTCCCGCACATCCGGGACGCGGCGGACCGGGAGGCCGCGAACACCTGCTACTGGCAGCATGTGGGGCTCTACGTCTACCGCCGGGATTTCCTGCTGCGGTACGCGAAGATGCCCCAGACCCCCCTGGAAAAACTCGAAAAACTTGAGCAGTTGCGCGTTCTGGAAAGCGGCTTCGGCATTGTCGTGGTGGACACGGAATACCGGGGCATCGGCGTGGACACGCCCGCGGACCTGGAGCGCGTGCGCGCGATACTGGAAACATCAACGGAGGAGGCCTCGTCATGACGAAATACGTGTTCACAACAGGCGGCGTGGTTTCGTCGGTGGGGAAGGGGATTGTCTCCGCCGGCCTGGGGCTCCTGCTGGAGTCGCGGGGTCTCAAGATCGCCATGATGAAGCTGGACCCCTACATCAACGTGGACCCCGGCACGATGAACCCCTTCGAGCACGGGGAGGTGTTCGTGACGGACGACGGCGCGGAGACGGACCTCGACCTGGGGCACTACGAGCGTTTCACCTCGGCGAAGCTCTCGCAGAAGAGCAACGCCACGACGGGCAGCATCTACAACGCCGTCATCCAGAAGGAGCGCCGGGGCGAGTTCCTGGGGAAGACCGTGCAGGTGATCCCGCACATCACCGACGAGATCAAGTCCCGCATCCGCATGCTCACGGCCGAGGAGGACGGGGTGGACGTGGCGATCGTGGAGATCGGCGGCACGGTGGGCGACATCGAGAGCCTGCCCTTCCTGGAGGCGCTGCGCCAGTTCCGGCTGGAGATCGGCCCGGAGAACTGCTGCTTCGTCCATGTGACGCTGGTGCCCTACATTGAGGCGGCGGGCGAGCTGAAGACCAAGCCCACGCAGCACAGCGTGCGCTCCCTGCGCGACATCGGCCTGCAGCCCGACGTCATCGTCTGCCGCACGGGCAAGAAGCGGCTCGGGCCCGACCAGTGCGCCAAGATCGCCCTCTTCTGCAACGTGACAAGGGAGGCGATCATCAACGCGGAGGACATCTCCCCCATCTACGCCATCCCGCTGAACTTCAAGAGCCAGCAGCTAGACGGCATCGTCCTCAAGCGTCTCGGGATGGACGTTCCCGAGGGCGACCTGTCCGAGTGGAGCGCCATGGTGGACCGGCTCAAGGCCGCCGAAAAGGTGGTGAAGATCGCCGCCGTGGGCAAGTACGTCGGGCACGACGACGCCTACAAGAGCATCAACGAGGCTTTCGTCCACGCGGGCATCTGGAACGACTGCAAGGTCTCCCTCCAGTGGGTGGACTCCGAGCAGTTCGAGAAGGGCGTGGACGTCGCGGCGACCCTGTCCGAGTACGACGGCATCGTGGTGGGGCCGGGCTTCGGCTCCCGGGGCATCGAGGGCAAGATCATGGCGGTGCGTTATGCCCGCGAGAACCGGGTGCCGTATTTCGGCATCTGCCTCGGCATGCAAATCGCCGTCATTGAGATGACGCGCAGCTTCCTCGGCCTGCCGAAGGCCACCTCCACGGAGTTCGACCCCAACACGCCGGACCCCGTGATCTCGCTGCTGAGCGAGCAGCGCGGCGTGATGGAGATGGGCGGCACCATGCGCCTGGGCCAGTACCGCTGCGAGCTGGCGGAGGGCACCCTGGCCCGCGGCGCCTACGGCGCCGACGTCATTTTCGAGCGCCACCGCCACCGCTACGAGTTTAACAACGCCTATCTGGAGCGCCTGTGCGCCGCCGGGATGGTGGTCAGCGGGCGCCACGTCAAGGGTGACCACGAGCTGGTCGAGATCATCGAGCTGGAGGGCCACCCCTGGTTCTGCGCCTCCCAGTTCCACCCCGAGTTCAAGAGCAAGCCCCAGCGGCCCCAGCCCCTCTTCCGCGACTTTGTGCGGGCCGCCGCCGCGTACAAGGACGCGCGTGCTTAGCCAGGTCGCGCGAGACCTCCTGGAGCGCCGCCACCGCCTGCTGCTGTCCTGGCGGGACAAGTCGGCGGCCCTGCGGGACGGCGCGCGGAAGCCGCGCGAGTTCGACCTGCCCCCGGGCATGGACTGGGCGTCCACCGACGGCTGGTTCAGGGAGCAGGGCGTCCGGGCGGAGGCCGCCCTGGCGGAGATGCGGGCGCACCTGGCCAACCGGCGCGAGGCCGCGCAGGACCGGGTGCG
The DNA here is from genome assembly GCA_033813475.1 of Candidatus Hydrogenedentota bacterium. Classification (GTDB taxonomy): domain Bacteria; phylum Hydrogenedentota; class Hydrogenedentia; order Hydrogenedentales; family CAITNO01; genus JAAYBR01. The sequence goes on from JAPXRP010000004.1 coordinate 37,755, forward strand.
CGTGGCCGTGTACCGGCAGAAACGCCTTCCCGACCGGGTGGCCGAGGGTAAAATCGCCGCCGCCGAGGCCAACAGTGAAAACCACGCGCTCGTCCGCGAGATTGAGGAGCAGGGCGCCCTCGCCAACCTGTGCAACCAGCTCCTCGCCGTGGAAGACGTCTCGGAGCTTGGGGGGCGCATAGACCTTCCCCTCCCGCGGTACGAGAAGGAGTTGAAGCGGTTTTCCCTGCCCGGAAAGGGGGACGACGCGCCGCCCCACCCGGAGAAGATTTACGACACGCCGCGGGAAAAAGTGTCTCCAGCCGCCCTGCGCGCCCGGCGCCCCCCCCGTTTTTCAGCCCTCAGCCGGACCGACCGGCGGGCGCTTTTGCTGGCGGCCGTCGCCACCCTGTGCGTGGCGGGATTCGCCGCGCACCGGATGCTGTTTTCAGGGGAGGTGCGGTTTGACCTGCTGCCCGGCCCCAACGGCGTGTGGCGGCTGGTCTGTGACAACGACAGCCCCCGGGAGATTTCCGTGCAGTGCGGGCAGGCTTCCGCCGGGGGCGGTGTCCGGCCCTACGCGGTGACCCTGGAGTTTGGCGCGGAAGACGGGGGGAGTTTCTCCCTGTTTGCCGTTCCGGACCGTGTGTGGACGTGGCGGGGGCCGGGGGCGGACGAGGGGACGGTGCGCGCCCTGCCGGCCCGCATGAAGGGGGAGTGGACGCTCAACCTGAACGCCCTGAGCCCCCCGGAGGGGACGGGCGTGCTCCGTGTCCGCGCGGCAAGCCCCACGGGGCGCATCCTCCTGGAGGAGACGGTGCCCCTGGGTCCGTCCAGGCCGCAGGAACCGCCGCCGGACGCCCGGTGATCCCTATTCCGCCCTCCGCGCCCATTGGTCGCCGTCCAGGAAGACCACCGTCCGCCGCAGCCCTTCGGGCGCCACATCCAGCGCGACATAATGGAAGTTCCGGTTTTCCCGGGCAATGCGCCCGCTGAGGGGCGCGCCCCCGCCCGCCGTCAGCGTGTAGCGCACCCCGTCCCGCACATGGGTCGCGTAGCCGTGGATGTGCGCCATGAACACCTCGTCCACGCCGCATTCCCGCATGACCGCGTGGAAGGCGTCCTGGTTCTTCCGGAACCCCCGCCGGCGCGTGTCGCCCGCGAAGGTCTCCTCGAAGAACACCGGGGGAATGTGCAGGAACACGAAACGCCGCCTCACGCCGGGCTTGGAAAGCTCCGCGCGCAGCCAAGCCAGCGTCTCGTCATCCACCCGGTCCCGGCGGCAGTTGTTGAAACCCGCAAAGCGGCAGCCGCCGAAGTCGAAGGAGAACCGGTCGTCGCCGTAGAGCGCTTTGAACGCGGAAAAGTCGCGCCGCGCGCCCTGGTCGTGGTTTCCCGGCACGCAGAACAGGGGCGCCGCCCCCGTCAGGGGAAGCAGCGGCACATGGTTCCGCAGGAACTCGCCGGGGTTGCCCCGGCGCACGATGTCGCCGGTGTGGAACAGGACCGCGGGGGTTTCCTCCGCCGCCTTCGTGTACAGCTTTGAGGCGACGGCGGTGTTGTTCCGCGTGTCCCCCATCACGACGAACCGGAAGCTGTCCGGGTCTCCCAGGCGCGCGCGCAGTTCCCCCGCCATGGCGTCGAACCCGTGGCGCGCGCGGAGGGCTTCCAACGCGGCAAGCCCGCGCCCTGCCAGCGCCCATTGGACCAGAAAGAGCGTGCCCAGGGCCGCGCCGAGCATGCCCGCCACCAGCAGGACGGGCACGGGGCCGAATTGCCATCCCAGCATGCCGAGGGCCGCCAGCACGGCCAGCCACAGGAGTCTCTTTTTCCGCAGACCTTTCATGGACGCGTTTCCCCCGCCGGGCCGCCCTCGCGGCAAACGGTTTCCAGGTCGGCCTTCGGCGCGCCGAACCAGCGCAGCAGGTCCTCCGGCCGCCGGGCCACGGCGTCGGGCCGGGCCGAGCGGATGCGCGCCTCGTCGTGCCAGCCCCAGGCCGCCCCCACAGCCAGCACTCCGGCGCGGCGGGCCTCGACGATGTCGCCGCGCGTGTCGCCGACATACCAGCAGCGGCGTCCGCGCTCCAGGCGCATGACCTTGCGGATTTTCTTCACCTTGCTCGTCTCCTGGTCGGCGCCGATCACGCCGCGCACGCCCTCCACCCGGTGTTTCTCAAGGAAACGGGTGACGGTGAAGGTGGCGTTGGACGTGATGATGTACACGGGATGAACACCCGCCAGGCGGGCCAAAATGCCCGGCATCTCCGGGAAGGGCGATATGCGCTCATTGGCGGCCTCCACCCGCGGGGCCACCTGCCGCCCCAGCTCCTTCAGCCGCCGCAGGGGGAACCCCGCCCGGACCAGCTGGAGCACCAGGTTGTGGTCGAAGAGGGCGAGAAAGGCCTCCTTCGAGTTCAGGCGGTCAAATCCCATCTCCGCGCAGAGTCGCGTGAACTCGGCGAAGTACACCTCCCCGGAGTCGGCGATGACGCCGTCATAGTCGAACAGCAGCGCCTCGCCCTTGGGGGGGCGGCGGAGGAACCGGAGATACACCCCTCAGGCCCCGACCAGCGCGCGGAGCGCCAGCAGCAGCGCGGCGCACTCCTCGTCCGTGCCGATCGTTATGCGCAGCGCGTTCTCCAGCAGCCGGTGCGGGAAATGGCGCACCAGAATGCCGCGGTCGCGCAGGCTCGTGAAGAGCGCGCGCGCGTCCGGCGTCCCGTTCCACCGGGCCAGCAGGAAATTGCTCTGCGACTCAGGCACGTCGAACCCGAGGGCCAGCAGGTCGTTGCGCAGCCACGCGCGCGTGCTGCGGACGCGCCCGGCGTTCTCGCGCATGTAGTCGTAGTCCTCCAGCGCGGCCAGGCCGGCCGCCTGGCTGAAGGCGTTCAGGTTGTACGAGTCCTTCACCTTCACGAACTCCGCGATCAGCTCCGGCCGGGCCACGGCGATGCCCACGCGCATGCCCGCCAGGCTGAAGGACTTGGAGAAGGTGCGCATCACAATGGCGTTCGGGAACCGCTCCGGGAAGTCCATGCAGTGGTCGTCGGAGAAGTCCACATAGGCCTCGTCAATCACCACGATGCCGGGAAAGCTCCTGCAGAGGCGCTCCACCTCCTCGCGGGGCGCGGACACGCCCGTGGGCGCGTTGGGCCGGGTCAGAAAGCAGAGCCTTCCGGGCACGGAGAAAAAAGCGTCCGGAAGCCGAAAGGACCCGTCCAGGTCCACCGAGTCCAGGGTGCAGTCGTGCAGCCGGCACAGCACCTCGTAGAGGGAGTAGGTGGGGTAGGGCGCGAGCACGCGGTCGCCGGGGTCCACAAAGGCGCGCAGCGCCAGCGCCAGCAGTTCGTCCATGCCGTTTCCGGCGGTGACCCATTCCGGCCCCGGCAGGCCGTACCTGCGCACGCACTCGGCGCGGAAGGCCGCGCAGAGCGGGTCGGGGTAGCGGCGCAGGGCGTTGACGCCCAGGGCGCGCACGGCCTCGATCACCCGCGGCGACGGGGGGTACGGGTTCTCGTTCGTGTTCAGCTTGATCACGTCCGGGTCCGAGGGCTGCTCGCCCGGCGTGTAGCCTTCCACCGTCTCCAGAATTTTCCGGCCATACTTCATGTCACGACTCCTCCAGGCGGACCTTGACCGACCGCGCGTGGGCCTCGAGGCCCTCGAGTTCGGCCAGGCGCACGATGTCGGCGCCCTGCGCGCGCAGGCGGGTCTCACTGTACCGGATATAGCTTGTCACCTTCCGGAAATCCTCCGCCGTCAGGGGCGAGGAGAACCGGGCGCGCCGCATGGTCGGCAGCACGTGGTTCGGTCCGGCGATGTAGTCGCCCACGGCCACCGGCGTCATCGGGCCGACCATGACGGCCCCGGCGTTGCGGATGCCTTTCGCCGTCGCTTCGGCATCCCGCGTCTGCACGCTCAGGTGCTCCGGCGCAATAAAGTTGGCGAGGTCCACCGCCTCCGCCGCCGACCGCGCGACGATGAGCATGCCCAGCTCGTCCAGGGCGCGCGACGCGATGCCCGCGCGCCGGAGCGCCGGGAGCTCCGCGTCCACCACGGCGGCCACGGCGTCCACCGTCTGCTCGCTGTCCGCCACCAGCAGGCACATGGCCTCCTCGTCGTGCTCCGCCTGCGCAAAAAGCTCGGCGGCGGCGAAGCGCGGGTTGGTGGAGCTGTCCGCCAGCACCAGCACCTCGGAGGGCCCGGCCTCGCTGTCAATCTCCACGGCCCCGCGCACCAGCGCCTTGGCCGCCGTCACATAGGCGTTGCCCGGCCCGGTGATCTTGCACGCCGCCGGGATGGTCTCCGTGCCGAAGGCGAGGGCCGCCACGGCCTGCGCCCCGCCCACGCGGAAAACCCGGGTCGCCCCGGCCATCTTCGCCGCGGCCGCCACGCCGGGGTGGATGTCGCCGTTGTGGGACGGCGGCGACACCATGATGATCTCGGGCACCCCCGCCACGCGGGCGGGCACGATGTTCATCAGCACGGAGGAGGGGTAGAAGGCCTTGCCGCCGGGGACGTAGACCCCCGCGCTCTCGACGGGCCCCACCCGCTGGCCGATCACCGACCCGTCGGGGTACTCCCGCTCCCAGGACTCGCGGAGGTTCCGCGCGTGGAAGTCCCGGATATTCTCCATCGCGCGGCCCAGGGCCGCGAGGGTTTCGGGGTCCACGTTGCTTTCGGCGGCCTCGATCTCCTCCCGGGTCAGCTCGAACCGTTCCGGCGCGAGGCGCACCCCGTCAAACTGCTCCGTGAACCGCGCGACCGCCGCGTCGCCCTCCGTGCGCACGGCCTCCACAATCGCCCGGACGCCCTCCAGACGGGCCGCCGCGGCGGGGGTGCCGCCCGGCGCGCTGCGCGCCAGCAGCCGGCGCCTGAGTTCCGCCAGCGCGGCGTCGTCGGTGATGACGTATTTCTCCATGATGCCCGGCCTCCGCGGTTCCGGCCTAGTCCCGGACCCGCACAATGTCCGCGCCCAGCGACGCCAGGCGCTCCTCGATCCGCTCATATCCCCGGTCAATGTGGTAGACGCGGGACAGTACCGTCTCGCCCTCGCCCGCCATGAGGCCGGCGATCACGAGGGCCGCGCTCGCGCGCAGGTCCGACGCCATGACCGGCGCGCCCGACAGCCCGGAAACGCCGCGCACGATGGCCATGTTCCCGTCCACGCTGATGTCCGCGCCCATGCGCACCAGCTCGGCCACCTGCATGAACCGGTTCTCAAACACCGTCTCCCGGATGCGGCTCGCGCCGTCGGCGCAGGTCAGCATCGCCATGAACTGCGCCTGGAGGTCCGTGGCGAAGCCGGGGAAGGGCTGCGTGGCAACGTCCACCGCCTTCAGGCGGTTCGGCGCGGCCACGCGGATGCGGTTTGCGCCCGTCTCCACAGTCGCGCCCGCCTCCGCCAGCTTGTCCAGGAAGACCGGCAGATGGTCCGCGTTCGCGTCCAGCACCGTCACATCGCCGCCTGTGGCGGCGGCGGCGGCCAGGAAAGTGCCCGCCTCGATCCGGTCGGGGACCGCCGTGTGGTCGGCCCCGCCGAGGGCCTCCACGCCCACAACGGTGATGACGTCCGTGCCCGCGCCGGAGATCTGCGCGCCCATCGCGTTGAGAAAGCGCGCCAGGTCCGCCACCTCCGGCTCCCGCGCCACGTTCACCAGCCGGGTGACCCCGTCGGCGCGCGTGGCCGCCATCATCAGCGTTTCCGTCGCGCCCACGCTGGGGAAGTCCAGCGTGAACCGGGCGCCCCGGAGCTTCCCGTCGGCCAGCACATAGCCCTCGTCCAGGCGGATGTTCGCGCCCAGGGCCTCCAGCCCCTTCAGGTGGATGTCCACCGGGCGGGTGCCGATGGCGCATCCGCCGGGCAGCGACACGCGCGCCCGGCCGCACCGGGCCAGCAGCGGCCCCAGCACGAAGAACGACGCCCGCATCTTCCGGACGAGGTCATAGGGCGCCTCGGGCTCCAGGGGGCCGGAGGCGTCCATGATCATGTAGCGGCCCGTGAACTCCGTCCGCACGCCCATGTGCGACAGCAGCTTGTCCATGGAGAAGACATCGTGCAGGCAGGGCACGTTGTGCAGCGTGCAGGGGGCCTCCGCCAGCAGCGACGCCGCCAGCAGCGGCAGCACCGCGTTCTTCGCGCCGTGCACGTGCACCGCGCCCCTCAGCGGGTTTCCCCCCCGGATTACGATTCGGTCCATGGCTTGTTCTCCACCGATGTCATCCTGTATCCCCGGAAAGGCCCTTGGCGTTCCCGGAGGCCCCTGCAACAACAAAGGCCCAAAGCCGGTAAAAGCCTTGGGCCTGCGTCCGTTACGGTAATTGACTCACTGTGCGGGAGGGGCAGGCGCCGTCTCCGTCGTATGTTCCGCCGCCGCCGGAGCCGCCTCGACCGCCGGGGCCGCCTCGACCGCCGGGGCCGCCTCGACTGCCGGAGCCGCCTCGACTGCGGGCGCGGGCGCGGCTTCCGCCGGCGCCGTTTCGGGGGCCGGCACCGCTTCAGCGGGGGCCGCATCCGGCGCGGGGGCGGCTTCCACCACCACCGGCGCGGGGGCGGGGGCCTCCGCCGGCGCCGCGGCGTCCGCCGCCGGGGCCGGCGCCGCCGCATCGCCCACGGGAGCCGCCGCGGCGTCGGCCGGCGGGTTCTGCTGCTCGAAGAGGGCGTTCATGTTCGCGACTTCCTCCTCGCTGATCTGCTCGGGCGCCGCGCTGCGGCCCACGCGTCCGGAGAGCGTGGACATCAGCAGGGCCAGCAGCATGAACAGGGCCGCCGCCGCATAGGTGATCTTCTGCGGAAGGCTCTTGGACGAGCGGGGGCCGAACACCGTGTCGCCGCCGCCGCCGACGCCGAAGGCCCCGGCGAACCCGGCACCCTTGCCCTTCTGCAGGAGGACGATGACGATCAGCCCCGCGCAGGCGGGCAGATAGAGCAGCAGGATCAGCCACCACAGCACGGTCGAGTTGAAAATTGCCTCAAGCATGGGTCAGTCAAGTCCTTTGTGGTCGGCGCCCCGGAGGGGCCGGTGTTTTCTAGCGGGCCGCCTTGATGATCGCGGCGAAGCCGTCCGCCTTCAGCGCGGCGCCGCCGACGAGGAACCCGTCCACGTTTTCCTTCGAGAACAGCTCGGCCGCGTTGTCGGCCTTCACGCTGCCGCCGTACTGGATCCGGATCGCCGCCGCCGCGTCCGCGCCGAACAGCTCGGCCACGAGGGCGCGCGTGAACACATGGACCTCCTCGGCCTGCTCGGGCGACGCCGTCTCGCCGGTGCCGATGGCCCACACGGGCTCGTACGCCAGCACCACGTTCGCCAGGTCGGCCGCCGTGAGGCCCTTCAGCCCCTCGACCACCTGCCGGCGGATCACGTCGTTCATGAGGCCGCCCTTGCGCTCCTCAAGCAGCTCGCCGATGCAGAACATCACCTTCATCCCCGCCGCCAGGGCGAAGCGCAGCTTCTCGTTCAGCAGCGCGTCGGTCTCGCCCAGGATGTGGCGCCGCTCGCTGTGGCCGATGATCACCCACGCGCACCCGGCGTCCTGCAGGAACTGCGGGCCGATCTCGCCCGTGAACGCGCCGCTCGCCTTCACATAGGCGTTCTGCGCGCCCACCTGCACATTCGACCCAGCCGCCGCCTTCGCCACGGCGTCCAGCGCCGTGAACATGGGGCACACGACCACCTCCACGTTGTCCACGTCCGCGACCAGCGGCTTCAGCGCCTCCACCAGCGCCACGCCCTCCGCGATCTTCAGGTTCATCTTCCAGTTACCCGCGATGATCGGCTTTCTCACTACTACGTTCTCCCGCGGCGCGCGCCGCCTTGCTGCGTTTTTCCAAGGAAACAGACAGGGAATCCCGCCCCCCGCAACACCTTCCAGAGGGGGCAGACGCGCCCCCAACTCCGGAAAACCCTGCGGACATTCGGCGGGATTGTGCCCCCCTACCGTATCACAATCAGGCGCGGCAAAACAACTTGCACCGCCTGAAACGGACCGCCCCGACCACCCCGGAATCAGTCGAATTTCGGCCGAATTTCGCCGACGGCCCATTTGGCGGCGGGGTCGGTGCCGGCCTGGACCACTCGGAGGTACCGGCCTTCGGCGGGGGGGAAGGGGATTTCGGTCACGGGGTCGGCGCCTGCGGCGGTGGCGACGGGGGTGCCGGGCTGTCCCGGGTCGGTGTAGACGTAGACCTCGCAGGCGCGCGGGTACGGGCCGGAACCCTCGGGCGCGTGCAGGGTCACGCCGCAGAGCCGCGCGGGGCGGGTGAGGTCGAGCTGGATCCACGGGCCGGGGGCCTGCGGCCCGTCGGTCTGCCAGAAGGTCGCGGGGGTGCCGTCGAGGACGCGGCGTGCCTCCATGACGTTTTCGGACACGGTGGCGGTGATGAACTTGGCGCGGAGGCGCGTCTCGGCGGCGCGGGCCTCGGCGGCGGTGGCGGGGTCGTCCTTGAGGGGGGCGACCAGGTCGAGGGCCTCCAGCAGGCCGCATCCGCCGACGGCGGCGAGGGCCGCGCGGCGCTGTTCCGGCGTGGCGGCCAGCGCCAGCACCTCGCGGTGGAGGGCGAGGGTCTCTTCCGGCGGCAGGCCGCCGCTCTCGCGGGCCAGGCGTACCAGGGCGTCGTAGGCGGCGGCCTTCACCTCCAGGCGGCGCTCCTTGACGGCGAGGCGGCGGAGCATGTCCAGCGATTCGGGGGCGTGCCACCCGCCCAGCGCGGCCACCGCCTCCAGCCGGAGGTCCTTCCGCCCCCGGCGGGCCGTCTTGCAGACGAGCGCCAGGGTTCCGGGGCACCGGGTGCCGCCCAGGACCCGCAGGAGCGTGGAGCGGTGCTCGGGCTTGCGCTGCTTGGCGTAGGCGGCGGTCAGGTGCGCGGCGAGGTCTTCGGACGGCCCCCAGCGGCGGACGGCGTCCACGAGGGCGCGTTCGGCGTCGGGCCGCGAGTCAACGGGGGCGGACACCAGCAGGGCGAGAAGTTCCGGCAGGGCTTCCGGCGCAGCCAGCCCGCCCAGGGCGCGCAGGGCCGCCGCGCGCAGCCCCGCATGCTCGGACACCGCGTGGCCGAGCAGGACGTCCGCGCAGTTCGCCGCCCGGCGCGACACGGCGCAGGGGGCCAGCAGGGCGGCCGTCTCCGGCGGCGACTCCAGCAGGAGGTTCCGCAGCATGCCATTGGCTTCGGGGTCGCGGATCGCGGCGAGGGCCGCCAGCGCCGCCTCCCGCTCCGCGCCGTCTTTCTGCAGGAAGGGGGCGAGTTCGGTGACCGTGTATGCGGTGCCGAGCTTGCCCAGCGCAGCCAGCGCGGCGAGCCGCACCTCCGCGTCCGCGTGCGCCGTCAGCGGCGTCAGCGCGGGAAGGGCTGCGGGGTCCCCCCGGTCGCCCAAGGCCGCCACCAGCCGGGGAAGGATCAGCGGATTGGCGTTCTCCAGCGCCGCCACCCCCGCCTCCGTCACGGGCGCGCCCGGCTCGGAATGCAGCAGGCCCAGGGCGGCGGGCCGCAGGAGGAAGTCTTCCCCCGACAGCACGGCGCGCAGGCGCGCCAGGGCTGCGGCGTTCCCCAGCCGGACCAGCCCCCGGAACGCGGCGTCCCGCACAGCGGGGGCCTCGCCCGGCGCGAGGAGGCCGGTGAACACCTGGTCCGCCAGCGCGGGGTTTCCCGACGCGGCGGCGCGGTCGGCGCAGGCGGCCAGCGAGGCGACCACGACGGGCCGCAGGCGGGCGGAGGCCTTGGCGCGTGTTTTTTCCAGCGCAGCGACGGCCTCGGCACCGCCGAGTTTCCCGAGCCCGTTTGCTGCGGCGACCGCCACGGTGAAATCCCGGCCGGCGAGGTGGCCGGCGAGAACCGCCACATGGGCGGGGGCACCCCGGTTGGCCAGACTGTCCAGCAGGCCCGCCAGCGCCGCGCCCTGCGCGGTTTCGGCGGCGGCCAGCAGCACGGCGTCCACCTTCGCCCCCGGCACCCGCTCCAGCGCATACCGGGCCAGCGGGGAGAGCTTCTCGTCCGTCAGCCACGGGGCCAGCGTGTCCGCCTCATTTTCCGTGCAGACCTGCCAGAGCTGCCCGCAGAGGAACGTGCGCGCGGCGTCGTCCGCTCCCTCCAGTGCGGCTGCCAGCCGCGCGGCCACCTCCGCGCGGCGCGCGGGGTCGCGGCCCGCGCCGGCGACCAGGGCGGCGATTTGCTCACAGGCGGTGAAATCCCCGCCCGGCTCCCAGGCCTGGAGCGCCGTTAGTGCGGCGGTGAGGGCGTCGTCCTGCGCGGCGGCGAACGGCGCGGCCGCCGCCAGCAGGAGGGCAAGGAACCGTCCGTGTGTACGTGTGCGCGCGGTCATGTGAGCTGCCACGGCGCGCGCATGGGCCGCTCCAGGAGGCGGTCCGCCTCGGGGTCGTCCACGAAGGTTTCGCGCTCCGGGTCCCACCGCAGGGGGCGGCGCAGCCACGACGCGATGTTCGCCAGGTGGCACACCGTCGCCGAACGGTGGCCCACCTCCACGGGGCAGATGGGCTCCCGGCGCGAGCGCACACACTCCAGGAAATTCCGCCGGTGGTCCGCGCTGGCGTACAGGCGCGTTTCCTCCGGGCCGATGGTCTCGTACTTCAGCGTCTCCGGCTCCGTCTCCAAAAACTGCCCCCGGTTCACGCGGATGCGGCCCGATTCGCCGACAAACTCCACGCCCGCGCCGGGCGCCGCGCCGCCGTGGAACATGCGGACGCCGTCGTCGTAGACATGCGTGATCCGGGTGATTTCCGGCGTGTCCGGCGACGGCGGGATGATCTCCACGGGGCCGCCTCCGTCCCTGCCGAGCCCCCACTGGGCGATGTCATAGTGGTGCGCGCCCCAGTCCGTCATGGCGCCCCCGGCATACTCGCGGTGGTAGCGCCATTCCGGCCAGCCGCGGAACGACTGCGGCGGCGCGAGGACGGACGAGTAGGGCCGCCACGGGCGCGGGCCGAGCCACAGGTCCCAGTCCAGCCCCTCCGGGGTCGGCTCGCCGGGCAGGTTGTCCTCCTGCGGCGGGCCGCCCACATTGACATAGACCTCGCGCACCTTCCCGATGCGGCCGTTCCGCACCAGCTCGCAGGCCGTGCGGAACGCCGTGTCCGAGCGCTGCTGGCTGCCCGTCTGGAGGATGCGCCCGTACCGGCGCACCGCGGCCCGCAGTGCCTTCCCCTCGTTGATGGTGAGGGACAGGGGCTTCTCGAGGTAGACGTCCTTGCCGTTCTTCAGGGCCTCGATCGCGATGAGCACATGCCAGTGGTCCGGCACGGCGATAAGCACCGCGTCAATGTCCGGCCGCGCGCACAGGGCGCGGAAATCGCCGTAGACGTCGCACGCGCTGTAGGACCCGCCGCCGTTGGCCCGCGTGTAATGGGCGTTCACCCGCGCCGTGTGGTACTCCAGCCGGTTCCGCTCCACGTCGCACAGCGCCATCACCTGGCACTCCGCGTCGTTCAGGAAGGGGCCGATGTGGTTCTCCATCATGCGGCCCATGCCGATGAGGCCCACGGTGATCCGGTTGCCCGCCGACACCGCGCCGTCCAGCCCGAGCGCGCGCCCGGGCGTGATCATGGGAAACACCGCCGCGCCCGCGGCGGCCGCCGCCGTCCGCCGCAGAAAGGCCCTGCGGCTGAGAGTGTGTTGTGTGACTGGTGCGTTCATGGGGGAAGTCCTGCGTGCAAGCGTAAATCGGCGCGTCTCTGCGCAAGAGCATACCCTGTGGGCATTCCCGGTGCAAGGGCGGGACGGTCCGCAGATTGCGCAGATGGGGCGGGGTGGAATCTTCCCCGCCGTTGCCGGATAATAGCGCGATGGCGGCGGGCATTCCGCCGCCGTTGCCGGGCGGCCCTGTCGGAGGCCGCCGGCGGATTTGCGGCAGGAGAACTGGAATGGCCCATGAGTGAAGCGCCGGAACAGCGTGCGGCCCGTGTTTCCCGGCCGGTGCGGATTCTTGGCCGGGCGCTTTTTGCGGGGCTGTGGCTGCTTGCGGCGGGGGCGCTGCTGGAGGGGGCGGCCGTGGGGAGGCGGGTGGCCGTCGAGTCGCTGAACCGTTATGTCATCGCCGTCAAGGCCTGGCCGGAATACTGGGCGGAGGTGGACCTGACGGACGACGGAAAGCTTCTGCTCCGCGAGGGGCTCCAGCGGTTCCTGAACGAACACATCCCCCCCGACGTCCCCGCCGGGCCGGCGGAAACGGCGGGCGACGTGTTCGCCCGCTATTCGGAGGAGGACCGCCTTCTTTTTGCGGAGTTGCAGGACGAGGTGATGGCCGTCTGCGATGCGGAGGGGAGGGTGGTGTCCGCCTACGCCGACCCGGTGGCCGCGGAAGGGTTTGGCTTGGACCCGTCAGCCCTGCCGGGGCGCCGCCTCGCGGAACTGGGCGCTCCCGGAATGCCCGGGGCGGGCGAACTGCCCGCGCGGGTGCTCTCCACGGGGACACCGGCGTCCCTTGAGGGAACCCTGAACGGCCGGCCAACGCGGCTGTCATGCTTTCCCATGCCCGCGTCCGCGGAGGTCGGCATGCGCGCGCTGTGCGCGTGGCGCGACGTGTCCCAGCCCTCGCTCACCGAGGTGGTCTCCGCGCAGATGGACGCGGGGGACGCCTCGGAGTGGCGGATTCCGCTGCTGGAATACAGGCGGAATTACCGCGACCGCGGGGGCATGTGGTACACGAACAACCTGGGGTTCTGGGACGACGACGTGGTTCTCCCCAAGCCCGCGGGCGTGTTCCGCATCGTCTGCGTGGGGGGCTCCACCACCGAGGAGGGGGCGGTCAAGGACCTGAGCTACCCCAACCTGCTGGAGAAGAGGCTTAACGACCATTTTGGCGGCACGCCCCGGTTCGAGGTGGTCAACGCCGGGGTGGTGGGGATGGACTCGCGGGGCGAGCGCCGCCGCATGCTGGACTTCCTGGCCATGGAGCCCGATCTCATCATTGAGTACAACGTCATCAACGACCTCTGCCACTGGATCATGCCGCGCCTGGCGGAGGAGGGCGGCTGGCGCCTCCAGACTCTGGGCCGGTCGCAGTTTGTAAACCAGTTTCTGAACGGCCTGCTCTGGCCGGACGACGCGGAATTCGCCCGGATTCTGGACGACACGCGCATGGCGAACCTGCGCATCATGGTGAAGGCGGCGCGGGCGAAGGGCGTGCCCGTCGCGTTCGCCTCCTTCGCCGCGCCCGACCCGGGCAAGCTCCGGCGGGAGGAGCGCGCCTACCTGGAATGGCAGATACGCACCTTCTGGCAGGGGAGGCAGTACGGCTACCGGACCTATTACCGGCTGGTTCAACTGTACAACCGCATGCTCCGGGACCACTGCGCGGCGGAGGGTCTCCTCTATCTGCCCGTCGGCGAGAAATACACCGGCGACACGCGGGACTTCTCCGATGTCTGCCACATGCGCCCGAAGGGCATTGAGAAGAAGGCCGACATTTTCTTCCAGGAACTGCTGCCTTCCATCACCCGGATGGCCGGGGAGAAAGGAACATCATGACACAGCGTGAAAACACCCCCTCGCGGCGCGGGTTTCTGGCGGGGGCCGGCGGGCTCCTGACCTCCGGCCTCTGGCTGAACGCGGCGGAAACGGACACGCCCGTCCTCCCGGACGATCCGCTGTTCGCCTCGTGGACCCACCAGGCGCTGGAGGCGGACGTGGTGGTGGCCGGCGGCGGGCTGGCGGGGGTCTGCGCGGCCATCGCCGCCGCGCGCGGCGGGGCGCGGGTGGTGCTCATCCAGGACCGCTCCCGGCTGGGCGGCAATGCGAGCAGCGAAATCCGGATGCACGTTCTGGGGGCCAGCAGTCTCAAAGGGAACCCGCTCTGGCGCGAGACGGGGATCATCGAGGAGCTGAAGCTCACGGAGGCGGCCCTGAACCCCCAGCGCTCCTTTGAAATGTGGGACATGGTCCTCTACGACAAGGTGGTCTCGGAGCCGAACATCACGCTGCTGCTGGACACCTCGGTGGTCGGTGCGGCGGTGGAGGGCGGGCGCGTGGCCCGCGTCACCGCCGCCAGCGCCCTGCTGGAGGAGCGGCACACCCTCTCCGCCGGGTTCTTCCTCGACTGCACGGGCGACGCGTCGCTGGCGGCGCTGGCCGGGGCGCGCTATATGCGCGGGCGGGAGGGCCGCGCCGAGTACGGGGAGTCCCTCGCGCCGGAGACCGCCGACCAGAAGACCATGGGCAACAGCCTGCTCTTCATGGCGCGGCAGCACGACCGCCCCATGCCCTACACGCCCCCCGCCTGGGCGCGGAAATTCACCGAAGAGGACTTCAAGCACCGCCGCATCCGCAGCTGGGAGTACGGCTACTGGTGGATCGAGTGGGGCGGCGAGCTGGACACGATCAAGGACAACCGCCGCATCCGCCACGAGCTGCTGCGCATCCTGACCGGCGTGTGGGATTACATCAAGAACAGCGGGAAGCACCCCGAGTCGGAGCGCTGGGCCCTGGAATGGGTCGGCATGATCCCCGGCAAGCGGGAGAGCCGCCGTATCCTGGGCGAGCATGTCATGGTGCAGCGGGAGCTGGAGGAGGCGGTGGCCTATCCCGACCGCGTCTCCTATGGCGGCTGGCCCATGGACGACCACCCCCCCGGCGGCATGGACGACCGGGACCTCCCGCCCTGCATCCAGATTCCCCTGGAGCGGCCCTACTCCATCCCCCTGCGCTCGCTGTGCAGCGCCACCCTCCCCAACCTGCTCATGGCGGGCCGCAACATCAGCGTGTCCCATGTCGCCCTGACCTCCACCCGCGTCATGGCCACCTGCGCCGCCATGGGCCAGGCCGCGGGCGCGGCGGCGGCCTTCTGCGCGGCGGAAAAGTGCCTGCCCCGCGACGTGGCCGCCGACCCCGAGAGGATGGCCCGCTTTCACCAGCGCCTTCTGCGCGACGACCAGTCGCTGGTCGGCGTGGTGAACGCCGACCCAGCCGACCTGGCGCGCGGCGCGCGGGTCACGGCGTCGGGGCATGTCCCCGGCTGTCCGCCGGAGGCGGTGTTGGACGGCGTGAACCGCGACATTGGCGACGGGTCCGCCCACCAGTGGCGCGCGGAGATGGGGGAGGGGGGCGCCTGGCTCTGCCTGGAATGGGGGAAGAGGCAGACGCTCCATCAGGTGCAGTTCACCTTCGACACCGGGCTTCAGCGGAAGCTCTTCCTCAGCGGCGAGGACGACACGCTCACCGGGCAGGTGCGCGGCCCGCAGCCTGAGACGGTGCGCGACTATGTGCTGGAGGTGAAGGACGGCGAAAAATGGCGGGAAATCGCCCGGAACACGGGCAACTTCCTGCGGCTGGTCCGCCACGATTTCGCAACGCCGGTCAAGACCAAGACGCTGCGCCTGCGCGTGCTCGCCACCAACGGCGACCCGCACGCCCGCGTTTTCGAAATGCGCTGCTACTGAAACCCGGACGGCGGTTCTTTAGCCGCGTGACCCGCCGGGCCAGAGGCGTTCCGACAAGAGATTTCCGCGGCGGATGGGGCATTGGCGGGCACGAGATTGCTTCGCTTCGCTCGCAATGACGTGTGTTTCCGCGGTCATTG
>JAPXRP010000005.1:0-40452 GCA_033813475.1 Candidatus Hydrogenedentota bacterium
CCCAGGGGCTCTGGACCCTGCACCCCGACGGCACGCAGGTGGTGACCTTCTGGGGCAACCAGAGCGTGTGGCCGGACCTCATGAAGGACGCCCGCGCGATCCCCGGCAGCCGCCGCGTCCTGTTCACCGGCAGCGCGCACCACGACTGGTTCGCCGGGTCCGTCGGCATCATTGACCCCGACAGGGGCCACAACTTCCCGAACGGCCTGACCAAAGTCACCGCCGATGTCGAGTGGCCCGAGTCGGGCAACGGTCCCGAGGACCCCGTGGAGTCGCCCCGCTACCACGCCTCGGGGAAGTACCCCGCCTACTACTCGCCCTATCCCCTCAGCGAGACGGACTTCCTCGTGTCCGCCCAGCGGGACGGCAAATTCCGCCTGTACCTGATGGACGTGGACGGCAACCGGGAGCTGGTCTACGAGGGCGTCCACAACGTCTTCCACGCCATGCCCCTGAAACCGCGCCCCGTGCCGCCCGTGCTGGCGGACCATGTGGCCTGGCCGACGGCGGAGAACCGGGACGCCCCGAAGCCCGGGGTGATCTACAGCAACAATGTCTACCAGAACGCCCCGGAGGCGCTGCGCGGGAAGGCGAAATACCTGCGCATCCTCCAGATTGACCCGAAGACCTACACCTACTGGCACAAGCGCCCGTACATCTCCACCGGACCCGTGGTCTCCGCCGTGCAGTCCGAGGGCGTCAAGCGAATCATCGGCACCGTGCCCATCGAGGAGGACGGCTCGGTCTCCTTCGAGGCCCCCGCCGGGCAGGCCCTCCACTTCCAGCTCCTCGACGGCGACTTCCGCGCCCTCCAGACCATGCGCAGCTTCGTCGGCGTCATGCCGGGGGAGAGCCGGGGCTGCCTCGGCTGCCACGAGTCCCACAGCCGGACGCCGCAGGTGGCGGGCAAGGCCCTGGCCACCGCCGCCGCGCCCCGGACCATCACCCCGCCGCCGTGGAAAGACGCCACGGTGAGCTACGCCCGCTATGTCCGGCCCCTGCTCGACCGCTACTGCGCCGAATGCCACGAGGGGGAAGGGGAGGGGCGCAAGGGCTTCGACACCACCGAGCGGCCCAGCCCGCCCAGTTTCTCGGAGCCCTACATGACCCTCATCGGCCGTCCGGCCTGGGGTACGCCGTATGCCCCGCCCAAGAATCCCGAACCGGGCTTTGGCATCGCCGGGGTGATGATGGTGGAGGCCTACGACCAGCGCGACCCGAAGGCCTACGCCACCCCCGCGCCCATGACCAGCCTGTCCTACCGAAGCCCGCTGGTCGAGATGGTCTCCAGCGGGAAGCATTACGGGGTGAAGGTGGACGAGATTAGCCGCCAGCGCCTGATCGCCTGGGTGGACGCCCTGTGCCCCTACCTCGGCGACGAGGAGGTGCGCCAAATCCCCGACCCCGTCTTCCAGGGCGTGGACTGGCTCGCCGTCCGCCCGCAGATTGAGAACGCCCCGGTCATCGCGCGCCCCGGCCCCGTGGACTGACCGTTGACCCCGCCGCGCGGGTCCGCTATCCTATCGGGACACAGGAGACATTCCGTGAAAACCGGTTTCATCCCCGCCCTGATCCTGACCCTGTTGTGCGCCCTCGCCCCGGCGGCGGACATCCGCACGCCGCTGCCCCCCGTGCCCGCGTTCAGTTCGCCGTCCACCGGCGTGCTGACGGCGGGGGAACTGCGCGCCCTCGTGGAGAAGGACTGGCTGGACGGCCTCCGCCAGCCCCTGACTCCCGCTTCTGACGCGGCAGGCGCGTGCGACGGCGTCAAGAACGGCGCCTACGCCTTCCACACGGGCCAGGAGCCGAATCCGTGGTGGCAGGTGGACCTCGGCGAGAAGACGCCGATCGGGCGGATCGTGGTGTTCAACCGGCTGGACTACGCCCCGGGCCTGCACAACGCCGACACGCTCCAGATTCTCGCCTCCCCCGACGGAAACACTTGGACGCTGCTCCACGACAACCGGGGACGGCATTTCGGCGGCATCAGCGGCGCGGCCCCGCTGACGGTGACCTTTGGAGCGCAGCCGCCGGCCGCGCGTTTCCTCCGCCTGACCATCCCCAGTCCCGCGCCCATCTTCCTGCACCTTGACGAGGTGGAGGTGTACGCCGCCGGCAAGGACACGGAGAACATCGCCCTGGGGAAACCCGCGAACCAGAGCAGCCTCAGTCAATGGTCCACCGTCAAGACCGCCGGACCACCCGTTTATGGCACCGCCAACCACCTGCGGCGGGGCCGGGAACTCGCCACGCGGCTCCGGGAGCAGGACGTGGACGTCGCCGAACGCCTGCGGCGTCTCGACGCGCTGGAGGCGCGCCTGGCCGCATTGCCTGCCAACGCCCCCACGGACACCCAGCGCGCCCTCTATCTGGAGACCCGCTGGGCCGTGCGCGGCCTCGTGCTGGCCGACCCGCTGCTCGACTTCGACCGCATGATCTTCAACAAGCGGCACACGCAGGAGACCTATCCGGACATCTGCCTCAACCACATGCCCTGGGTGTCGCGCCCCGGCGGCGACCTCTGCGTGCTGGAGCCGTCCTCGGACGGCGCCGCGCTCTTCGCGGCCCTGGCCGAGCCGCCCGCCGACGAACCGGACCAACCCGTCGCGGGTCTCCAAAACCTGCTTAACGGCGCGCTGGGGCCGGGCCATGTCCACGGCATGGACCTGTGGTTCGGGGGGGACCGGGTGGTCTTCGGCTACGCGCGCGCGCGCAGCGCCGAGCCGCCGGAGGGCTGGCTGGACCGCACGCAGAGCTACCGCCTCCGCCGCGAGGAGGAGCCCATCCACCTGTTTGAGCTGGGCCTCCGCGACAACCTCCTCCGCCAGCTCAGCTTCGGCGAGTGGAGCGACCTGGACCCCGCCTACGCCCCGAACGGCGACATCGTCTTCGTCTCCGAGCGCTGCGGCACGTCGCTCCAGTGCAACGAGTACGACAAGGACGAAACGAGCTGCAACCTCTACGTCATGCGCCCCGACGGAAGCGGCATCCGCCGCATGAGCGCCAACAAGGACGGCGACTACCTGCCCAACACCCTCGACAACGGCCTTATCGCCTACACCCGCTGGGAGTACCACGAGCGGAGCTGGGCCCTCATCCAGTCCGTCTGGATCATCCGCCCGGACGGCACCGGGGCCGACGCGCTCTTCAAGCAGCATTTTGCCAACCCGTGGGCCATCGAGGACGCGCGCTCCATCCCGGGAAGCACCAAACTCGTCGCCATCGCGGCGGGCCACCACACCCTCCCCGTCGGCCCGCTGGTCATCGTGGACCACGGCCGCGGCGTGAACGAGCCGCAGGGCATCGGCATCGTCAGCCCGCACCTCATGCCGCCGGAGGGCGGCATGGACGGCGTGCCCGTGCCCGAGGGCGGCACCGACGACCCGGCGGGCTTCTACAGCACCCCCTGGGCGCTCTCGGAACAGACCTTCCTCGCCGCGTTCAGCCACAGCGAGAACCCCGGCGAGCCCGCCGGATACGGCCTGTATGTCGTGGACGTGCACGGAAACAAGGAGCTGCTCTACCGCGACCCGGCGCTGTCGTGCTTCGACCCCGTCCCCCTGCGGCCGCGTCCCTTGCCCACGGTGCTCCCCGACCAGATAGACGAAGAGAAAGACTACGCGGAGTGCCACATCAAGAACGTCGCCCAGGGCAGCGAGGGGATCGCCCCGGAGGACGTGCGCTACCTCCGCGTGGCCGAGCCCGTCGGCTGGCCCTACGACAACACGCGCGGCGGCCAGCGCTACGGCGAGGACCACCGCTACGGCGGCCCGGGCGCGGAGTGGAAGAACCTCACCAACTGGACCCCCGTCCGCATCCTCGGCGACGTGCCCGTCCACCCCGACGGCAGCGCCCACTTCCGCGTGCCCGCGGACACGGCGGTGTACTTCCAGCTCCTCGACAAGGACCGCCTGGAACTGCGCCGCATGCGCTCGTTCATCAGCTTCCAGCCCGGGGAAATGCGCGGCTGCGTGGGCTGCCACGAAACCCGCGCGGGATCGCAGGTGATGCCCCCGGTGCGCTCCGGCACGGCCCTGGCGGCGGCCCCGGAGGACATGCTCCCCGCGCCCTGGGGGGACCGGCCCGTGAGTTTCCTGCGCGACATCCAGCCCGTGCTCGACGCGCACTGCGTCCGGTGCCACGACGGCCTCAGCCCGGCGGGCGGGCTGGACTTCTCCGGCGGCCTCACGTCCCACGACGAGGAAATCCCCGGCTACGGCCACAACCGGGCCTTCGAGACCATCATCACGAACGGGCTCGTGTCATTGTCCCCCGCGCGGGCGCAGGACGCCAGCATCACGCCGCCCCTCGCCTACGGCGCGCGCAAGAGCAAACTGTTCACTGCCCTCGACGACACCACCCACGGGGGGGAGGTGGATTTGTCCGCCGATGAGCGGCTCCGGCTGGCCATGTGGATAGACGCCAACGCCCCCTACCACGACCGGTTTGTGAACAAGCGCCCCGCGCGCCCGGCCTACGACCCCGCCCAGGACAAGGCCCTCACCGCCGCCCTGCGCGGCCTGCATGAACGCCGCTGTGCCACATGCCATGAGGTGGAAAAGATCACCCGGACGGACTGGATTGACCTGGAACGCCCCGAGCGCAGCCGCTTCCTCACCGCGCCCCTCGGCGGCGCCTGCGGGAAGAAGGTCTACACGGGACGCACGGACCCCGACTACCGGAAAGTGCGCGCCCTGGTCCGCGATGCCGCAGCCAAGGCCTGGAAAACCCCGCGCCGCGACCTCCAGTCCCTCGACCGCCCGGCCTGGACGCGGGTCATCGGACGGAAGCCCGCAGGTATCGAGCGGTAGCGGAGGATCGGACTAGCCATTCACCTCGTTGATGGCCGCGGTGAGGGCGGTGATGCCTTTGGCGATGTCGCAGACCCGGTCGCTGCCGGCCTCGCGCTCGAAGATGAAGCCGCCTTCAAAGTCCGCCTCGGCGAGGATGCGGACGAAGGCCACCCAGTCCACCTCACCGGTGCCGACGACCACCTCCTCACCCCAGTCGCCCTTGACCTTCGTGCGCTTGGCGTCCTTCACGTGGACCTGGCGCACATGCGGCACCAGCGCACGCAGCGCGTCAATCGGGTCGTCCATGTCGTAGAGGATCATGTTCGCCGGGTCGAAATTCACGGCGATGTTCTTCGCGCCGCGCCCGTGCATCTCGGCGAGGAAGGCCAGCAGCGTCTCCGCCGACTCCTGCCCCGTCTCCATGAGCAGCGTCACGCCGTGCTCGCCGAAGACCTCCGCCAGCGTCACCACGCGCTCGCAGAGCTTCTCAAAGGTGGGGTCCGCCGGGTCGTGGGGCAGGAAGCCCGCGTGGGCGTTCACACAGGTCAGGCCCATTTTCCCCGCCGTTGCGGCGGTCACCCGCGCCAGCCGCAGGTTCTCCTCCCAGTGCGCATCCGGCACCACGCCGCCCGTCACGCGGATCGTGGCCGGGGTCGTGTAGTCCTCGCCCACGGTCGAGTACATGCCCGACACAATCTCAATCCCCGCCGCGGCGAGGATTTCCTGCACCCCGTCCAGTGCGCCCGGGTCGTCCCGGTGCGGTGTCAGGCCCATCTGCACCTTCTTCAGCCCGAGGGCGTTCACCTTCTCCGCCAGCTCCTCCGGCCCTGCCGCCTGAAGCGACCAACTGCACACCCCCATCTGACCGACTGACTGCTTTTTCACGGGAAACACCTCCATGTTGCGGCCCCTATGGCCGGACCGACAGTGTACCGGAAGGAGGCGCGCTGCGCAAGGGTAGGGTTTAGGGTCTGGGGTTTAGGGTCTAGGGGAAGAGCAGGAGACAGGTCGGACTTGTCGGACAGGTCGGACCCGTCCGACTTGTCCGACTCACGAAGAAAATCCGACGGATCCGTCCGATCCGACCGATCGGTCCGATTGCTTTCTCCGTCCACCCCGTCCACCCCGTCCACCCAGTCCACCCAGTCCACTCCGTCCACCACCGCGCGCTTGTTGACAACTTCCGCGCTCTTCATTATCCTAGCCGCAAACAGGAGACCCGCCCCATGAAGACCGCATTCCCCGCCTGCCTGCTCAGCCTCACCGCCGCGCTGTGCCTCAACGCCGCCGCAGACCGCGAGTACCACGTCGCAGTCACCGGCAACGACACCAACGACGGCTCGGCCGCCGCGCCGCTGCGGACCATTTCCGCCGCCGCCGCGCTGGCGCAGCCGGGGGACACGGTCACGGTGCATGAGGGGGTCTACCGCGAGTGGGTAAACCCGCCGCGCGGGGGCGAGTCCGACGCGAAGCGCATCACCTACCAGGCCGCGCCGGGGGAGAAGGTGGCGGTGAAGGGCTCGGAGGTGGTCACGGGCTGGGAGAAGGTCCAGAACGACACCTGGAAAGTGACGGTGCCCAACAGCCTCTTCGGGGACTACAACCCCTACGCGGACCTCATCCGCGGCGACTGGTTCACCCCGAAAGACCGGGAACACCACACCGGCGCGGTCTATCTCGACGGCGAATGGCTCATTGAGGCGGCCACACTGGACGAGGCGCTGGCCCCGGCGGGCACGGTCCCCGCGTGGCTCCAGCAGGCGGGACTGGACTATCTCCTGAACGTGGCGTGGCTCCAGCCGAAGGGCGGCGACAAGATTCCCGTCACCGCGTTCACGGCGAAGAACGGCACGCAGAACGCGCCCTGCTCGGAGGGCGGCGAGTGCGTCGGTTTCATCCAGCACGGCCACTGGCTGAAGTATGAGGGCGTGGATTTCGGGAAGGGGACGTCGGTGCTGGACATCCGCGCGGCGTCGGCCTCCTCGGGCGGCATCATCGAGCTGCGGCTGGACGCGCCGGACGGCGCGCTCATCGGCACGCGGCCCGTGCCCAACACCGGCGAGTGGCAGGACTGGCGCACCTTCAAGGCGGACATCACCCCGCAGGAGGGGAAAAAGACCGTCTTCCTGGTCTTCAAAAGCAGAAGCGCGCGCCCCGTTGAGGCGGAGCCGCGCCTGTGGAAGGCCCAGGTCGAGGCGGACACCACGACGATCTGGGCGCAGTTCACCAACGTCAACCCCAACGAGCGCCTGACGGAGATCAACGTGCGCCGCGCCGTGTTCTACCCGAAGGAGACGGGCAGGAACTACCTCACCGTGCGCGGGTTCACCCTGTGCCAGGCGGCCACGCAGTGGGCGCCCCCGACGGCCGAACAAATCGCGATCATCGGCACGAACTGGAGCAAGGGCTGGATCATCGAAAACAATACAATCAGTCACTCCGTGTGCTGCGGCGTCGCGCTGGGCAAGCACGGCGACGAGTTTGACAACACCTCCGCCGACACCGCCGAGGGCTACGTCAAGACCATCGAACGCGCCACCGCCCGCAGCTGGAGCGGCGAAAACATCGGCCACCACGTCGTCCGCGACAACCACATCTCCCACTGCGAGCAGACGGGCATCGTGGGCAGCATGGGCGCCGTATTCAGCACCATCACGGGCAACCACATCCACGACATCCACATCCGCGCCCTGTTCACCGGCGCGGAGATGGCGGGCATCAAGCTCCACGGCGCCATTGACGTCATCATCAAGGACAACCGCATCCACCGCAACGGCTCCTTCGGCATCTGGCTCGACTGGATGGCCCAGGGTACCCGCGTCTCCTCCAACCTGCTGTACGACAACCCCATTGACCTCTTCATGGAGGTGGACCACGGCCCCTTCGTTGTGGACAACAACATCTTCCTGTCCGCCACCTCCCTGCTCGACGTGTCGCGCGGCGGGGCCTACGCCCACAACCTCTTCACCGGCGACTTCCGCATGCACGAGTACGACGCGCGCCTCACGCCGTTCCACAAGGCCCACTCCACCGAGGTCGCCGGCCTCCACGACAACCCCGCCGGGGACGACCGCTTCCTCAACAACCTCCTCACGGGCCGCGCCAGCCTCCTCGTTTATGACAAGGCCCGCCTCCCCATGTTCATCGAGGACAACGTCCACCTCGACGGCGCGCGCCCCGCAAAGGACGAGAAGAACCCGCTGGTCGTGAAGGATTTCGACCCGGCGTTCCGCCTGGTGGAGAAGGACGGCGCGGTCTGGCTGGAGGGCAAGATGGACGCCGCCTGGGCCAAAGAGAACACCCGCAAGCCCGTCACCACCGAGCGCCTCGGCAAGGCCGTCGTGCCGGACCTCCCCTACGAAAACCGCGACGGATCCCCCCTCACGATGGACACCGACCACTTCGGCGCCAAGCGGAACCTCGACAACCCCTTCCCCGGCCCCTTCGAGCAGCCCCAGGGCGGGGACCTCTCCCTGAAAGTCTGGCCGAAATAACCCCTCCCCGGCCCCCGGACGCGTTATTGCCGTCCGGGGGCCGTCTTTTTTTTGGCATTCCCCATGTGCCGTGTGTGATGCATCGAATGACGTGTTCTTCAGGGGAAACATGCCGGAAGACGCTCTGGAGGGCGTAGGCAAGGGGGAGCACCCGAACCTTCGGGCTTCCCTTCATCTGCGCCCCTCTGCGTCATCTGCGGATCACATGCCGGGAAACTGCCGTGTCTCCGCGCTCTGCGGACTACTCCTGAAGCAGGCCCGAGAGGGACTTCCGGAAGGCCACCAGCTCCGCCTCCTGCTGTTCGCTGAAGGCCCCCTGGCGGTGGGCGTAGGTGTCCATCCAGAGGCTCAGCCGGTAGAGGTCGTCCTTTTCAAGGCGCACCCCCGCGTGGCCGCCGTCGGCGGTCAGCAGCGCCATGAGCCGGCTCTTCAGCGAGGGGCTGTCCCCCGTTTCAGAGTAATCGCGCTCGAAGGCCAGCTTCTTGAGGTCCTCCTCGGCGTAGCCCATCAGGGTGTCGTAGGACTTCTCGGGGGTCAGGTCCAGGTTGGCGGCCCGGACATCGTCGTGTCCGGGACGGTGGCACTGCACACAGGCCCGGTCGAGCACGGGCTGCACCAGGGTGTCGTAGCGCAGGGGCCACGCGCCGTCGGGCTCGGGGCGGAGCCGGGACGGGGCGCGCCGCGCGGCGAGGAAACTGCGCTGCGGGGCGGGGGCGGAGTCGCGGGACTCATGGCACCCGACACAGCCCAGCGTCTGCCCGGGCTGGACGTAGGTGAGGGTGCGCATGGTGCGCAGGGCGCGCCCGGCGCGGTCCAGCGCCTGGAAGAACACCGGCACCCCGGAGGGCGTCGCAAAGTGCGCGGAACCGTCGGCCTCAACGGGCACGGTGCCGAGCACAAACTTGCCCGTGTCCTCGGCGGACACGCCGAGCACCGGCTGGTTCATGAAGGGCTGCACCTTGGGGACAACGGCCACCACGCGCAGGCGGTCCACCTCCCCCGGCGCCACCCCGGGACCCAGGCCGCGGTAAACGTCCTGCAGGAGAAACGTCCCGTCCTTGGGGGCCGCCCAGTCCACGGTGTCGGCGACGACGGGCGGCGCGGTCCGGGGCTTCAGGGGAATGGGCATCTCACAGGAAATGTCCGGGTCGCGGTGGAGCAGCGTGAGGTTGCCGAAGCGGTCGTAGAGATAGAGTCCCGAGGCGTTGGGCGGGTTGCGCGGGTCGCCGGGCTTCATGTAGGTGTGGGGCGGCAGGGGCCGGTCGGACCACGACACGAGGTAATGGTCCTCGGACAGGGGCCACGGCCCGGCGTAGTAGCTGGAGGGGCTGCCCTCGGTCTCGGGAAAGCAGACCTCCGGCGTGATCCGCTCCAGGGGCGCCTCGAACTCCGTGCCGAGGGCGCGGTCAAGCAGCACAAGCGACCCGCCGGTGATGGAGTGGTGCGCCGTGGCGGTGAACACGAGGCGGCGCGAGCCGGGCACGGGCCGCGCCTCGAAAACGCACTGGGGACGCGTGGTGAAGTTGCCATAGACGAGCTGCGCGTTGGTCCCGTCGGGCCGCGTGGACCACAGGCTCATGAAGTGCCCGTTGAACCGGTCTATGTAGTCCCAGCGCGCGTAGATGACCTGGCCGTCTGCGGCGACGGCGGGGGTCCATTCGAAGTTCTCGAACGCGGAGATGGCGCAGAGGTTCCCCCCGTCGGGGTCCATGCGGTGCAGGGTGAACACCGGCACGGGCCGCTTCAGGTCGCCGCCGCAGCGCACAAAGCTCTCCGGCTGGGTCGCCGCAAGGGTGGCCGCCGCGCTGTCGCGGTCCGCCTGGAGGCTGACGCCCTTGCGGGTGGAGCAGAACACAATGTCGCCGTTTGGCAGATAGCGTCCGTCAAAGTCGTTGTACCGCCCGCGCGTGAGCTGGCGCACCCCGCCCCCGTTCAGGTCCATCTCGTACAGGTGGTAGAAGGAGTCCTCCGGCAGGGCGTCGCGGTCGGTCTTGTCCGCCGTCTCGGCCAGGTCGGGATAATGGCGGCAGTAGGCGAAGAGCACCCGCGCGCCGTCATGCGACAGGTCGGGACGCAGGAAATTGCCCTCGGGCCAGCCCTCGGTCAGACAGCGCACGCGGGGATGCTCCCCCTTGAACCCGGAAAGCACGTAGATTCCCCCGCCGCCCCGCGAGAACCAGCCGTAATACTGGTCGGAAACATGCGGAAACAGCGTGGGCGCCCTTTTCACGAACAGGATGTCATCAAAGTCCAGCAGCGGGTTCTTGAACGAAAGTGCCCGCACCGCCCACAGCAGTTTTTCCTTCGCCTGTTCTCGGTCTTTGGGGGAGGCGTCGGATGGAAGGGCTTCGGCGCGCGCCGCCGCCGCCTCGAACCGCCTCAGTTCAGCCCCCGCGTCCGCGTCCAGCGTGCGCAGGTTCCCGGCCAGCGCGCGGCCCCGCGCGATGACCGCCGCAGTGTCCAGCAGCGAATCCCCCGCCTCCCTATGCGCGGAGGACCACTCGCTGACGCTGCTCTGCGTCGCGGGCCTCCCCAGCGCGGCGTTCACTTCCGACCCCGTCGGGAACACCTCCACCTCGTCCAGATGCAGGTAGTCCTCGCCGGGAAGCTGGATGCGCAGGAACCGCGCGGGTTCCCCGTCCAGGTCCACCTCCAGCGGCTTGCCGTCGGAATGGCCGAAGAAAACCGTCCCGTCGTGGCGGTAGACCTCCCGAAACGTCACGCCGTTCGGCGACGCGAGCAGGAGAAAGGACGCGGCGCGCCCGGCGAACCCGTCGCAGCGGTTGTACAGACGCACCCGCCCGACGCGCGTTTCCGCGCCCAGGTCCACCTGCCACCACGGCAGCTTTTCATGCGCCGTGTGAAACCCCCACTTGCCGTTGATGACGCCGTCGCACCCCCCGGCTGCGTCCAGCCCGGGCGTCGGTGCGGCCTGCGGCCGCCGCACCTCGGCCTGCCGCGCCCAGTCCGCCTCAATGTCGGCGCGGGTGAGCGCCGACGCGGCCGGGGCCGCAGGCGAGCACACGCCTCCCAGCAAAACGGCCAAGAGGCCAAACACCATCGCGGACACTGTTCTGGCGGGCATCATGGTCGGGGCTCCAACGGGTTTCGGGAAAGAGTATAGCCCAAGTCCGCGCGGCGTGCGGGAAATCCCGCAGCGGTCTGGGGTTCGCGATGACATTGATATTCACGGTCATTGCGAGCGAAGCGCGGCAATCTCGTTCCCGCCAACGCCCCGAGCCGCCCCGGCACTCTCTTGTCGGAATGCCCACGATCTGACACATACCAGCAGTTACGCGGTGAATCTTAATGGCGCCCTAGGAGAAACTCTAGCCGAACGACTCTCAGCATCGCTATTACCTCTGCGCGGGATAAACGCTACTCTGCCTGCTTATCGGTATGCCTGGTAAAAGGCGTCGGCCTTGAACCGGGTGTATTCATCGTCCTCGCCGAGACCCTTGGAGATCACTTGGAACGGAAGCAGGCGGGCAAGCTCAACCTGCAGATCCTTCGCCGTCCTTACGGAACAGCCCAGGAGATCCTGGATCGCAGCAGACGACACACCTTCGCACTGGAAAATCATCGAGAACTCGAGCAGTTCCTTGAAGTCAAAAAACTTCTGCGTGTAGTCATTGGGTGATTGCGAAGCGAAAAATACCACTACGCCCTTTGATCGGCCTTCGCGGATGATACGCTGAAGGAAGGGGTTCTTCTGGTGCAGGTAGTTGTGCGCCTCGTCGATAACAAGCACCGTTCGGAGTTCGCGCCGTCCATCCTTGGTCTGGCTGTCGGGCAGCGCGGTCATTTCTTTGTAAAGTCGCTCGACAACCAGGTAGGCCACCAGCTCCTTCAACACCGGAAGGCGGTGGAGATCAACGATCATTGTTCGCTCCGAAACGCGCTCAATCAGCGCAGCGTCATTTCCGTGCTCCCAAAAGAGGTGGAAGGACGAGAGATCGCGGAGAATCGCGATCAGGCTATCGTCTCGCTTGTTTTCCTCTTCGTACATGGCTTGCGCAATTTCGAAGACCTCGCGAAAGTCTGGAAATCGCGGTTGCCTGGCAGATCGCAAATCATAAGCCCGGCGAATCACCTCATGGAGACTTCCTTTCTGAACAACACCGAAGTGCGGACTAATCGAACCGAAGGAGTCGGCCTTCTCGCGAGTCGAAATCATGATCGCATTATCGGAATACTCATCAAGAATGAATGGATTAACCGGGAGTTGCTGCTCAGGGAGCCTGTACACCGTTGCTCGCGTTAAGTCGACAAACCGTTCGTTTGCTGAGATGTCGCCCTTATAGTCAAACACCACGAAATTCGTCCGGAAACGGGATTGATCCCGAAGGTCGGCTAGGACCTTGAGCAGAAACTGCGTTTTTCCGGTGCCCGGCTTGCCCATGATTGCGAGGTGTGAATTTGCGTGTCGCTGAGTATTGTTGATCTGGATAATTAGGCGCTCATTGTTCAGCTCGTGGGTTCCAATCGTTATGTCTAGTTCGTATATGCCACGAGTGCGCTTCGTAGAATCAACCCGAGCCTCACTTGACAGGCGCTGCAGCATAACGTCCGGATCTTGGCTACTTTCCCTGAACATCACTGACATGAGCCTCAATCCATTATCGACATGATCCTTGAGGACCGAAGCAGAAATACCGGCGGCAAGTTCATCGTCGTCTACGAGTCGGCCATAGATGAAGTTGACAAGCGTTCGGATCGTGACGTCATCGCCGCCGAACAAACTGACCAGTCTGATCTCCTTGCCGGTGCCGTCGACCGACCGAGGAACCTGGTCGCCTGCCTTGGACAGCGAATAGCACAGCGCAAGGCGTGCGAGAGCGGCATACTCGATCTTTGTAACGTGTCGCAGGGCTGAGAGTGTCATCTCAGCATCCGAGGATGTGAAGAGTCGGTCAGCCATCAGTGTGTTCTCCAGAAGTAGCCTTCTTGGACAGTGGTCATCTCACGGTGCTTGTCGAACAGAAGGTGTACGGCATGCTGAACATAAGGCTCCAATTGACGGTAGTAGTCTTGGTCAACCTCGGTATCCGTGGACAAGACAACGACTTGATGGCCTGCCTCCGGGAAGTAGTTCGAGACGATCCTGTCCCTGTGAGTACTGTCCAAGCGGGACAAGGGAGTATCGATCACGATGGGAAGCGGCAGCTGAGACGTCTGCGCAAGGCCCCAGAGGAGTGATATGGCGAAGACTTCCTTCTCGCCCGCAGACAAATTTTGCTTCTGCACGACATGACCTTGGTGATCACGAATCGTGATGAGGTAGGTGTCTGGGTCAATCTCAATATCGGAAATCAGATCGCCCTTGCTGGCCAGCCGCTTGTACATCTCCGTGGTACTGGCCTTCAGGCGACCGATCTTCATCCGCCGGAGGGCTTTCATATAGGCGGTGAGAAGCTCCATCGCTTTCTCGGTCTGAGCCAAGAATGCCGCGTGCTCCTTGGCCCCACAATGCCTCTGATAGAGCATGTCCAGTTCCCGCTCGCGTGTCGTGATGATGTCGTTCACACGAGAGAGTTCCTCATCGGTCTGTCGCAGTTCCTCCCGCTTACGGCCGATCTGGGTTGAGTAGTTCTCCATCTCGGTCTGCAGCTGAGCGAACAACTCCTGCTCATCGTCACTGACTTTTGCCGCACCGATGTCCCGCTCGACTTCCTCGTGCCTGTGGCGGATCTCCTGGTGCTCGGCCAGCAGCCGCTCGAATTCCCCATTCCACGCGCCTTCGACTTCTTCGATACGGACCAGAACCCTTGCGGCTGCCGTCTCAGAAAGGTTTAGGAGGGCGACCACGGACTGACGGGCGTCTTTGCCAGGGCCGAACTGGCGCACAACCCCAGCGATTCTGTCCCGAAGAACGCGGTATTCGGCTTCACCCAAAGGTGCTTGGCGCTCAGTGGCTTCAAAATCACGAACTGCCTCGGCGACAGCGTTGCTCAGATCCTCTGCAACGTCACGAACTGCGGCTTGCTTCCGCCGTTCCGACTCTGCCTCGATCTGTGAACGGAGGGGGTCGAAGTGACGGCCAAGCAACGCCAATGGAAGTGACTGCTCGGCGAGTGTTCTTGCTCTGTGCTCGACCTCGGATAGCTTAGACGACAACTGTACGCGTCGTCGCTCCTTGTCCTTGGTTGCCTCTATGCTGTCCGGATCGAAGCCGAAGAGAGATGAGAACCGCTTCTTCCGCTCATCCAGCTCCTTGCTGAATTGCTCGATATATTCGTTGATCTCTGCTCGCTGTGTTTCCAGTTTGTCCTTCTTGCGCCGATGAATCTGCAGCTCGTTCTCTTTGAGCCGAATGTCTTCGTCGCTGATGTCCGTGCGATTGCGACGTTCCTCATCGCGCAAGTGCTTCAGGTCGTCGATCAACCTTCGCACAAAGCCGATCCCCAGGGCCGCTTCCATTGACGAGCGCAGCTTGTAGGCCGCGTGCTCGTCGGCCGCCATCTCCTGGACCTTCTCGCCGTCAAAGAAGAAAAACTGCGTGATCCCCTGCGGGATGGTCGCGTCGAGGTAGTCCTGCCACATCTGCGGGCTGGCAACGGTTACTCGCTTGCCGTCCTTAATGACCGTCAGCTTTTCTTCTAAGCCATCAGGTCGCATATGGCACCCGCTTGCCAGGACCGCTTGCCAGGACCTCTTGACAATGACCGTATTGCCCTCGTCTGTCTCGAAGTGCAGCTCAAACAAACATGCTGCATTGCCCTTTAACAACTCAGCTCGGTTGATGGCTTTGAGAATGACATCCTTCTTCTTCTGGCCGTAGAGGCAGAGGTGTATACCTTCAAGGACAGATGTCTTACCGGCGCCGTTCATGCCGCCGATCAGATAGACGTTTCGACCGGGTTCATCCCGCCCCTTGGTGAAGTCAATCTCAGTCGGTAACTGAAACGACTTGTAACCCTCGATAATCAGTTTCAGGAATCTCATGCATTGGCTTCCTTCAGAAACCGTTCCCGGTAGTTCTTCAAGGGCACATCCTCGCCGTTGTCACTCACAACTGCCCAATACACCCAGCCGTCCGTGCTGCCGCCGGTAAAGGCCTGGCCCGCAGCTGATGGTGTGTCGAACTTCTTCTTGGCACCGTCAATGGTCAGTTCCACCACTCCCGGGCTACGGATGTATCCATGATTTACATGCCCACTGCGCTTGGTGCGATGCACTATTCGTGTCCCATCTTGAAGTACGCCAGCCTGCATAAGATCGGCCAGGGTAACTCGTCTTCGGTCCCCTGAGCGTGAGCCAGAACTTGAACCAACCGAAATGCCCAGCATCTCAAGAACGTCGAGAAGCTGCTTCTGCAGGAGATCCTTGACCACTTGTGCCTCGTCAACCACGGCCAGCGAGGCAGTCAGATCGGTCTTGATCCGTCGTAGGTCGTCCGGCACCGGCACGTCTCGTTTCTCCAGCTGGCGTATCGATGAACATATCGCCCGAAGCTGCTCGCGCTTCGCTTCAGTGTCGGGCCCGCTCAAGAGGTCATGAACGGCACACGCAAGCTCAAGGAGCTGGTCCGTGAGTTGGCCCGTGCGTTGTTTCATTTCGCCAACGTCCACGTGCTTCTCCTTGATTCTGTTGTCAATATGCCGTCATCGATCGTCCGACGCCACCCGCGCCGAACGTTTCCTTGCCAACGCAGCGGATTGCCTTTCGGAAGTTCAAGGTCTGCCTCGGTGAACTTCCCTTTAAGGCGTGCCTCGATTCTGGCCATCACCTCGCGCTCATGCCCACTGCCACCTACCTCCTCCAGCACACGCGTGATCTCTTTCCGAAGCACTTCCAGCGATGCTCTCTGGATTTTCCACTCTCTGGATCGCATGTAGAGCTCATTGTGCGGTCGACGTTTGCAGATCCGCCGAAGCTGCTCAACGATGTCAAGTAGCGTCTCGTAGACCTGGTCTATGCCCGAATCCCGCTCCAACTCACCAACGGCTTTCGTCAGCGAGAGTTTCTCGTCCTTGAGTCCATCGGGAACCGGTATCCCCCGCTGCTTCAGCCGCCGTATAGTATTCTGCACCGCTTGGAACTGCGCCTTCTTGACCCTCAGGTCGCCAGCGTCCTGCCCGTTCCCCACAGCTTCCTCTGCGAACTCGCGGAAGGCGTCAAGATTGTTCTTCGCGTTCTCAAGGCTCATAGCCATGCTCCCCGCAGTTGGCTGCGGCTAGTCCATCCGTTCTTGGGGCGCAATGTTGGTCTGAATCGTCTCTTTGAGCCGGTCATAGATGCCATGCCTGCGGTCTCGCAGTTGGTATTCTTTCTCGACCTTCAGCAACTCCTCGATCACCTCGATCTTCATTCCGTGCTTGGTGCAAAGCTCAGCCAGCAGTTCGCGGTCCGGTGTCACGCGATCACCAGTCATACTTGGGCCTCCTGTTTCGGGATGTCCCATCCGTTGTTGAAACTGCCGATGGCCTCCACGCCCCGGCCGCGCCAGTGTAGCCGGTAGCAATACGTTTGTCAATCTCTTCTTCTCGCTCTTTCGTTGCATCGATCCTATGCCCGTGCGCGCCCGCCCGGGGGATAGGGCAACGCGGGGACGCGACCCGAGCGCCAAAACCATCTAGCCACAACCCCCTACAAATAACATGCTATCACATTCTGCTCACAATGCCAAGGAATTGTTTGGTTTGTAATGCCTTGTTTGTTTTCCCTATGTCACTTCTCCCCCCCGGCCGGTTGACATCCCCGTTCCGCCGCCGGAATAATGCCCCTTCAACCGAGAAGGAACCGCCCCATGGCCGCGACGCTGCTGCTTGCTTTGGTCTCGACCGGCACCCTGTGCTCCGCGCAGGTGTCGGTGTCGGAGGAGACGATGGTGCTCCCCACCTACCCGACGGAGGCGCCGGACCGGATTCCGCTGTTTTTCCGGCCGGAGGAGGTGCAGCTCGCGGAGAAGCATGTCTACCCGTACCCGTTCTACGGGGTGCAGTCGGCGGAGAAGGCGGACCGGGAGTACCGGGCCGTCGTCCTGGAGAACGAGTACCTGAAAATCTGCGTCACGCCGGAGATGGGCGGGCGGATGTACTACGCCGTGGACAAGACCAACGGCTACCAGATCGTCTACAACAACCGCGTGGTGAAGCCCGCGCTCATAGGCACCCTCGGCGCGTGGACCTCCGGCGGGGTGGAGTGGAACACGCCGCACCACCACCGGGCCACCAGCCTCCTGGACGTGGACCACACGGTCGTGGAGAACCCGGACGGCAGCAAAACGGTCTGGGTGGGCGAGTATGAGAAGCGCAGCCAGACGCGCTGGCTCACGGGCATGACGCTGGAACCGGGGAGGGCCTATGTGAAGATCACGTTCAAGAGCATGAACGTGACGCCCTACGAATACCCCGCGCTGTGCTTCGCCAATGTGGCGGTCCATGTGAACGACTCCTACCAGTTCGTCTTCCCGCCGGACGTGGAGATGATGAACTTCCACTACGTCACGGAGTTCACCCGGTGGCCCGTGCTGAACCAGGTGTACCAGTCCGTGGACTACACAAAGGGCGAGGATCTCTCGTGGTGGAAGGAAACCCGCCAGCCCGTCTCGTTCTTCGTCACCAAGACCGCGCAGGACTTCATGGGCGGCATTGACCACGGCAAAGGCGCGGGCATCGCCCTCGTCGGCGACCACCGCATCTTCAAGGGGAAGAAGCTCTGGAACTGGGGGAAGAACGAGGTGCAGGAGGTGTGGGACACGAAGCTCACGGACGAGGACGGGCCCTACGCCGAGCTGATGATGGGCTTCTACTCGGACAACCAGCCGGACTACAACTTCGTCGCCCCCTTCGAGACGAAATACGGCGACATGTACCTCTACGGGATCAAGGGGCTGGACGGCATCAAGGAGGCCACCCGCGACTTCGCCCTCAACCTGGACCTGAAAGAGGGCCTGGCGCAGCTCCAGCTCAACGCCACGGCGGCGTTCCGGGGCGTCCAGATCGTGCTGCGGCGCGGGGAGGACACCGTCTTTACGGACACCGCGGACCTCGCCCCGGACAAGCCCTATGCCCGCGAGGTTCCTGCGGGCGGCGCGGAGAGCCTGGAGGAGCTCCGCGTGCAGGTGCTCGACGCCAAGGGCCGGGAGCTTCTCGCGTGGCAGAAGCCGCCCGCGAAAAACGAGCCGTTCCCGGAGACCTACCAGGACCCGCTGGACCCGCGCGAATACAAGACCGCGCAGGCGCTTTTCTACGCGGGCCTCAAGCTGGAGCAGTTCGGAAACACCAACTTCGACTACATGAAGTACTATGAGGCCGCCCTCGCCCTGGAGCCGGACCATGTGCCCGCCAACACCCAGACCGGGCTGGTGTTCCTGAAGCGCGGCGAGCTGGCCAAAGCCGAGGAGCACCTCGCGCGCGCCGTGGGCGTGGTCACGGACAACCACAAGAAGGCGCAGGACGCCACCGCGCTCTTCTACCTCGGCGTGTGCCGCCTGCGCCAGGGCCGCACCGACGACGCGCTGGAACTGCTCTACCGCGCCACCTGGGACTACCCGTGGACCTCGGCGGGGTACGCCCTCGCCGCGCAGGCGGAGGCCGCGCGGGGGAAGGGGGAAAAGGCGCTGGACAACGCCGAACGCGCCGTCCGCGCCAACACGCAGAACGTCGAGGCCCTCTGCGTCAAGGCGCTCGTCCTGCGGACGCTCGGAAACGCCGCCGCCGCCGCGGAGACCGCCCGCCAGGCGCTGGAGGTGGACCCGCTCTGCTTCGCCGCCCTGAACGAGCTGCGCCTCCTCGCCGACACCGCCGACACGGGAACGACAGCGGGGGAGTGGGCAAACCGGCTCGCCCGGTGCCTGCGCAATGAGCCGTACAACTACATCGAGACGTCGGCGCGCTACGCCGCCGCGGGCCGCTTCGGGGAGGCGGTGGAGTTCATGGGCCTCGCTGCGGCGTCGCCGGACGCCGCGCTGTCCGAAAACCCAATGACGCACTACCATCTCGCGCTCTATCTGGACCATGCGGGCAGGGGAGAGGAGGCCGCCGCCGCCCTGAAGAAAGCCGCCGGGCTGTCCATTGACCTTTGTTTCCCCTACGGCGAGGAGTCCGAGCGTGCGCTGCGCTTCGCCCTGTCCGAAAACCCCGGCGATGCCAAGGCGCACTACCTGCTGGGCAACCTCCTCGCCAACTTCCGCCACGCCGAGGCCGTCGCCTGCTGGGAGGCCGCGCTGGAGAACGGGTTGAAGGACGCCATCGTCTACCGCAACCTCGCCTACCTCCAGGCCAACCACCTCGACCGGCTCCCGGAGGCACTGGACAACATCATGACGGCCATCTCGATGGACCCGAAGGAGAAGCGCTACTTTGCCGAGGCGGACCTGTACATGTCCTACGCGAGCCTGACGCCGGAACAGCTCGCGGAGTTCCTCGCCGAGTACGGGGAGATGGGGAGGGACATCGTGGACATCCAGCTCATGGAGGTCAAGCTGGCGGTCTTCCGGGGCGAGTACGACCGCGCCATCGAACTGCTCACCGCCATGCGCTACCACATCGAGGAGGGCGCCACCTTTAACCCGCACGTCCACTGGTTTGACGCCCACCTCCAGAAGGGTATCGGGGAGATGAACGCGGGCCGCCACCGGGAGGCCGAGGCCCTGTTCCTCAAGGCGATGGAGTTCCCCGCCAACCTCGAGGCTGAGCGCAACGGAAAGACCGGCATCGCCCACTATTACCTCGGCGTCAACCAGCGCCTCGCCGGCGACGCGGAGGCCGCGCGCGGCCATTTCACCGCCATGCTCGACTACACGCCCCCGCAGGGCTGGGGCGCCGGCGACTTCCCCGAGATCGGCTATTTCAAGGCCCTCGCCGCGCGCGAGCTGGGCCACAGCGCCGACGAGATCGAGAAGCGCTTCCGCCAGCTCATCGAGGACGGCGAAAAGCGCCTCGCCCCCGCCAAGGACGGCCGGAACATCACCGTGACCGTGGAGGAGGAGCACACGGGCCGCACCTTCCTGCTCGAGCGCGAGCTTGCCCGTAAGGACCTGCGGGTGTCGTCCCATTACCTCCAGGGCCTCGGCCATCTCGGCCTCGGCGAAAAAGACCAGGCCCGCGCCTGCTTTGAGCAGGCCCTCGCCGTGGACCCGCTCGCCGTGGACCCGAAACTCATGCTCGCGTCCATCACTGAATGACCCAGCAACGGAAGGTCTCCCGCATGAGGCACCTCTTCAGAACCGGCATCTTCGTGGTCCTCGCATTGCTGGCGGTCCCACCGGCCCGCGGCGCGGACAAGAGCGTCCATCCCTGGGGGGAGAATCCCTGGTATTGGGCGTACAACGACAGGCCGGTGCTGCTGGTCGGCGGCAGCGACGACGACAACCTGTTCCAGTGGCCGGAGAAGGAGCTCATCGCCCAGCTGGACCGGCTGGCCGCGGCGGGGGGAAACCTCATCCGCAACACCATGAGCGACCGGAAGGACAGGGGCTTCGAGGTCTATCCCTTCAAGCAGGGGAAGGACGGGAAGCACGACCTCGGCAAGTGGAACCGGGAGTACTGGGACCGCTTTGAACGCATGCTGCGCGAGACGGAAAAACGGGGCATCATCGTCCAGATCGAGGTGTGGGACCGGTTCGACTATACCGACACCGGCGGCGCGGACCGCTGGCAGATCCACCCGTACAACCCGAAGAACAACGTCAATTACACCTACGAGGAATCCGGGTTCGCGGAGCGCTACCCCGACCACCCCGGGACGAACCGCCAGCCCTTCTTCTTCACCACGCCAAACCAGCGGAACAACACGGCCGTCCTGAAATTCCAGCAGCGCTTTGTGGAGAAGATGCTGGAGCACACCCTGCGCCGGGGCAACGTGCTCTACTGCATGGACAACGAGACCAGCGGCGAGGAGGAATGGGGGCGGTACTGGGCGGAGTTCATCAAGGAGCGCGCGGCGAAGAAGGGGAGGACCGTCTTCGTCACGGAGATGTGGGACAACTGGAAACTCACGGACGACGTCCACAAACGCACCTTCGACCACCCGGAACGCTACGACTTCGTGGACGTCTCCCAGAACAACCACAACAGCGGGGAAAAACACTGGGACAACTTCCTCTTCGCCCGCGAATACCTGTCCGCCCACCCCCGTCCCATGAACACCATCAAGACCTACGGCGCCGACGGCAACAAGTTCGGCCACACCGACCAGGACGGCATCGAGCGTTTTTGGCGGCATGTGCTGGCGGGCGCCGCCTCGGCGCGGTTCCACCGGCCCGACTCGGGGCTGGGCCTGAACGACAAGGCCGTTGCGTGTCTCCGCGCGGTCCGCAAACTGGAGTCGAAGATTCCCCTCTGGTCCGTCCACGCCGCGAACGCGCTGCTGTCGGACCGCGAACCGAATGCGGCCTACCTGGCCGCCGATCCGGGAAAGGCCTATGCCCTCTATTTCCCCGCCGGGGGCAAGGTGACGCTGGACCTCTCGGCCGCCGCCGGGCAAATGAGCGCCCACTGGATTGACATCGCCTCGGGCGAATGGGGGCCCGTCCAGCCGCTGGAAGGCGGCGCAAAACGGGAAATCACCGCGCCCGGACCGGGCAACTGGGCCGCCGCCGTGATTCCCCGGGAGTAGCCTGCCGGGAGAGGCGTTCAGAGGGTGTAAACCGGCACCTTCATCAGCTCGCCGTCCTTCAACGCGGAACTGTGGGCCACGATGCCCGCCACGGTCATGTTGAGCGCCCACGCAATGTTGATGAGCGGCGTCCGCGCCTGGAGGATGGACGTGACGAACTCCTCGCAGAGGTAGCCGTGGGACCCGCCGTGGCCGCCCGCCTCGACCCCCGGGGGCAGGGGCGGCTTGGCGAGCTCCAACTGCGAAATGTCCGCCAGCCCGTCGTAGACCATGCCGGTCATGGAGCCCTTCTGCCCGCGCACGCGGCCCTTTTCCCCGTTGTGGCCCGGCGTGTCCTTGCTCATCAGCATCCGCGCCATGCCGCCCTCGGTGGTGCGCAGCAGCGCGATCTCCGTGCCGAAAACGTTCTTGTACGCATTGTCGCCCGAGGCCAGGTACGGCATGTGGCTCGGCATGCCGAAGCAGGAGACCTCCGTGAACCCGCCGCCGGACACGCAGACGTGGTAAGCCGTGGAGTGGGTCGGATACCACAGGGGCGGGGAGCCCTTCCGCCAGTCCTTGTACGAGTCCAGGGGGGTGTCGAGGTAGTGGAAATACTCGCCCTCGCTGTACACCAGCTCGCCGAAACCGCCCGCCCGGTGGATCACCCGCATGGCGTAACAGTCGTCATGGAACGCGCTCGTCTCAAACATCATGTAATTCAGCCCGGAAGCCTTCACCGCCCCGTACAGCCGGTCCGCGTCCTCCAGGGACCCGTAGACCGCGGGCACCGCCGAAGCGACGTGCTTGCCGTGGCTCAAGACCTCGATGGCATGTCGGCAGTGGCTGGGCGCGTCGGTGGCCAGAAACACCGCCTCGATGTCCGGATCCTTCACCAGCTCCTCCAGGGAGGGATAGGTCTTCGCGCACCGGCACGCGCGGGCGAGTTCGGCGCACCGGTCGGGGAACAGGTCGCTCACGGCCGCCACCTCGACATTCGGGTGGTCCTGGAACCCGAAGGCCGCGCCGAACCGGCACAGGCCGTAGCCCACGATGCCCACCCGCACCTTGCGGTCCGACACCGGCTCCCACACCCGGTTCTTCACCGTGTTGCTCGCCGTGTCCTCGAACCCCT
This sequence comes from Candidatus Hydrogenedentota bacterium, assembly GCA_033813475.1. GTDB lineage: Bacteria > Hydrogenedentota > Hydrogenedentia > Hydrogenedentales > CAITNO01 > JAAYBR01. Next base: position 22,965 of record JAPXRP010000005.1, read on the forward strand.
GGATGGGCTTCTCCTCCGCGGCGCCCACGGCGGCCATCGCGCCGAGCGCGGCGGCCCCCTTCACAAAATCTCTCCGCGAAAACGGGTGATGCATGCCCTAACCCTCCTTGGTTTTCCGGCCCTTCGTCCGGCGCCCGTCACTTTCCTTCCTGCCAAAGCGTGCGCAGCAGCTCGTCGGGAATCCGGTGAACCCGCGCCACGGTCTTCTGGGTCTCCGTGATGTACAACCCGTCATCCCAGAGGAAGTCCGGGTAGCTGACGCGCACCTTCGGATCCTTCGAATACAGCGCCGCCACGGGTTCCCCCCAGTGGATGACCTTTCCCTCCGGCGCGTCCCGCTCGACGCCGCCCAGCAGATACGCCGGGTTGCGCCCCTCGTAGGTGCGCCCCGCATGGTTGTGAAACCAATAGATATAGCGGCCCGCGAAGGGCCCCTCGTCCAGCCGCCGGACAAAGTTGGCGGCGCGGGGATGCTCCACCAGCGGCCCACCGGGACGGTGCGCCATGAACGCCGGCGGCGTCCAGGTCTTTCCCCCGTCCCGCGAATAGGCGTGGCAGGGATGCCCCGCCACGGTCCGGTAGGTGCAGAAGAGCGCCCCGTCTGAGAGGGACACCAGATTAACCTCCTCCGCGATGGGCCCCTCGGGGGACCGCAGGCCGTGGTCCCCCTCGGGCAGGGTCTCCCAGGTGATTCGGGACGGGTCGGGCTCCGTGAGGAGGTCCGCGCTGCGCAGAAACCACGACTCGGATTCGGCGATGAAGCCCTCGCCGAAACGGCCGACCTTGGAAAACCCGAGGTACATGGAACCGTTGTGAAGCCCCGGCTTGCCCACGCCCCAGAAGAACCGCACCCGGCCCTGGTAGGGGTTTGCGCGGTCAATGGCCGTCTCCCGCACCGGGATGAACTGCCGCTCCGCGGACCAGGTCCGGCCGCCGTCGTCGCTGTGTTTGAAGGCGTACTCCCCCAGCGTGTCCACGCGGCGGCGCGCGTAGTCGTTGTCCGCGATGACCTCCCGGAGGTTCGCGGCGTTGTAGGTGTAGAAGGCGTACACCCGGCCGCCGGGTGTCAGGAAGGGCATGACCCACGACGCCTCCGGGCCGTCGGCGGGCTCAATGTCCACCAGGGGCTCCCACGTCTTCCCCCGGTCGCGGCTCCGGGTGGAAACGACGTGCTGCCCCGTCGCCCCCTCGTCCCCCTTGCCCGTGGTCATGGTGCAGAGCCACGTCCCGTCCGGCAGTTTCACCACATACGGCTGGTCGCAGTAGCCTTCCGACGGAATCACCCACCCGCTTTCCACCTCCACCGGCGGTGGAACCTCGGCCGCCAACGGAAGACCGAAAAGAAGAAGAAGGAAGGCCGGAAGGCCGCGCAGGAGCACGTTCATGTTCTCGTCCCCGCCAAGTGGTTTTCTGCCGCCATCATGAACCCCCGCCAACTCCGGATGCAATGCGGGGGGTTGACTCCCGACGGTCCGTGGTGTCTAATACGGGCCTATGCTTGCCTTCCCCGCATTCGATGTCGTTCACGAGCCTTTCGGCCGGGCTTTCACCCGGGCCGCTGCTCGCCCTCGTGTTCTCGCAGGCCGCTCGGCATGCGATGCGCTCCGCGGGACACGAAATCAGGCAAACGAAGAGGGGGGATTTGCGTGATCCATCACCGGCTAAGACGTGTCTGGATTGGAAACGCTCTGGCGGTCGTAATGGGTCTCGTGGTCTCCGGGCTGGTGCTTGCCGGGGCGGAAGCCGCGCTGTATTGCAGGGACAAGCTTTTTTCTCCCCCCGAATTGGTCTTCAGCGGGCGGGGAACGGTCAAGAATGCCAGCGTTCTCGGGTGGGAATTGGAGCGCAACGGCACCGTCTGGAATCGCGCGGACCGGGGGAACCGGATGATCTACAACGTTCTTGGCAGGACGGACGCCGCAGGAAGGCGCTGTTCTCCATGCGCCGCAGAGAATCAAGACACGAAGGTTGCCGCCTTCTTTGGGTGTTCCATGACCTTCGGGCAGGGCGTCGCGGACGAAGAGACCATCCCGTCGCGTTTCTGCGCGCACAACCCCGGCTGGACCTCTTACAACTACGGAGTATACGCCTACGGCCCCCAACAGATGTGGCTTCAAATATGCAGGCAGGAGGTGCTTCGGGAATTCTCCAAGAGCAGGGGTGTTGTCGTCTACTCGTTCATACGAAACCATCTGCCGCGCCTGGCAGGCGCATCGAGTGTTCACTCTGAATGGATGGCGTCACTGCCGTGGCTGGAGATGAAGGATGGCCGAATTGTCAGCATGGGGGTCTTCAGTGACCGGCCCCCTCAGCAGAACCTGCTGCTCCGCTCGCTGGGACGCACGCGTTTGGCGGGCTTCATGGCTGAACACCTGCCGAACCTCCCGGGGGTGCTGACCCAACGCGAGTCGGGCCTTGATCTCCTTGTGGCGCTTGTTGCCGAATGCGCTCAATCGGCCAGGGAGCAGGCGCCCGGACTGGAGTTCTGCTGTGTGCTGCTGCCGGAATGCTCCGAACCATGGCGGGAGGTGCTTGTGCGTCGGCTTTCTGACGCCGGGGTGCGGGTGCTTGACTATGAAACGCTGTTTGCCGACTCCGGGGAGTCTTTGGAGGACATCTTCTTTGATGACGCGCACCGCGCCAAGTGGGGACATCTCAAGGCGCGGGGCTGCGATCTCATTGCCCGTCAACTTGCCCGGGACATCGCCGAGTAGATGGGTGCCCTTTTCGTGCCGTGATAATGGTCGCGCCCCGTTTGGTTCTCAGGGAAAGCGCGCGTTCTTTCCGGTTAATACGCTCCCTCTCCTGCAAAAGAACATTGCATGGCAACGATTTTGTTGACCACCCCGCGGATAGTTGGATGATACTCGGGGTGCCCCGGGGCCACACGTCCAAAGAGGCGCCTCTTTAAAGGATTGACCATGCATGCCGCACCCTCCCCGCACGTCCGCTGATTGGGGCTTGATTCCCGGCAAGTCAGCATTGTCTAATACCGCCCCATGCTCGCTTTCCTCACATCTGGTGTCGTTCTGGGCCTCTCGGCCGGGTTCTCGCCCGGGCCGCTGTTCACCCTGGTCATTGCCCAGGCCATGCGGCACGGCGCGCGCGAGGGGGCCAAAGTGGCCCTCGTGCCGCTCTTCATAGACCCTCCGGTCGCCGTCCTGTCGGTGCTGGTGCTGACGCATCTGACGGCGTTCAAGATGATTCTCGGCGGCATATCGCTTCTCGGTTCGGTGGTTGTCGGCTATATCGCCTACGAGGGGATGCGAACCACGGGGTATGACGTCGCGGAGGGGGTGGAGGGGGCTCCCCGTTCCCTGGCCAAGGGGTTGCTGGTGAACTTCCTGAGTCCGCACCCCTACCTCTTCTGGCTCACCGTGGGCGGGCCGATCGCCCTCAGGGGCTGGGAGCGCTCCCCGGCGGCCGGCGTCGCCTTTGTCACGGGCTTCTGCGTCGCCATCGTGGGGGCAAAGGTGGCCCTCGCCGTGTCGGCGGGGACGTCCCGGCGTTTCCTCACGGGAAACGGGTACCGGTGGGTCATGCGGGGCCTGGGGGCGCTGATGGCCGTTTTTGCGGTATTATTGGTATGGAACGCCGTGGAACTGCTGACCGCGTCCTGAGCCTGCGCGGCCGGAGAGGAGGTGCGTCCATGCGTGCAATGATGGTTCCCGTGCTGGCGGGGCTTGTGGCCGCCTGCATTTCCGGGTGCGCCGGAAATTCGTCCATCGAGGTGGGCGGCCTGAAACGGACCTTTGTCCTGCACGTCCCCCCAAACCTGTCCACCCCCGCGCCCCTGGTGCTGGTGCTGCACCCCTTCACCGGGTCGGGCCGGCAGATGCGGCGGGTGACCGGTCTGGACGCCCTGGCCGACCGCGAGGGGTTCATCGTGGCCTATCCCAACGGACGCCAGCGCCGCTGGAATGTGGGGGCCTTTGGGGAGGGCGGCGAGGACGATGTGACCTTCCTCGACGCGCTCATTGACCACATCGCCGCGAATCATCCCGTGGACCGGTCGCGGGTCTGCCTCACCGGCGGGTCCAACGGCGGGATGATGGCCCAGTACTACACCTGTGTCCGCCCGGAAAGGGTGGCCGCCGTGGCCCCCATTTTCGGCACCCTGCCCCGCGAAACCGCCGCGCTGTGCCCGCCCGGCCCGCCGAAACCCGCTCTGTTCATCCACGGCACCGAGGACCCCGTCCTGCCCTATGAGGGCGGGGGAGAGGGCGCCGTGCTGTCCGTGAAGGAGAATGTCGCCTTTTGGACCGCGCGCAACGGGTGCCCGGGAAGCGCCGCCGAATCGGCGCTCCCCGACACGGACCCCAACGACGGCACCGCCACCCGGCGCGTGGCATTCACGGGGTGCGCGGCCGACGTGGAGCTGTACATTGTGGAGGGCGGCGGACACACCTGGCCCGGCGGCGGGCCCGACTATCCCCGCTGGATCGTCGGCCGCACGGCCCGCGACTTCTCCGCCAGCGAAACGATATGGGCGTTTTTCAGGGACAAGGCCGTTCTGTGACCCGGCCCCTCCCGGTCACTTCGTCTCCGGGGCCGCCCATTCCACGGCGTTGCGCATGATCTGGCGCACGTTCTCATCGAAGAACACCGGGTCCGTCTCGTGCCCCGCCTGGAAGTAGAAGAACTTCCCCTTGCCGATCGTCCAGCACAGGCCGATGCGCGAGGGGTCCTCGCGGCCGTCCTTCAGCACGTGGACGCCCTCGAAGGGCACCGCCTCGGGCTCCGGCACCGCGTAGGGCTCGCTGTACCGCTCGCTGTGCTGAACCGTGAAATCCTTCACCCCCTTCGCGATGGGGTGGCTCGAGTCCTTCACCGTCACCTTGAGGACCGTGGAGTCCAGCTCATACGCGCCCCAGGAGCACTCGGTGCCCATGAGCGCCCTGTTCGGCTTGGCGTAATGCGCGGAGTGCAGGGAGATGAACCCCATGCCGTCCTCCTTCACCCGCTTCACAATCTTCTCCACCAGCTTGTCGCGCACGATCCCGTGGCGCTTGTGGCCCCACCAGATCAGCACATCGGCCCGCTTCAGCAGCTTGTCGGGCAGGCCCTGCTCGGGATCCTTGATGCCGGCCACGACGACTTCCCAGCCCTCCAGCGAGCCCAGCCCCTCGGCGATAGCCCCGTTGATGTCCTTGGGATAAATGTCCGTGCCCGCCGTCCCCTCGGACCACACCACCACACACCGCTTGGCGGACTTCGCCTCCGCCGCGTGCCCGAAAAACAGCCCCGCGCCCAGCGACACCGCCACCACCGCCAGGAGAACGGCGTACACTTTCCTGCTGCCCATCGCGTGAATCCTTCTGTTGTTCCCCGGCCTTGCCCGTCCGGAACGCCGGGGGCGGGCCAACCGCCCGCGCCGGAGCAATGATAATGAAACCGGCGGTCCCGCAACAAGCGGGACAACGCCCGGGAAACCGCGTATACTACGGCAGTTGCTTTAGGCCCGGACACCTGCCTAGGCATCCAAAGGAGACCCGTCCCTTGCCAGGAATCTGCAAACGCCTCTTTCTGCAGACTGCGGTTGCCGCTGCGCTCCTTTGCCTCGCAGTGCTTCCCGCCCTTGCCCAGCCGCAGGCGGCGGACGGGGAGGAGCCTTGGCGCGTTGAAGCCCGGAAACGCATCGCCGAGACGCGGATGGGGGATCTGGTGGTCCGTGTCGTGGACGATGCGGGAAAACCCGCCGCCGGACGCCCCGTCCGGGTGGCCATGACCCGCCACGCGTTTCCGTGGGGCACCTGCGTGCCGGCCGGCCGTCTGACGGGGGACGGGCCGGGGAATGAGACCTACCGGCGGCACCTCCGCGCGCTGTTCAACTGCGCGGTCCTGGAGAACGACCTGAAGTGGAACGCGTGGCACGGGGCCTATGGACCGTCCTACTCGCGCGAGAACACCCGCGCTGCGCTGGTCTGGCTCAAGGAAAACGGTTTCCGCGTCCGGGGACACACGCTGGTGTGGCCCGACTGGAAGTATCTCCTGCCCGAAGGGGAGGCCCTCGCGGCCGATCCTGCCGCCCTGCAGCGGCGCATCCTGGAGCATGTGGACGAGCTGGCCGCCTTCACCAAGGATTTCGTCTACGAGTGGGACGTTGTCAACGAACCGGCGCATCACGACGCCGTGACCCGCGTGCTGGGGCCGGACGCCATGAAGGAGTGGTTCGTCCGCGCCCGGGCGGCCCTCCCGCCGTCCTGCCGCCTCTTTGTCAACGAGTACAACGTCGTGGAGCCGGGGGAGCCCGGGATCCCGGAAAGATACGCGCAGATCATCGCCGACCTAATCGCCGCCGGGGCGCCGCTGGAGGGCATAGGGTTCCAAAGCCATTTCCAATTTGTCAGGGCCAATCCCGAGGGCGTCCTGGAAACCTTCGACACCTTCGCGCGTTTTGGGCTGCCCATCGTCGTCACGGAGTTCGACGCCGACTTCGCGGACGAGGCCGTTCAGGCCGCCTTCACACGGGACTACCTGACCGCCGCCTTCAGCCACCCCGCCTGCACCGGCTTCGTGTTCTGGGGGTTCTGGGAGGGCGCGCACTGGCGTCCGCAGTCCGCCCTGTTCCGGAAGGACTGGACGGAGAAGCCGAATCTGGCGGTCTACCGGGAACTCGTTTTCCGCGAGTGGTGGACCGATGTCGAGGGCGTCACGGACGCGAACGGCGAACTGGCCGTCCGGGGCTTCAAGGGAGCCTACCGGATTCACCTCGGCGCGCAGGAGCACGAGGCGGCCATCGGGGATACGCCCGCCCGCGTGGAGCTCACCCTGGGGACGGATAACTGAGCATTGGCGTCCTGCCGGGAACGAGGTCGCTTCGGTCGCTTCGCTCCCTCGCGATGACGCCCCTTGTCTCCGTCATCGCGAGGAGGCCGCCCCGCGGCCGACGCGGCGATCTCTTGCCGGAATGCTTGCGGCAGGAACAACCGCTTGTCTACACTGGCCCCGGTGACTTCACCCGGGAGTCTTTTCCATGAAACGCCGAACCTTCCTGCAAACCGGACTCGGGGCCGCCGCCGTGGCGGCGGGCCTTCCCCGGAGCGCCAACGCCAGCGAGGAGCGCACCATGAACATCGTCGTCGCCGCCGACCCCTTCGCCGTGGACCTCAAGGACGCCGTGAAGGAGCACCTGGAGAAGCGGGGCTTCACGGTGGCGGACGTGGGGGCCGTCAAGGGCAGGGACATGCCCTACTACGACGCCGCGCCCCTCGCCGCCAAACTGCTCCAGGAGGGCGGGGCGGAGCGGGCCGTCCTCTTCTGCGGCACCGGCGCGGGCATGTGCATCGTCGCCAACAAGTTCAAGGGCGTGAGCGCGGTCTGCGTGGAGTCGGTCTTCTCCGCGAAGATGGCCCGCGCCATCAACGACGCCAACGTCATCACCCTGGGGGCCATGATCGTGGCCCCGTGGATGGCGAAGGAGATGGTGGACGCCTGGCTGGACACGAAGCACACCCAGGGGCTGGACGCCTTCGCCGGCTTCCTCAAGGACGCCTGCGCGCGCGTGAACGCCCTCGACACGGGGAAATAGCCCATGCCGGAAAATCCCGACCGTCCCTGGCAGATGCCCCTTTCCGTCCACTGCTGGGCCCTGGGCCTCTTCGCCGCCGCCACCCTCGCGGTCATCGCGGTGTTCCTCGCCTACGGGGACGTCAACGTGTGGGAGGGCTGGCGCGAGAGCGGCGAACTCCGCAAGCAGGGCTATGGCGAGCGGCTCTATGTGGAGAGCGTCTACCGCACCCGCGCCAACACCTGGTCCAACCTGGCCTATGTTCTGGTCGGACTCTACGCCATCGTCCTCGGCGTGAATGATCTGCGCCGGAAAGACCGGGCAGGGGAGGGGCACCTCCGGCGGCGGCCCGCCCTGGGCATCCTCTACGGCGTCGCCTGCTGCTATCTGGGCTTCGGCAGCGGCCTCTTCCACGCGTCCCTGACCCACTGGGGACAGCAGCTCGACGTGGCCGCCATGTACTCGCCCGTCGTCGTGCTCATCGCCCTGCACCTGGACCGCTTCCTGCCCGCGTGGCCGCTGTGGGTCGCCGCCGCCGTCGTCGCCTGCGCCCTGCTCTACGTGTACAAGTGGTCCATGTCCTCCGGCACCGTGCTGCCCGCGCTGATCCTCGCGGTGACCGTGCTGGCCGTCGCGGACCGGCTCCTCCGCATCGGGGGGCGCATGCAGTTCCGGTGGATGGCCGCCGCGCCGGTCTGCCTCGTGCTGGCCTACCAGTTCCGGCAACTGGACATAGACCGCCGCTTCACGGGTCCGGACACCTGGCTGCAGGGCCATGTCCTGTGGCATTTCCTGACCGCCGCCACCCTGGCGACGGTCTACCTGTACCACCGTTCAGAACGTGTCTGAATACGGCCAACCCGATGCCACGACCGGCCAAAGCCCTCAAGCGTCCGCCCCAGCAGTCACCCCCGCGAACGCGGGGGTCCATGCCTTCGGCGCGTGGCGCAGCCTGCTGACACAACATGGATTCCCGCGTGCGCGGGAATGACGGCTGGGCGGCGGATTCCGGTCATGCCTCCGAAGAAGACTCCCCGGACACATCCTCCGGCTCCAGGGGGGAGCGGCGGTAGAACACCAGGCCGGCGCAGTAGACCAGCAGCAGGTAATAGAAGTTCAGCTCGCGGAACTCGGACAGGTTGCTGCTGATGGCGCCCGGTTCGCGGCCCGACGCCAGCGCCGCCGCGTGGTCTCCGGCCTGCCCCGCGTGGAACGCCTCCATCAGGTCGCTCAGGGTGCCCACCTGGGACTCCTCCCAGCTTCCCAGGGCGTGGGTGAGCGACCGCAGGAGCACGATGGCGATCACCGTCAGGATGGCGTACCTGTCCGGCGCGGCGTACTGGAGCCACTTGTTGCGGAACCGCATCGCCAGCAGCGGCAGCAGCACAAACACCCCGCCGATCAGGAGGTCGCCCGCCTTCTTGAACGCCTTGTTCACGCCCGGCTGGTTGTGAAGGTTGACCGGCCGCGCCATCAGGTCAATCTCGGCGATGAGCTCGGGCGGCCATTCGCGCATGGGCTGAAACCAGTGAAACTCGTTCCCGCCGAAGAAATACGCGCGCACATGGGTGCCGTAGTCAATCTCCTCCGCGAAGACAAACAGGGCGCACGCGGCCAGCCCCGCCCAGGCCGCCCGCTCCAGGGCGTGCTTCTTCCGCAGCACCCCGGCGCAGGCCACGCCCACGAGGGCCAGCAGCACCAGATTTTGCAGGTTCTCCAGCAGCCCGAACTCCCGCCACGCGTCGGGCGACAGGGGCGGCAGCTTCGGGCAGACCAGCCGCTGGAGCACAATGTTCCCGGAGAAATACAGGACCATCAGGGCCAGACTCACCGCCGCCGGAACGACCACATAAACGAACACCTTCCGCTTGTCCATCCGTCTCTCCCGATATCCGCTTGCGTCCGGAACGCCCTCAGTCCTTGATCACCAGCTTGTCCTTCTCCGGCAGGGCGGGGAAGGGGGCGTGGGGCTCCGTCTGGTACCAGTACGCCACCGACGCCTGGTCGTCCTGCAGGGGCAGGTAGCGCCCCTCGCTCTGCCAGCCGATGGACTGGATCGTCACGCGCAGGTCGCTCTTGAAGCGGATGGGGTCGGTGATGTGCCAGCGGTACTGGCCGAAACGGCGCTGCTCGCCCTTGTAAGGAATGTGGTGAAACCCCGTGTACGGGCTTGTGAAGTTGTCATACACATCCACGCCGTTCTCCTTGCGGTCGTTGTAGCCGTAGGAGCCGCAGAAGTAGTCCTCCTCACCCGTGCCGCAGATCGTCGGGAAATCCGTGTCGCCGTCCATATAGAACTTGATCTCGCCCTCGCCCCACCAGCCCTCGCTGTTCGCGCCATGGGCCAGATAGGTGCCCACATACATCCCCGTCCCCTTGACGCCGTCGAGGATGGTGTACACGTCCTTGTACGGCAGGGGGTTCACCCGGCGGAACTGGGCGTGGAAATACGCCGCGTTCTCGGGCACCGCCTCCAGCGAGTAGTCTATCTGGTAGTAGATCGTCGCCCGCTTCTCGGCCAGGTTCTCCATCGTCACCTTGCACGACTTGCGGAAGGGCATCTGCCAGTAGGAGTTCAGGCCGCTGCGCGGGTTCACGCACATGGCCAGCGACGTCACCCGCGGCTCGTTGCCCATGCCCCAGCCCGCCGTGAAGAAGTCGCCTGCGGGCACCTCCACCGACGGCTGCTCCTCGCCGTCCCAGTAGAAGCGCAGGATCATGAGCCGGTAGTCGCCCACCGGCGTCATCCAGATGTGGTTGATGACGCCCGACCCCTGGATCTCGCCCAGCGTGAAGGTCTGGCCCGGCTCGATGTGAATGTAAGGGTTCACCTTCCAGCCCTGGCCCAGCTCCCGCGCCGCCTTCGCCGCCGTCCCCTCCTCAAGCGTGGCCATGCCGCCCTTGCCCTTCTCCCCCGTGAAGTTCTCCGGGCTGATGGACCGCGTCTCCGCGTCCTTCAGCACATACAGGCCGTCCAGGCCGCCGACACCCTGCGCCATCGCGCCGGGGGCGGACAGGGCCAGCAGGGGAAGCAGAAAAGACAGATTTCTCGCGCTCATGATCCAGGCTCCCGAGGTTGCGGACGGGCCGTGCGTGCCCGTGCCATGCGGGATAAGGTACCTGTTTGGAGAGTCAAGTTCAAGGGAAACGCGCGGCCCGGCGAAACGCCCCGGTCACCGCCCCCCTGGGATCGCCAGGCTCCAGCCTGGCCAGGCGGGCGGGAAGCCCTAACCCCGCAGGCAGCGACCTGCAACATCCTAAGGCATTGACACAGCCGAAGCCTCACGCGGTGACCCCTGCCAGGCTGGAGCCTGGCGATCCCAGGGAGCGGTCCCAGGGACGTTGCCGAGACTTGCCTCCCGCCGCAGCAATGGAACATACTAGAAACGCAGCCCGCCCGTGGACGGCACGGCGGCCGCCAACCCAAGGAGTTTGCAGCATGTCGAAACACGAATCCCTGAAACTCACCCGCCGCGAAACCCTCGCCGCCTTTGGTGCGTTCGCCCTCACGGCCCGCTTCGGCGCGGCGCAGACGCCCGCCCCGGCGCACAACATCGCCCTCCAGCTCTACACCATGCGCGACCCCGCGAAGAAGGACCTCCCCGGCACGCTCAAGCGGTGCCGCGAGATGGGCTGGGAGTATGTGCAGTGGAGCGGCATGCCAAGTCTTTCGGCGGAGGAAATCCGCGCGGCCCTCGACACCGCCGGACTCAAGGCCGTCTCCGCCCACATCGGCATCGAGCCTTTCGAGACGGACTTCGCCGCCCAGGTCGCCTTCTGGAAGACTGTGGGCAACAAGGACGTGGCCCCCGGCGGCATGATGGGCGACTGCCGCGACTCCCTCGACGCCTGGAAAAGGGGCGCCGCCCGCCTGAACGCCGTCGGCGAGAAACTCCGCGCAGAGGGCATGCGCCTCTCCTACCACAACCACGACCAGGAGTTTCAGAAGTTCGAGGGCGACGACCGCACCAAGATGGACATCCTCTACGGCGAGACGGACCCCCAGAACCTCTTCGCCGAGATTGACACCGCCTGGGTCCAGGTCGCGGGTGTCAACCCCGCCGAATACGTCCGCAAGATGAAGGGCCGCTGCCCGGTCATCCACGTCAAGGACATCGCCGAGAAGAAGCGCCTGCGCGGCGTGCAGTTCTGCGCCGTCGGCAAGGGCATCATGAAGTGGGACGAGGTCTTCGCGGCCACCCGCGAGGCCGGCGTCGAGTGGTACGTCTACGAGCAGGACAACACCACGGGCGACATCTTCGAGGACGCCGCCGCCAGCTTCGCGTTCATGAAGGAAAAACTGCTCGCCTGAGCGCGGCGGGCGCAACGAGGAGGGGACGGCGTGCGGACGTGTTTCTCCGAGGAATACGGCGGCATTCTGGGGAAGTGCGCCCGCGCGCAGGAAACCGGCGCGCCCCCCGAGGCCGCCCTCCAGCGCTTCTGGGCGGAGGGCGCCCTCGTGGGCGAGGCGCTCCAGACCCTCGAAAACCACCGCGTCCGCGTCATCGCCCCCGGCTGGGCCAACAAGGCCGAAGGGCCTGACTTCCTCGGCGCGCAGGTGGAGTTCAACGGCGTCCTCCACGGCGGCGATGTGGAGATTCACCAGGCCCCCGGGGGCTGGCGCGGCCATGGACACCACCGCGACCCGCGTTACCGCGACGTCATCCTCCACGTGGTCTGGGACACGGGGCGCCCCCCCTCGCGGCCCCCGGCCACCCCGGAGGGGCGCGCCCTGGCCACCCTCTCCCTGACCTCCCCCCCGGTGGCCGAACTCTTCCACCGCTGGGAGCAGTCCCGCGAGGCGGAGACCCTCCCCGAACCGTCGGCCTGCGGCCGCTGCGCGCGGGAGCTGTCGCGCGAGCAGCGCGGCGCTGTGACGGCCTTCCTCGACCTCGCGGGGGAGTGGCGCATCCTCTCCAAGGCCCGCGGCATGCGGGAACGCGCCGCCACGGCGGGGCTGGAGCAGGCGCTGTATGAGGCCCTGCTGCGGGCCTGCGGCTACGCCCGCTACGCGGCGTCGTTCCACCTGCTGGCCCGGTCGCTGCCCTACGACCGCCTCCGCCAGCTTGCCCTGCTGGAGCCTTTCCTGCCCGAGGCCGCCCTGTTCCACCATGCCGGACTCCTCCCCGAGACCCTGCCGGACGGGGCGGACGACACCGCCGCCGCCCACCACCGGCGGCTCACGGCCCTGCGCCGGGAGCACCTCGGAGAACTGCGCACCCTGGGACTCGAGTGGCCCCGCGTCGGCGTGCGCCCCGCGAACGTCCCCGAGCGCCGTCTCGCGGGCGCCGCCCGCCTCGTGGCGCGCACGGCCAAACGCGGGCTCCTGGCCTCCTTGGAGGACCTGTGGCGGGGGGAGGAGCCCCCCCTCGCGCGGCGGCGCAGCTTCGAGGCCCTCTTTTCCCCGGCCCTCGGCTTCTGGACCACCCACTGCGCGTGGCACGGGAAGTCCCTCGCCCGGAGCGCGGCCCTCCTCGGCGCCGGACGCGTCCGGTCCGTCATCGGCAACGTCTTTCTGCCCCTCGCCGTGGCCAGGGCCCGCGACACCCGCGACCGTTCCCTGGAAGAGCGCGCCCTGGCTTTCTGCCGCGCCCTCCCCGCCGAGCCGGACAACCAGGTCCTCCGCCGCATGACCGCGTGGATCTTCCCCGAAGACGCCCCGCGCCTGAACTTCCTCCGCCAGCAGGGCCTCCTCCAGATGTACCGCGACTGGTGCGAGGCCAACCCCTCCTGCCGCAACTGCTCGCTCCACGCCTACTTCAGCCAGAAGGAGAACCCGAAATGAGCGAAACCGCGCCTGACCGCCGCCAGTTCTCCCCGCTCGGGCTCAAACTCGTGGCGGCGGCCTCGCTCGCGGGAATCCTGGTGCTGGTTTTTCCTGCGGGCGTCTTCCTCATCACGGGTGGAATTCGGAAGATTGTGGAGGCATCGGACGCGCTCATCCCCGTCTCCGCCGCGGGGGGGCTGTGCATTCCCCTCTTTCTGAGCCTGCGCGCGCTGAAAAGGGGCACGCTGCCTGAAGAGGACAGCGAACGGATTCTCGTGTTCATCTGGCCTCTCACCGTGCTCGCCGTCGGGGTCGCCGCCATGACCGTTGTCATCGGGGTTCTTCTCATCATGATGACATTCCTGTGACGCGCCAAGCCCATCGCCCGGCACCAAGAAAAGGCCGGCGGGACGCCGGCGCTACAGACGGCCGCCGTCCCGGGGACAGATGGTCTGCTTTCGTCCACCTCGTCCACTCCGTCCACCAAGTCCACAACGTCCACCTTGCCCCCGCGCCAATTTGACATTCCCCCGCGAAAAGGGCTTGAATGCACCCCAGCCCGCGCGCGGTGCGCGGCCATGAAAGGGGTCCGCCGGTGAAGAAAAAACGCAAGGGCGGTTCATGGTTCGAGACCCTGCGCGGCCGTCTGGCACGGGAACGGCGCACGCTGCTGTTCGTCCTGCCGGCCGTGCTGGCCGCCCTGGTGGCCGGGTGGTGGCTGTTCCTGCGCGGTCCGGGCGCGGCGGTGGCCCACCGGGAGTACATCCAGGCGGACACGCCGGTGCTTGCCGTGGTGAATCCGCCGAAGGTGCAGGCCTACGTCTCCAGCCTGGCGCACACCGCCACCCGCTTCGTCCCCGGCATTCCGAAACTCTCATCCATGCAGGCCCGTGCCTTTTCCTTCGACTGGATCCACAAGATGCCCCTGGAAATGGCGTTCCTCTTCGACCAGCGGGCGGCGGACGCCTACGCCGTCACCCTGCTCTTCCGCGAGAATCCCACCAGCGAGTCGCTGGAGGGACTGGTGGACGCCGGGTTCTTCCAGACCCTCCGCCCGGTCCGGTTTCCCGGTTCCCGGCTGGCCCGGAAGGGGGGAGGCATCCTCCTGTCCGAGGGGACCCTCCCCGTGCCGGCCTTTGCGAAGGAGCTGGCGCAGAAACGCCATCCCGGCTACGTCCCCGTGGACGCCCCGGCGGTGTCCGGGAACCATTTCGTGGAAATCGCCATAAACAACCGCAACGGGGCCCTGGTCGAGCTGCAGGGCGCGTTTCCCGAACTGATCGCCCCCTGGGCGGGGTCAAGAACGCGTCAGACACTGCTTGACTTGGCGCCGGAGGTGGAGGAGGGGGGCTTCACCGCCAACCTCGCCGCCGACGACCTGCTGGAATGCCGGGTGGAGGCCGCGTGCGCCTCCTCCGCCGGGGCGGAGGCCGTGGCGGAGGCCCTCGGCACGGCGGCGGACGAGGTGGCCTTCTGGCTCAACGAGGCGCACGGCTTCAATCTGGAGGGCGGCGTGGAGCAAGACGGCCCCTCCGTCCGGGGGGCCTGGCGGCTGACTGGATTCGAGCCGGCACTGCGGCGCGCGCTGGGCGGATGACCCGGCGCGGGTTGCGGCGGCCCCCCCCAAACCGATAGCATTACCGACCACACCCCGGGTGACCCCGGAAACTGGAGAGCTTCCTGTGAAAAAAGGCTGCCTGATTGTTGTCCTGATCTGCGTCCTGCTGGCCATCGCCGCAGGCGGCGCCGCCGCGCTGGCGGCGAGAAACGCGGGCCTTTTCGCCGCGCCGGTCGTCTCCCACACCACGCTGGTCACCCCCAAGAACCGGCTGTCGGTCATTGTGAACCCCCAGGAAGCCGTTGCCGCCCTGCTGCCTGTCTTCCCCGAGAGTGTTCAGGCGGGGCCCGTGGCGGTGGACCCCAGGAAGTGGCTTTCAAGTTTTGTGCCCAATGAGATCGCCCTGCTGGCCACCCCCAACCTGGCCACGGGCAAAATTGAGGCCACCGTCTTCGTCAATGAGCGGCGCGGCGGCCCCATGATTGTCGAGATGGCAAAGCAGAGTCCCCTGCCCGAGATTCCCGGCGTCACCTTCGCCCCGGAAGGACTCCAGCTTCCGGCGCGCGGGAATCTTCAGCTCCGCGCCACCATGCCCATCCCGGAGAGCGTCGAGGCCGTCATCACGGAGAACTGGAAGCAGACCCCGCCCTCCGAACAGCTCCTGCCCGAGGGCACGCACCATCTGGAGCTGATTCTGGACAACCGCAACGGCGACCTGCTCACTTTTGCCTCGGCCCTGGTCAACGCCAGCGGGAACAACTGGGACGAGGTCTTCGCGGAATACGGCGGCCAGATCATGCCCTTCCTGCCGGGAACGCACGATGTCCGCATCGGGCTCTCCCTGGCGGACCTGAACACCGCCAAGGGCCAGCTGCGCATTGACGCCACCGCCGACAGCGGGGTGGGGCTCGCCTTCCTCCTCGGCATGGGGTGGGTCTACGCCGTCGGCGAGGCCAAAACGCAGTACGGTCTGGACATCACGGGCGAGCCGAAGTGGGTGGACGAGAAGGAGGCGATCATCGCCGACTTCGAGATCAAGGGCCTGGAGCCCCACCTGCGGAAACTGGCGGAAAAGCGCTAGAAAAACCGCCTCAGACCGGGCGCCGCCCCTCCAGGGCGCGGGTGAGTGTGGCGTCGTCGGCGTATTCCACGCCGCCGCCCACGGGCACCCCGTGGGCGATGCGCGACACTTCCACCCCCATCGCCGCGATCTGCCGCGACAGGTAGAGCGCCGTGGCCTCGCCCTCCGCCGTGGTGTTCGTCGCCAGAATCACCTCCCGGACCCCGCCGTCCTCCAGCCGCCGCAGCAGCGCCCCCACCTTCAATTCCTCCGGGCCGACATTGTCCAGGGGGTTCAGCACCCCGTGCAGGACATGGTACAGCCCCCGGTAAACGCCGCCCTTTTCAATGGCCAGGGCCGCCGGGGGGTGCTCCACCACGCAGATGACACTCCGGTCGCGCCGGTCGCTGGCGCACACCACGCAGGGGTCCTGCTCCGTCAGGTTGCGGCAGACGGAACACTCCGTCACGGCGGCCCGCGCCCGCGCCACGGCCTCGGAAAGCTCCCCGGCCACCGCCGGGGGCGCGGCCATCAACTGCATCGCGTAGCGCTCCGCCGTCCGCCGGCCCACGCCGGGCAGCCGCCGGAACGCCTCCACCAGCCGGTCCATTGCGGGGGAATTAATCAGCATCGGCACGCCCCGCCTTCCCGACGTCCCGGATGGCCGCGTCGCGCTTTTCCACCCAGTCCTTCAGCACCGCCTCGCGCGTGAACACGTCCAGCCGGTCGGGAAACACGATCCCGTCCAGATGGTCGCATTCATGCTGGAAAATCCGGGCCAGAAAGCCCTCCGCCTCCAGTTCCAGCGGGTTGCCGTCCAAATCCTGGGCCTTCACCCGCACCCGCGTGGCGCGGGGCACGCTCGCCCAAAGCTGCGGCAGGCTGAGGCAGCCCTCCTCGCCGAATTCCCGGCCCTCCATCTCCACGATTTCGGGGTTCACGAGGCAGTTCGGCTCGCCTTCAGGCTCGCAATACGCGATAAAGCGCTTCGAAACCCCCACCTGCGGCGCCGCCAGACCCACGCCGTCAAACTCGAACATGGTCTCCACCATGTCCTCCGCAAACTTCTGGAGCGCCGGGCCGAAATCGGTGACCGGCTTGGCCTTTTTGGTCAGGGGATGGTCCGGATAATAGACCACTCTAAGCAACGACATGCTGAAACCTCCGCGGATAGAATAGCACAGCCGGGCGCCGTCCGCCCATTGTGCAGAGGGAACATCCCCGCCCCGGACCCGCTATTCCCGCCCCTGCTGCTCCCAAAGGACCCAGACGGCGGCGTGTGCTACAATGCGCCCGTGGAAACGAAAGCGCTTCTATTGCAGGCCTATGCGCCCATTGCCGCGCCCCTGGAAGAGGTTCGCGGGGTGGTGAATGGTGTCTGGCGGGACGCCCTGCGCCTCGTGCTCTCGGTGGAGGGGGACCTCCCCGGCGCGGGCGGGAAAGGGCTGCGCCCCGCGCTTACGCTGATGGCGGCGGGCGCGGTGGGGGAGGGGGACCTTGTCCGTTTCGCCCGCATGGCCGCCGCCTACGAACTGCTCCACATGGCCTCCCTGGCCCATGACGATGTCGTGGACCACGCCTTCCTCCGGCGGG
>JAPXRP010000005.1:40462-48565 GCA_033813475.1 Candidatus Hydrogenedentota bacterium
CCCTGTGGGACAACCATGCGGCGGTGCTGGGGGGGGACTACCTCGTTGCGCGCGCCGTGGAGACCCTCGGCGAATACGGCTCCTGCGAGATTGTCACCCGCGCCGTCCGCACGGTCCGCGCCATGGCGGAATGCGAACTCGCCTTCTTCGGCGTGCCCGCAGACAAGGCAACGGAGGAAGACTGCCTGCGCCTCGCGGAGGGCAAGACGGCCAGCCTCTTCGCAGCCGCCTGCGAGGCCCCGGCGCTCCTGGCGGGAAAGAATGAGGAGGCGGACCGCCTCCGGCACTACGGGATGGCTTTCGGGGTGGCGTTTCAGCTCATGGACGACCTGCTCGACCTGACCCAGTCCCCCGAGGAAACAGGGAAACCCGCTTGCGGCGACCTCGCGGAGGGGAAGGCCACCGTGCCGCTGATCCGCCTCCGGAAAGCCCTGTCCCCGGACGACCGGGACCGGCTCACATCCTTGTCAGGAAAGGCGCTGGGGAAAGAGGACATCGTCTGGGTCCAGACGCGTCTGTCGGAGACCGGCGTCGCCGCCGAAGTCGCCGCGGGGGTGGCCGAATATGCGGACACCGCCCACGCGCTGGCGCAGGAATTTCCCGAGTCCCCCTTCCGGGAAGCCCTCTCGGAACTGACCAAGGTGCTTGTCCTTAGAAAAAACTAGCCGAACGGTTTGAATAAAGGCGGGGAATCCCTCGTCTGTTCAACGGCAAAGGATTTGCCAGAACGTATGGCCAGCAACCCTTCATCGCAGTGCAATCCCCCGGAGACGGGTGATCCGGACGACGCGCTTCTGGTCGCCCAGGCGGTGAAGGGCAGCGCCGAAGCATTTGAATGCCTTGTAAAACGTTACAGGAACCAGGTTTACGCCATGTGTTATCACATCACGCGAAACCGCGAGGAGGCGTGGGATCTGGCCCAGGAGGTCTTCGTGAAGGCCCACCGGGCCCTCGGCACGTTCCGGGGGGAAAGCGGCTTCAAGCCGTGGCTCCTCCGCATCGCGGCGAACCACGCCAAGGACTTCCTGAAACGCAGAAGGCTCGAAACGGTGGCCTTCGACGACGCGCGGGCGGCCGACGCCCCGGCGGGCACGGAGGCGCCCGACCGCGCGGTGGAACTGCGGGAACTGGGCGCGGCGATTAACCGCGCCCTGGACCAGTTGCCGGAAAAACACCGGACGGCGTTCATCCTGCGGGAATACGAGGGCCTGTCGTACCAGGAAATGGCCGAGGCCATGGGGTGCAACCTGGGCACCGTGATGAGCCGGCTGTTTCACGCCCGGCGCAAACTTCAGGAGCTCCTGCACCGTGCGGGAGTCACCCGGGAGGGACTGACATGATCAACGAAAAACGACTGCTGGAACTGGCGGACCTGTTCGACCGGGACGCCGTGCCCGGCACGCTGGCCCCCGAAGAGGCCGCCTACATCGCCGACCTGCGGGCGCTGCATGACGGCGCCGCCGCGTTCAATGCGGACACACCCGCCATCAGCGACGCCCAGTTCCCCCATTTCATGGCGGGCATCCGCGAACAGATCGGGGCGCCGCGCCCCGCACGGTTCCGGTTCTGGACCCTGGCCTCCCTCGCCACCGCCGCGCTGCTGCTGGTGGCCGCCCTGCTGGCCGTGTTCAACAGCGGCCCCGAGCCCGTCCAGGCCACGGAAGTTGAATCCGCCACCACCGAGATGGACGGGGCCACCGTGGACTGGTACGACGGGAAAGAGGGGCTGATCACCGTGTGGGTGAAGAAAGGCGGGAGCGACCTGTGACGGCCCTGACGCTGCTGGCCGCCGTGATCCTGGCCGCCGCGGGCGGCCCGGCGGAGCTGTCCGACGGCAACGTGACCTTGGAGGTTTGGAGCCTCGTCGCGGCGCCCGGCCCCGCAGGCCCCAAAGACATCCCCGCCGACCTCGCCCCCGTGCGGGACGCGGTGAAAGACCTCCCCTACCGCACCTTCCGCCTTGTGAAGCACGGCACTGAGCGGATCGGGCCTGGAAAAAGCGCCTCGTTTCAGGCCCACACCGACTATGCCGCCGTGCTCAGCCTGGAGTCCTCCGCCGCCGAAGACCCGCAGGCGCGGGTCCGTGTGGTCATCGAGGGGCCGCCGAACGGCGACGCCCCTCCCCGGAAAGCACTGGACACCGTGCTGCGGCTGGCAAAGGGGGCCACCGTGCGGCTGGGCGGCCTTCCAGCGGATGAGGGGGATCTGGTCGTGATTCTCAGGCGCGTCGAGTAGGAGGGAGAACGTCAGCCATTCGCCGAAGCCGGCCGATGAGGTGGCACGGGCTTCCAGCCCGTGTTCTTTGGCGGCATCCATGACCCAAACCACGGGCTGGAAGCCCGTGTCCCCTCCCCGCAGCCCCTCTTTCCGTTTACTTCAGCGGGATGACCACGGAGCGGTCCTGCGGCTGGCCGGCGGCCAGTTCCCGGCCCGGCAGAAAGGACCGCCGCGCGAAGGACAGGTCGCTGAGGGGGGTGGTGACAGCCTCCATCCGGTCCTCAAACACCCGCACCACCCGGTATTCCGAGGGGTATTCAGGAAGGGAACCCGTTGTCACCTGGGTTACCTTCCCAAACGTCTCCGCGAAATGAACATGGACATGTCCTGAAAACACCGCGCGGGCGCGCGGGAACCGGCCCATCAGCGCCAGCAGCCGCGCGCCGTTCACCAACGCCCCGCCGTCGCGGAACCCCTCAAACCGCAGCCGGTCCGGCACGCGCACGGCCGGATAATGGACCGCCACCACATCCGCCCCCGCGAAGGGCCGGGAAAGCCGCTCCTCCAGCCAGACAAACTGCTCCTCGGGAATCCCCCAGTGGAGCCCCTTCAGATCCTCGTCCATCTCTTCGGCGGACTTGTCCTGGGGTACGGGGCGCAGTTCCCCGTCCAACCACTCCCACCAGGCATCCAGGATATGAAACCGCAGATTCCGGTGCTCAAACCCATAGAAGGTGCGCCGCTCGGGCAGGCAATGCTCAAAGGCCTCCAGGAACCATTCCCGCGATTCCGGGAGCACGAAATCGTGGTTGCCGCCCAGGGGATAGTAGGGGATGCCGAGCGATTCCAGGCCGTCCCGCGCGGCCAGCATGCCCTCGCGGGTCTTCACACTCACGATGTCGCCCGTCACCAGCAGGAAATCGGGCCGGAGCGCGCGGAGGTCCTCCCCGAGACGGGCCATGAGATCCGGCATCATGGTGCAAAGAAAACGGCTGTTCCACACCCCGTCATGGGTGCTGGAAAGGTGGGGGTCCGAAAGGTGGACAAAATGCCAGGCCGGTTCGGTGTTCATACTAAACACACATTACCAGATATTCTTGTCTGGTGCCAAATCGCCGGGCAATCGCGCAAGAATGCCTCTCGTGAATGGCCTGCGGCACGGACGAGGTGGACGAAGTGGACGGGGTGGACCACAAGACCCGCCCCCCCAAGCTCGTCCACTCCGTCCACCCCGTCCACCCCGTCCACCCCGTCCACCCCGTCCACCTCGTCCACTCCCGCTCTTCCCGCCAAATTGCCGGGCATTTATTGACACGGCCCACACGCGGTTGCTAGATTCTTGCACACTTTCCAACCCCCGGAACCCCGATCATGCTCATGCAGGACGCGCTGGCCGTCGTGACCCAAGGAGGACACCTCTCGCGCGGAGAGGCGGCCGAGGTCATGACCGCCATCATGTCGGGGAACGCCACCCACGCCCAGATGGGCGCCCTGCTGGCCGCCCTGCGCCTGCGCGGGGAGACGGTGGACGAGATCACGGGGATGGCCGAGACCATGCGGCGCTTCGCCGTCAAGGTGAGCCCGACCCGCCGCCCGCTGCTGGACACCTGCGGCACGGGGGGCGACCATTCCGGCACCTTCAACATCTCCACCACGGCGGCCTTTGTCGCCGCCGGGGCCGGGGTGGCCGTGGCCAAGCACGGCAACCGGAGCGCGTCGAGCCGCTGCGGCAGCGCGGACGTGCTGGAGGCCCTGGGCATCGCCATTGACCTGCCCCCGGAGGCTGTGGCGGCCTGCATAGACGAGATCGGCGTGGGATTCCTCTTCGCCCGCGCCCTCCACGGGGCCATGAAACACGTCGCGCCGGTCCGGCTGGAACTGCGCATCCGCACGGTGTTCAACCTCCTTGGCCCCCTGACCAACCCCGCCGAGGCCGACGCCCAGATGATGGGGGTTTTCGACCCCGTCCATGTGGAGCCCGTTGCCCATGTCATGCGGGGCCTCGGCGTGCGCCACGCCTTCGTGGTGTCCGGCCTGGACGGACTCGACGAAATCTCCCTGTCCGGCCCCAGCCGGGTCGCGGAACTGAAACACGGAAAAGTGGTCGTCTTCGAGGTCTGCCCCGAGGACTTTGGTTTTGCCCGGGTGGACCGCGCCTTCCTGCACGGCGGGGATCCTGCCGAGAATGCTGGCATCCTCCGCGCCATCCTTTCCGGCGAACGGGGACCGCGCCGGGACGCCGTGGTCCTGAACACCGCGCCCGGCCTGGTCGCGGCGGGCATCGCGGAGGACATCCCCCGGGGAATCCTCCTTGCGGCGGAGTCCCTCGACAGCGGGGCCGCCCTGGCCAAGCTGGAGGCCCTGATCGCTTTCACCAATGACGGGCGATGGCGTTGACCCTTTTCCGTGGTGTATGCTGGCCCCGCGCATTTTTCCAACCACTCCGAGGCAGGACCCGTCCATGATTCTTGACAAAATCGTCGCCAAAAAACGGCTGGAAGTCGCCGAAAGCAAGGAACGAAAGCCCCTTGACCTCCTCCTTGAGGAGGCCGAGTCCGCCCCGCCGCCCCACAATTTCCGCGACGCCCTGCGCCGGGACGGCATCAGCCTCATCGCCGAGATCAAGCGCCGCTCCCCGAGCCGGGGGGACATCCTGCCCGGCGTGGACCCCGTGGAGCTGGCGGCCCTCTACGAGCAGTCGGGCGCGCGCGCCCTGTCCATCCTCACGGACGGACCTTTCTTTGGCGGCAGTCTGGAGGACCTCGCCAAGGTGCGGCGGAGCTCCGCGATCCCCTGTCTGCGCAAGGAGTTCATCATTGACCCCTACCAGCTCCACGAGGCCCGCGCCGCCGGGGCGGACGCCCTCCTGCTGATCGTGCGCATCCTGGACGACTCCCTGCTGCGTGACCTGATCGTCCAGACCCGCGCCCTCGGCATGGAGGCGCTGGTCGAGACGCACACCGAAGAGGAAATCGGCCGCGCGCTGGAGGCCGGCGCGCGGATCGTCGGCATCAACAACCGCAATCTGGACACCCTTGAGGTGGACGTGCAGACCACCATGCGCCTCAAGCGGCTGGTGCCGGGCGGGTACACGCTTGTCAGCGAAAGCGGCATTTATCACCGCCGAGAGGTGCGGATGCTGGAGGACTGCGGTGTGGACGCCGTTCTCGTGGGCGAATCGCTGCTGACCAGCGGGGACATCCACCGCAAGGTGCGGGAGCTCCTGTGTGACGATCCGGATTAAGATCTGCGGCATCACGAGCCTGGACGACGCCCTCGCCGCCTGCGACGCGGGCGCCGACGCCGTGGGCTTTGTCTTCGCCCCGGAGGCGCGGCGCAGAAACCGCTACCTGCCCCCGGAGAAGGCCGCGGAAATCGCCGCCGCCCTGCCGCCGTTCGTCACGACCGTCGCCGTGACGGTCAACGAGACGGCGGAAACGCTGGCGGAATACCTGAAGGTTGTGCATTTGGTGCAGCTCCACGGCGAGGAGCCGCCGGAACTGTGCGCCCTGTTCCCCGGAAGGGCCTACAAGGCCGTCCGTCCCGCGACCCCGGCGGAGATGACGGCGGCCCTGCGGTTCCCCGGCCCGGCGCTGCTCGTGGACGCGGCGTCCGCCGGGGGGCGCGGCGGCACGGGGGAGGTGGGCGACTGGTCGCTGGCGGCGCGGGCGGCGGGGGAGAGGCGGATCATTCTGGCCGGCGGGCTCACGCCGGAAAATGTGGCCGAAGCGGTGAAACAGGCGCGTCCATGGGCCGTGGACGTGTCCTCGGGGGTGGAATCGGCCCCTGGACGGAAAGACCATGACAAAATCAGACAGTTCATCCGGAACGCCCGGGGCGTATCCCTGGCCTGACGCGCGGGGCCGGTTTGGCCGCTTCGGCGGCCAGTACGTCCCCGAGACCCTCATGTTCGCCCTCGGCGAGCTGGAGGAGGCCTACCGCGCCGCCGCGGCCGACCCGGCCTTCGCGGCCGAGGCCGCTGTGTGGAACCGCGACTTCATCGGCCGCCCCACGCCGCTCTACCGGGCCGACCGGCTCACGGAGAAGTTCCGCGGCGCGCGGATCTACCTGAAGCGCGAGGACCTCGCCCACACGGGGGCGCACAAGATCAACAACGCCCTGGGCCAGTGCCTGCTGGCAAAGCGCATGGGCAAGTCGCGCGTCATCGCCGAGACCGGCGCGGGCCAGCACGGCGTGGCCACGGCCACCGCCGCCGCCCGTCTCGGCCTGGAGTGCGAGATCTACATGGGCACGGACGACATCGCCCGCCAGAAGCTGAACGTTTTCCGCATGCGCCTCCTCGGCGCGAAGGTTGTCGCGGTGGACTCGGGCTCGAAGACCCTGAAGGACGCCATCAACGAGGCCATGCGCGACTGGGTGACGAACGTGGAGCACACGCACTACGTCCTGGGCACGGTCCACGGCCCGCACCCCTTCCCCATGATCGTCCGCGACTTCCAGTCCGTCATCGGCCGCGAGGCCCGCGCCCAGATGCTGGAGCGCGAGGGGCGGCTGCCCGACCTGCTCATCGCCTGCGTCGGCGGGGGCTCAAACGCCATGGGCCTCTTCCACGCCTTCCTTCAGGACGCGGCGGTGCGGATGGTGGGCGTGGAGGCGGGGGGCACGGCGCTGACCCCCGGCATGCACGCCGCGCGGTTTGCGGGCGGCTCCATCGGCATGCTCCAGGGCGCCCTCAGCTACGTCCTCCAGGACGAGAACGGCCAGATCGGCGCCACGCACAGCGTGTCCGCCGGGCTGGACTACGCCAGCGTCGGGCCGGAGCACGCGCACCTCTTCGAGACCGGGCGGGTGGAGTACACCCGCGCGGAGGACGACGCGGCCCTGGAAGCCTTCCAGTGGTGTTCCCGCCTCGAGGGCATCATCCCCGCGCTGGAGAGCGCCCACGCCCTCTCGGAACTGGCCCGCCGCGCCCCCGGCATGCCCGGCGACGCCCTGATCATCGTCAACCTGTCCGGCCGGGGCGACAAGGACGCGCAGCACGCGGCCTCGTTCATCCTGCCGGGGGAGAGCTTCTGACATGAACCGCATTGAACAGCGTTTCTCCGCCCTGCGCAGCGCGGGCACGCCCGCCTTTGTCCCCTTCATCACCTGCGGCGACCCGTCCCCCGCGGCGACGGAGGAGATCCTCCTCGCCCTGGGGCGCGCCGGGGCCGACGTCATCGAGCTGGGCGTGCCCTTCTCCGACCCCGTCGGCGACGGCGCGGTCATCCAGGAGGCCTACCTGCGCGCGCTGGCCCACGGCGTCTCCCTGCGCGGCGTCCTCGACCTCGTCCGGCGCGTCCGCACGCGCTCCCAGGTGCCCATCCTCCTGTTCTCCTACTACAACCCCATCCTGCATTACGGGATTGCGGACTTCGCCCGGGACGCCGCCGCCGCCGGCGCCGACGGCGTGCTCTGCGTGGACCTGCCCCCGGACGACTGCGACGAGTACAAGCAGTGCCTCGACGCGGCCGGGCTCTGCACGGTCTTCCTCGTGGCCCCCACCACGCCCCCGGAGCGCATGGCCTTCATCGGGGAAAAGAGCACCGGCTTCGTCTACTACGTCTCCCGCCTCGGCGTCACCGGCGAAAGCGCCTCCCTCGCCGACACCCTCGGCGAGGCCGTCGAACGCGTCCGGCGGCACGTCGGCAAGCCCGTCGCCGTCGGCTTTGGCATCTCCACCCCCGAACAGGCCCGCACCGTCGCCCTGCACGGCGACGCCGTCGTGGTCGGCTCCGCCATTGTCCGCCTCATCAGCCAGACCGGCGACACCCCGGAGCTGGTCCCAAGGGTGGAGGCCTTCGCGGCGTCCCTCGTCCAGGCGGTCAAGACGGCGAGGCAGAGTTTAGGGTCTGGGGTTTAGGGTCTAGGAGCTTTGCTCTGTAG
>JAPXRP010000006.1:0-46433 GCA_033813475.1 Candidatus Hydrogenedentota bacterium
GGCAGTTCCACGATCTCGTGGGAAATCTCAGACACCGGCGCGGGCGCGGCCGGCGCCTCGGCGGCGGGCAGGGGCAGCGTCTCCGGCGCGGGCGCGGGCGCGGGGGCGGGCGGGGTCGAAAGCGTGTTCAACGCCTCCCGCAACTGCGCCACCACCGGCGCCTCCGCGTCAAAGAGGGTGGACGCGCCCCCCAGCACCACCCGGTGGCGGCCGTCCGCCTCGGGGCTGAAGGCCAGCGACGCCGTGGAGCCGTCCGCATTGCCGCACACGACGGAGAAGGCGGTGCTTTCAAGGGTGGCCGGCTGCCCCGGCAGCGGTCCCGCAAGCTGGAAGCCCCGGGCGGCGGACAGGAAGTCCTCCACCATGTCGTTCGGCACCGGGGTGGACGCGCCGTCCTTGTCGAGGCTCCAGGTCTCCCCCGCCTTGGCGACCGTGAAGGGGCCGCCGTCGCCGGTGAACTCGATGCGGTTCACATCGTCCAGGCGGCCGCCCAGCACGGCCATGACGTAGTAGTCCCGGGCGGGCGCAAGGAGCTTCGCCGCGTCGGTTCCCGACACGACCAGCGTGGCGGGATTGTCGTCGAAGCGGGCGTACACGCCCTCGATGCACTTGGAAGGCCCGCCGAGGCGGATCGTGTGGCTGCCATCCGGGCTTTCGATAAGGACGGTCTTGTCGAAGGAGGCGTCGTCCTGGACACCGTCCGCGTAGTCCACCGCCTTCAGGGCGACCGCCGTGTTGACCAGGTTGTCCGCCGTAAGCTGCTGCTTCTCCAGCTCATAGGCCGGCTCGGAGAGCGCCCACTTGCCGTCGGCCTGCGCCACGACGACCTTGCCGTCGGGCTGGGTCACCTCCACGCGGGACGCCTTGTCCTTCGCCACCGAGAGGGCGGGCAGGGTGAACATGGGGGCGCCCTTGATGAACACCTGCTCAAAGTTGATCTTGTTCATCTCGTAGATGAGCGCGTCGCCGGCCGAGGCCACCTGCACATAGGCGTTCTGGCCCGGGGCGGTCCGGCCGCCCAGCAGCACCACGTCGTCCTGCCCCTCGACAGAGATCACCGCCTTGTACTGGGGCGGCTCAAAGCCGATTTCGGCCTTCTTGGCCGGATCGGCGACGTTGGTGACGGCCAGGTTCGTGAAACGGCCCAGCAGGGTCTCCAGCTCCATGTTGGAGAACTTCTGGTCAAACCCGCCGGACGCCAGTTTCCACTCGTACTCCGGCGCCTTCGGCGCCTCCGGGGCGGCCTCGTCGCCCTCGGCTTTTTCCGCCTCGGCGGGCGGCTCCCCGGCGGCGGGCTTCTCGTGCCGCTCGAAGACGACCTCCTTGTCCGGCAGGGTCAGGGCCACGCGGGTGATCTTGGTCTTGTCCAGCGCGAGCAGCTCGGTCTCCAGCCACTTGGTGGGCTTGGGCGCCGCGCTGTCGCCGGAGTCGGTCACGCCGGCGTCGCGCTTGAGGTTGGTGCTCTCCACATGCACTCGGGAGTCCCCCGCCTTGCGGACAAACACCGTCCGGAAGTCGGCGGTCTTGCCCACCAGCACGTCCACGGCGAGGGTGTCCGACCCGTCCCTGTATCCCTTGGCGTGGAACGCCTGGTCGTCCTTCAGCTCGAAAGCGGCCAGTTTCTCGTCGCCCTCGGCGGTGGCGCGAA
Organism: Candidatus Hydrogenedentota bacterium; assembly: GCA_033813475.1. Lineage (GTDB taxonomy): Bacteria > Hydrogenedentota > Hydrogenedentia > Hydrogenedentales > CAITNO01 > JAAYBR01. The sequence continues at coordinate 1,649 of JAPXRP010000006.1, forward strand.
ATTCGCCCTTGAGGCTGACCATGCCCTCGACAAACTTGTCCACGGCGTCCTTGTCCGCCGGGGCGTTGTGCAGGGAGGCGATCTTCCAGGCGTCGCCCTCTTTGGCGAGCACGACCTTCTCCTCGGGCTTGGACCCGGCGTACAGCTCCACGCGGGCAATGTCGGCCGCCTTCAGGGCGTCGCCCGCCAGCGTCTCCAGCTTTACCTGCTCCACAATGGTCCCCGGCCTCTTCTCGGAGGCCTTTCGCCACGCGACCAGCCCCGCGAGCACGAGCAGGACGACCAGGAAGGGAATGAGTTTTTTCGGGCTCATTGTCTTGTCTCCGCTGTTGATGATGTTCTCAGTTGGCCTGCTTCCGGACCTGGGCCACCGTGTAGGCGTTGCGCGCGCTGCGGCGGTAGGCGAACACGGCCAGACCGGCGGCGGCGATGACCAGGTTGGCCAGGCCGTAGTTCACGAAGCGCCAGACCATCTTGGTGGTGTCGGACAGCTTCTCGCTGATGATCCGGTCCACCGGCTTGCGTCCGCGCACCTTGATGAGGTTCTCGTCCAGCGACACCGAGTCCACGCTGTTCAGGAACAGGTCGAGGTTGGCGCGCTGCAGGAAGTTCTTGCGGAACAGCTCGGAGCAGCCCAGCAGCAGCAGTTTGGAGGGCTTCGCCTCCACGGGCGACGCGGCGGGCTCGTTGTCCGGCTCGTCCGGGGCGGGGGGCATGCCGGGCTGCTGCTCGGGTTTGGGCCACGCCGGGCGCGGCGTCTCCGCGTAGGCGTCCGGGAACTGGCCCGTCACCACGGCCATGAGCGGATAGGACTGCCCGGTGGCCGGCGCCTCGAAGGACTGTCCGGTCATCTGGGCGTCCCCCGGGACCGTCCACGCGCCGCCGGAGCTGCGCATGAGGGTCTTCGCCTCCAGGCCGAGCTCCTTGAGCTTGTCCTCCTTGAGGTCCAGCGCCGTGCCCCAGAGGTAGAGAATCTGGCTGAGCCGGTTGGTGATGGGGGACTCGGCGTCCATGGTGGCGTTTCCGACCACGATGTGCGTGGGCAGCTTGAACGGCTGGCCCATCAGCGCCTGGATGCCCTGGCCGCCCTGCATTGTCAGGGTCGTGTGGCTCGTGTCCATGAGCACGTCCCCGCTCACGCCGAGGCCGTACTTCTCCAGCAGCGGGTTGACCGAGGGGTTCTCCTCGCGCCGCTGAATCTGCGTGCCCTGGCGGGTGGCCTGGTAGTTCCACTCGTAGGTCTGCACGGCCATGACCACCGGCTTGCCGCTGTGCAGCGCCCGGTTGATCTCCCAGAGCTGCCGCTCATTCATGCTGCGCGGGTTCACGACCACCAGGGTGTCGTACTCTTCCGGAAGCGGGCTGTCCTTGGTCAGGTCCACCCGCTGCACCTGGTACTTCTCCATCTCCAGCACGGCCTGGAGGTACTCGTAGGGGTCGTCCTGCTCGGGCACGGGCTGCCCCATCTGCATCATCATCGCCCGGATCTGCGGGTCAATGTTGACGGACTCCTTCGGCGCCACGAGGGCGACCACGGGGGCCTTGGTCCGGCTCATCTTGTAGACCGTGTTGGCCACCCGGTATTCCAGCTGGGAAAGCGGCACGGCGCCGAAGCCGCCGCTGCTCATCTCGTCGGGGATGACCTGCGGCAGAATCTCCTCGGCCTTGTCCTTGTAGGCGATGCCGATGCTGGAGTAGACCAGCTTGTTGGTCATCTCGTCCTCGCTGATCGCCTGCACGCTGAAGGGCTCCACGCCCTTGTCCAGCATCCGCTTCTCGATGGCCTCGTTCTCGTCCTTCTCCCCGTCCCCCTTCTCGGGCTCCGGGTCGGTGTACTGGATGTTGGCGGCCTCCAGATAGACCACGTCGTAGGCCAGGTTCCCGCCCGCGGCGATGCGCAGCTCGTCCAGCTTGTCCGTGATGTCCGTCTCCAGGGAGCGCATCTGCGTGGGCATCTTGTCCTTCGGCGTGATGTACACCTTCACCTGCACCTCGCTGTCCAGCTTGGACAGGATGTCGCGCGTCGCCTCGGACACCGTGTAGATCTTGCCCTCCGTCAGGTCGGCGCGGGCGATGCTGCTGCCCGCCAGCAGGTAGTTGAAGAGCAGGCCGATGGCCACGCTCATCACCACGGCCGCGGCGAAGATGGTCCGCGCGCGCGGTCGGTTGCGCCCGTCAATGAAGAGCACGTTCAGCGCCAGGAAGATGGCGATCCACGCGAGGAAGAAGGCCAGGTCGGCCACGTCCACCACGCCGCGCACGAAGGGGGTGTAGTGCGTGAACACGCCCATCAGGTCGGAGAGGAGGGAGCCGAGCCCCGCCACGCGGCCGTCAATGTAGGCGGAAATGAACGACGTGCCCAGAAGGAAGAAGCCCAGGCAGGTGAGCAGCGTCACCACAAAGGCGACGATCTGGTCCTTGAAGAACCCCGAGAACAGGATGCCCAGGGACAGGAAGAAGGCGCCCATGAGCAGGGTGCCGAGATACCCGCCGAAGATCATCCCGGGGTCCGGGGTTCCCAGGGAGAAAAGCATGGCCGGCACGGTGAAGGTGGCGGCCAGGGTGATGACGTAGAAGACCAGGGCGGCGAAGAACTTGCCCATGACCAGCTCCCACGCCTGCATGGGGAAGGTCAGGAGCATCTCCCAGGTGTTCTCCTTGCGCTCCTCCGCCCAGATGCGCATGGTCACCGCCGGGATGAACACGCACAGCAGGAGGGGGAGGTTCTCGAAGTAGGGCCGCATGTCGGCCACGGGGAACACGAAGAAGGAGGTGATGTACAGCCCCACGCTGATGGTGATGAACACCATCATGAAGATGTAGCCGATGGGCGACGTGAAGTAGGCGCCCAGGTCCCTGCGAAGTATGGCGATGATGTTGCGCATTGGTTCTCTCTCCTAGTCGCGAGCCGCGCCCTGCGTCGCCCGTTCGGTCAGCCTCAGGAAGGTTTCCTCCAGCGTCAGGGGCCGGTCGCCCAGCTCCCGCAGCTTCCAGTTGCGCCCCCGCGCCAGCTCGTTCACCTCGCGCCAGGGGTTGCGGCCCGAAGCCGTGTGCAGGGTGAAGGCCGGGCACCCGTCCACTTTTCCGGCGGCCTCGACCCGGCGGACGCCCTCCACGCCCGAAAGCAGGCGCTCGGCCTCGTCCGAAGCGCCCTCCACGGCCACCAGGATCCGCTCGCCGTCCTTGGCCTTGCTCCGGAGCTCCTCCAGCGTGCCGTCGCCGACGATCTGGCCGCGGTTGATGATCACGATGCGGTCCGCCGTCGTCTCCACCTCCTGCAGGATGTGCGTGGAGAGGATCACCGTCTTCTCCTTCGCCAGACGCTCGATGAGGTGGCGGATTTCCAGAATCTGGTGCGGGTCCAAACCCGACGTCGGCTCGTCCAGGATGATCACGTCGGGGTCGTGGATCAGTGCCTGCGCCAGCGCCGTGCGCTGCTTGTACCCCTTGGACAGCTCACGGACCACCTTGCGGAACATGGGGCGCAGCCCGCACGTCTCCACCACGGCGTTGATCCGGCTGTTCAGCGTGCCGCCCGAAAGGCCCCGCGCCCGCCCCACGAACTGAAGGTACGACCGCACCTCCATGTCCATGTACAGCGGCAGGATCTCCGGCAGGTAGCCGATGAGCTTGCGCACCTTCAGGGGGTCCTTCAGCACGTCCACCCCGCCGACCTCCGCCGTGCCCCGCGTCGGGTACAGGTAGGTCGTCAGAATCTTCATGCACGTGGACTTCCCCGCGCCGTTCGGGCCCAGCAAACCGACGATTTCTCCCCGGTTCACCTCGAACGACACATTGTCCAGCGCCACCACGGGACCGTAATGCATCGTCAGCTTCTTTGCTCTGATCATGCTCTTCTCTCCACTTCCGCTTGGGGGTTGGATCGGACCGGCCGCGCAGGGCGCGAAACACCAAACCGGCCCGCAGGGGAAAGGCAAGGGCCGTGCCAACGGCGCATCCCCGCTGCATGGGGGCATTATGCGCTTTTTAAGCATTGCCCCGCAAAGATTTACAAGAACAGAGAAAACGCGCCCGCCCCCCCGAAGCCTTCCGGAAAGCCGCCCGATTTCAGGTCTCCTGCCCGTTTTGGGGCAGGGGAAGGGGGGGACAGGTATGGTCTTCTCTTCCCCCATTCCCCCGGGGCAAACACCCCTGGGATCGCCACGCTCCAGCGTGGCCTTCCGGGAGACGTGCCAACGACAGGACCGGGCGCGAAAGGCCCAGAGCCAGGCTGGAGCCTGGCGGTCCCAGGGGGCGGGACCGCCTCCTTTCCGCTCCGTCTCGGCACTCACAGCCCCGCCTGGCACCGCGCGGACTACTCCGCCGCGAGGATTCCGGCGACGCAGGCGGTGGTGAAGGAGGCGAGGGTGCCGGAGACGACGGCCCAGAGGCTCAGACGGGCGATCTCGGCGCGGCGTTCCGGGGCGAGGGCGGACAGACCGCCAATGAGAATCCCCATACTGCCCAAATTGGCGAAGCCGCAGAGGGCGTAGGTGAGGATGACGATGCTGCGTTTGGACAGCGCTCCGGCGGCAATCAGCGCCTGGAGCTGCTGATAGGCCAGAAACTCATTGAACACGGTCTTGGTGGCCAGCAGTTCGGAGGCCGCGCGGAGGTCCGGCCCGGGCACGCCCATGAGCCACGCGAAGGGCCGGAACGCCACCCCGAGGATCACAGTGAGCTTCTCGCCAGTCAGAGCCGTGGCCCCCTTGTCCAGCAGGAAGATCAGACCGACAAACACGATGAGCAGCGCGCCGACGTTGAGGGCCATGTTCAGGCCCGTGGCGGCCCCGCGCGCCGCCGCGTCAAAGACGTTGACGCTCTCGACGGGCATCTCGAAGCGGTGGGCGGCGGAACCGGTCTCCGGCGTTCCCGTCTCCGGCACCATGAGCTTCGCCAGGGCGATGGCCGCCGGGGCGCTCATGAGCGACGCCGCCAGCAGGTGTCCCGGCTCCGCGCCAAAGGACGCGTAGGCCACCATGACGCTCGCGGCGATGGTGGCCATGTAGGCCGTCTGGAGGGTGAACAGCTCGGACCGCGTCATTTTCGCCAGATACCCGCCGAGGGCGGCGGCGGACTCGATGCCCGTGAACACCAGCAGGGCCGCGCCGAAGGTCTCCGCGCCGGAGGTTTTCATGGTCCGCCGCATGAGCCAGGCCATCCCCCGCACCACGGCCTGGATCACCCCGAAATGCTGGAGCATGGCGGAGACCGCCGCCACGAAAATGATCACCGGAAGGACGTTGAACGCAAACACCGCGCTGATGACGAAGGGGGCCTGCTGCGCCATCTGGCCGTCCGGCCCGGGGGCCATCGCGTGGTCGAGGATGAACACCTGGGACAAGGAGCCGAAGAGAAACTGCGCCCCGGCGGTGGACGCCTCGGTCAGCAGGTCGAAACCCGCCTTGACCCCGGCGAAGAAGCCGCGCCCCCAGCCGGTCCGCAGCACCAGCACCCCCAGCACCGCCTGGAGTCCGACACTCCAGAACACCACCCGCCACGGCACCTTTCTGCGGTTCTCCGAAAGCGCCCAGGCCGCTAGGAAAAAGCACACCAGCCCCAGCCCGCTGACCAGTCTCAACATGCGGCGTCCTCCGGGCCGTCGGCCCCGCGCACGGGCGCGGACTTTCCGGCAATGCAGATCAGGAAACAGACCGGGCTGACAATCACCCAGTGCCAGGGCCAGCCGACAGACCATTCCCACCGGACGGCGGGGAACATCCACGGTTGGAGCAGCAGCACCATCACCACACCGGTGGCGGTGGACAGCAGCATGCTGGCCCCGTTGCCGCGCCGGGTGAAGAGGGCCGCGCAGAACACGCCCAGCAGCGGCGCCAGCGCGAAGGCCATGACGCCCAGCGCGAAGTCTATCAGCCGCGTGTTGCCGCTGTGCTGCATGTGCACCGCGAGAACGGCGAAGACCGTGAGCCCCGCGCCCATGAGGGCCACGGCGGCGCGGGACGCGGCCACATGCGTCGCCCCGGGCGTCTCCGCGCGCCCGTCCCGCCGCAGGCGCCAGGCCCGCCACGGCAGGTAGATGTCCGCCACCAGGCAGCTCGCCATGGCGTTGATCGCCGAGTCGAAGGTGCTCATGGCGGAGGCGAACAGCCCCGCCATGGTCAGCCCGCGCAGGCCGGAGGGCATGTGCCAGAGCACATACTGCGGAAAGACGTTCTTGGTGTCCGTCAGCGCGTCCGCCGGGGCCGCCGCGCCCATGAGGTCCGGGCGGGCGTAGTAGATGTGCAGGAGCAGGCCGATGCCCAGGAAGAGCGCCGCCACGGGCACCGTGAGGAGCATGGACCCCGCCAGCGCCATTCCGCCCCGCAGGGGCGACCGCGCCGCCATCACCCGCTGGAGCATGTCGTGGTCCACCCCGTGCGTGGAGACGGTCACCACGGTCATGGCAAACACCCCCGCCCAGATGGTGTACGGGGAGCTGAGGTTCAGGCTGGTGTCCACGAGCAGGAGCTTGTCGCCCCCCTCGGCGGTCCGCAGGGCAGCCACGATTTCCGGAACCGGAAGGGGAATGGACCGCAGCAGGAAGAAGACCGCCGCCGTCGCCGCGATGACCGTCACGGTGATCTGGACGGTGTCGGTCCAGATCACGGCGCGGATGCCGCCGCACACGGTGTAGAAGGTGCCCACCACCCCCAGGACAATGATCACAGGCACCAGCTCGCCGGGGGAGGTGCCCCCGTACCACATGAGGGCGAAGCCGATCCCCGCCATGAACAGCCGCGCGCCGGAGGCCAGGAGCCGCCCGAAGAGGAAGAGGGCGGAGGCCGCGATCTTGGCCGCAACGCCGTAGCGCCGCTCCAGATACCCGTAGATGGTGATGGTCCCGGCACGGTAGAGCGGGGGCACGAAGAAGACGGCCACCACGAACCCGCCGAGGCACGCCCCGATATAGGTCGAGAGGTAGCGCAGGTCGCCGGAGAAGGACATCTGCGGCACGCCGATGAACGTGGCCGCGCTCAGGGAGGACGCGATGACGGAGAGCGAGACCGCCCACGCGGGCATGGTGCGCCCGCCGAGGAAGAACTCCTCCGTGCCGTTCTGACGGCGGGACACCACCGCGCCGATGACCAGCATCCCCGCCATGTAGGCGAGGATGATTGCCCAGTCAACAACGCTGAATCCGTGCCCTGCTTCCATGTACACTGCTCCGGTCCCGTGAAGGTGTGAGATCGGGAAACCCGCGGCGAAAACGCCGCGTCATGCTACCAAAGGAGCCGGGAAACCGCAAATGCCCGCGAAAAAGCCCCGGATAGGCCTGGTCACGCTGGGCTGCGACAAGAACACCGTGGACATGGAGCACGTCGCCGGCGCCCTCGTCCGGAGGGGCTGCGAGGTGTTCGCCGCGCCGATGGACCCCGACGACGACAGCCCGCTGGAGGTTGACGCTGTGGTCGTCCTGACCTGCGGGTTCATCGCCGACGCGAAGATCCAGAGCGTGGAGTCGCTCGTGGCGTGGGCCGAGCGCAAGAAGGCCACGGGACGCCCCGCGCGGCTCTATGCCGCGGGCTGTCTGGTCCAGCGCCACCCCGGCGAACTCCAGAAGGAGCTGCCCGAGGTGGACGGGTGGGTCGGCGTCGGCCAGGTGGCGGACCTCGTGGCCTCGGTTGTCCGGCCGCACGCCGGGGAAGGCTGCACCGCACTGGTCAGGGCGCGCCCCTCCATGGACGAGGTGCCCGCCCACCCCCGTCTGCGGCTGGAGGACGGGCCGTCCGCCTGGCTCAAGATCGCCGACGGGTGCAACCACCGCTGCGCCTTCTGCGCGATTCCCGCCATCAAGGGACCCTTCGCCTCCCTGCCCCGCGAGTTCCTCCTGCGCGAGGCGCGGAGTCTGGTCCGGCAGGGGGTGCGGGAGCTGAACCTCATCGCCCAGGACATCACGGCCTACGGAAACGACCTGTACCCCGACTACCGGCTGCCCGAACTGCTCCGCGACCTGTGCGCGGTCCCGGGCGACTTCCGGGTCCGCTGTCTTTATGCCTATCCCGGCGGCATCACCGACCGCCTGCTGGACGTCATGGCGGGGGAGGGGAAGGTGGTCCCGTATCTGGACATCCCCCTCCAGCACATGGTGCCGGAAATGCTCAAGAGGATGCGGCGGCCCGCGGCGACCCTGGGCACCGCCCGGCTCCTGTCCCGCATCCGCAGGCGCCTGCCCGGTGCCGTATTGCGCACCACCCTGATCGCGGGGTTTCCGGGGGAAACCCGCGAAATCTTCCGTGAAACCGTTTCCCTGCTGAAGGAATACCGTTTTCACTGGCTGGGCGTGTTCGCCTATTCTCCCGAGGAGGGCACCCCGGCGGAACGGTTCCCGGACCTCCCGACGGAGACCACCCGCGAGCGGCGGCGACTCCGGCTGCTGGAGGCGCAGGCCGCCGTCACGGCGGAACTTAACGCCGCGCGCGTGGGCACGGTGGAACGCCTGCTGGTGGAGGGTCAGGACCCGGAATCGGGCCTGTGGCAGTGCCGGGGACCCTATGAGGCCCCCGAGGTGGACGGCACGGTCTGGCTGTCCGCCGCGCCGGGCGCGGTCGCCATCGGCGATTTCGTGGACGCCCGCATCACGGCGTCGGACATCTACGACGTGTTCGCGTCGCCGTCGGCGGGGGACTGATCCTCCGGCGCGGGGGCGGGCGCGGGGCGGAACAGCGTGAAGGGGGCCATGATCATCTGGCGCACCCCCGCCACCGTGGACACCTGGCGGACCGCGCGGCCCATCTCGTCCAGCAGCGCGCGGCGCAGCTCCGACTCCTTCACCTCGCCCTCCTCGCGCACCGTCACCAGCCGGTGCATGGCGTACAGCCCCAGGAAGAACGCGATGAAGAAGAGGAAGTCCAGCCCGCGCAGGTCCAGGGCGGGCATGACGAAGTCCGCGCCCTCGGGCCCCGCGGAGGCGTAGTGCAGGGTCAGCACGAGCTGCTGCGAGTCAAACCAGTCGGCGCTGAACCCCGCAATGACGGGGGACACCGCCGCGGCCAGCCCCGACACCAGGGAGTTCACGGCCAGATAGGCCCCCGCCTTCCCGTAGGGCGCGAGCCGCAGGGCCAGATTGCCCGTGCACAGGTTCACCCCCGCCGTGCCGATCCCCGCCAGGATGTGGATGAGGAGCAGCAGGGGAACGGTGAGAAAATACTGCTCCGGCATCGTGGTGAAGGGCCACAGCAGGAAGGAGAAGATGAAGAGCGGCGCGGAAACCGCGAGCACCGTCTTGTTGGAGAACCGGTCCGCCAGCCGCCCCCAGAACCGGAAGAACAGCACATTCACCGCCTGGCTCAGGACCGTCAGGCCGATGACCCAGGACATGTCCATCCCCAGCCGCCGGAGAAGATAGACGGCGAAGAAGGGCGCGGCGAAATTCAGCGCGAAGTTCCACGCCCCCAGAAAGACCAGCACCTGCCGGAAATTGCGGTCGCGCAGGGGCTGGCGCAGGGTCCGGAGGAACGGCTCGTCCGCCCCCGGCGGCATCACCGGTTCCGGCGCACGGAACAGCTGGTGCACGCTCAGCATGCCGAAGACCATGGCCAGCAGGAAGACGGCGACATACGCGCCCGCCGCGCCGCCCGGCGCCCCCGGCAGGTGGAGCCTCCACGCGTCCACGCCGAACCCCGCCCCCAGGCTGACCAGCGCGCCCGCCGCCGTCGCCAGGGTCATCCGACGCGAGAAGAACTCGCCCAGACGGCGCTGGGGGATCAGGTCCCGGATCCACGAGTTGAACGCGCACCCGCCGATGTTCCCCAGGGTGTAGTGGACCATCAGCGCGCCGAGGAACACCGGGATCTGGAGCCGCTGTTCCAGCACGAAGGGGATCGCCGCCATGACCAGCCACATGCTCCGGCTGAGCGTGGCCGCGATGAGAACGATGCCCTTCCGCCACCGCAGCCGCTGCACGAGGTACACGGCGGGAATCTGGAACGCCAGCGCCAGCGGCCCCAGCGCCGCCAGCACCCCGATCACGCTGTTGCTCGCCCCCAGCGCCAGCGCAAAGCCGATCAGGAACGCCCCCGTCGTCAGCACAGTGTGCGACTGGATAAACACCCCGTCCAGCACGAGGGCGCGCATGCCGCCTTCGAGTTCGCGGTCGCTGATGGAGGACTGGGGACGCACGGAACGAAACACGGATAAAGGCACCTGTGGTTACGGGAAGAAGTGACGGAATGGTACCGTTAATTCCCCGCCGGGAAAAAGGGTTCCGCCGGGAAATCCCCGACCCGGCGCGGACGGAGGAGCGGAAGAGGGACTCACACGGAGCCACGGCGGCGCGGAGAGGGGAGAAGAGAGGGACAGGAAGGAAGAGGGGCCGGGGAACGCGCGCGAAGCGCGCCTTGGAGTGCGGTAGCTTGCTGCCGCCTTTTTTCGCGTGGGCTTGCCCGCGCGCCACGAGCGTCAATGTATACGCGTCAGGATGTCGCGCATACCACAGCCGATGGACCATGCGAGACGAACCTACGTTCTTCACCCTCTGCGACAAACACAGGAAGTAGTTTCTTTGCAACCATATTGTTCTTTCGTTACAATAGCCACCTGTGAGAAGGTGCGAACACGAAAGGACTCGCCATAATGGACAGGAAGATAGGATGGATATTATTGGTAGTGGCTTCAGGTATTTTTCAATGGACCATTTTCGGCTGGGCAGACGAACCCCAACCCCGGCCGATCACCCCTAACGCTGAACAATTGCGGACCCAGGCTGAGGCAGGGAATGTCGTTGCGCAAAACAACCTTGGTGTTTGCTACGAGAAGGGTCAAGGTGTAGTCAAAAATTCCACAGAGGCCCTCAAGTGGTACACCCTTGCAGCAGACCAAGGGTACGCCCAAGCACAACACAATCTGGGCGTGTGCTACGCCAACGGCGAGGGGGTCGCCAAGAACCCGAAAGAGGCCGTCAAGTGGTATACCCTTGCAGCAGACCAAGGGCATACAGGTTCGCAACACAATCTGGGCCTGTGCTACTACAATGGAGATGGTGTGGGTAAGGATATGATTAAGGCCTACATGTGCTTCACGCTTGCAGCCGTTGAATATCAGGAGGCCTCAAGAGCTCGTGAAATGGTCGCCCAATTGATGACTGCGTCGCAGATAGCTGAGGCAAAGCGCCTCTTAGCAACATTTGTTCCGAAGAACACTAAATATCCTATTCCCTCAGCTCAGGGAACTCATTCTTCAGGCATCAAGGTGCCGTCAAGAGAATCAGAGGATATCATCAAAATGAACCCTGACTATCCTGACCAACCTTTTGCAGGCACATCTGCTAAACATGAGGATCCCCCAACGTATCAGCAAATTATGGAAGCGCAGAAAATGCTAACAAATCTTGGTTATTCACTCGGCCCTGTAGATGGCACAAGCGGACCGAAAACTATAGAAGCTGTGAACGCATTCAAGTTGAGTTGCAGAATTCCCCAAGATGGAATAATAAATAATGAACTCTTGGTTTTGCTGCGATCAAAAAGCGCTGACAACCAAAACACTTCACCAGGCAGGATTGATACTTTACAAAAAGATGCCGAAAGTGGAAATGCAGATTCACAAATGATATTAGGCCTACGCTACTATTTTGGTGAAGGGGTTGCACGAGATCCGAAGGAGGCTGTGAAGTGGATCCGTCAAGCCGCCGCACAAGAAAAGACGGAGGCCGAGTATTATCTTGGAATGTGTCATAAAGATGGAATTGGGGTGAGTAAGAATGCGGAGGAGGCAGTAAGATGGTTTACTCGGGCGGCGAAAAAGGGAAATGCCGATGCACAGTATAATCTAGGTCTTTTCTACAGTGCGGGCCTTGGGGTTGATTTGAACTCTAATGAGGCTGTCAAATGGTACACCCTTGCCGCAAACCAAGGGCATGCAGAGGCTCAATACTTTCTTGGAAAACACTATGCCGCAGGGGAGGGCGTGCCTAAGAACCTGAAAGAGGCCGTTTCCCAGTTTATCCTTTCGGCAAAACAGGGAAATGCTTTCGCCCAGTGTGAGCTTGGTCTTTGCTATGCCAAAGGGGAGGGCGTTCCAAAGGATATTCAGGAAGCGGCTAAATGGTTTGCTCTTTCGGCTGAACAGGGTTTTCCCCTAGCACAATCTTTCCTTGGAGTGTACTATTTGGAAGGTAAAGGCATTTCACAGGATATAGATAAGGCGGTTAGGCTACTTACCCTTGCGGCAGAACAGGGAGATTCTATGGCGCAAGCCTTGCTCGGAACTATTTATCACTCTGGGAAGTATCTGTCTAGGGATCTGAAAAGAGCTGTGAAGTGGTATACGCTTGCCGCAGACCAGGGAAACTCCGATGCTCAGTGCAACCTTGGTGCGCTTTACGCCAAGGGTGATGGAGTTCCGCAAAACGTTATATCTGCTTATGTCCTGTTCGATCGCGCTGCCAAAAAAGTACCGAATGCCGCCAAGAACCGCGACATGTTGATACAGATAATGACACCTGAACAGGTCGCAGAGGCGAGGCGACTTTCTGCAGAATTGGAGTCGAAGTAGTTGGAGTGGATGGGGTTGTCTGAGATTCTGGGCTCGCCCTAACTAGGAATTTCAAAAGGTGGGCTTAGGAGGGTGGAACGAGAGCGCAAGAAGATTCTTCTCAACATCCCCACGGCCAGTATGCCTGCTTCTCATCGGGTGTGATCGCCAATTTAGATACCTGCTCCAACCCTTTTGTATGTTGATGGGGGAGGTGGCCCCGAACAAGGCGGCCTGTTGTCGCCGTATGAACGTGAACCGGGGGCAATGATTGTCGCGCATCTGGAATCGAAAGTCAGGAGTCTGGAGGAGGCCCCGCGCGGGGGCCGGCGGCAGCGAGCTGCCGCACTCCTAGGCGCTTCGCGCTCTGTGGCACGGGAAGGAAATGCGGCGTGTGCGGGGCGTCGCCGGTGTGGTTAGCCGGTGCTGTTGGGGGTGCCGTTACGGGTCCTGTCTTCGGCTAAGATTGCCGCGAGTGCCTCTGACTTTTCCTGCGCCCAGGTGAAATCGTATACCCAGTCCGCGGACGGGTCCGTCACGGCATGTGCGAAGACCCGGGGGGAGAGTGTGACCGTCAGGTCTCCCCGGCGTTCCACGCGCACGTCCACGGGGGGCTCCTCGAGCCGGAGGGTGCCGGAGGGCACTGTGGGACCGGGGGCGCGGGACTGGAACAGGGGCACGTGGGCATGGCGCACGAGGGCGGCGCGGACCCCGCCCTTCGCCGAAAGGAGGGCATCCAGCGTTTCCGCGTCCGCCTCCAGGGAACAGGCGGCCGCATTCGCGCCCAAGGCGGACAACTGGGCGAGGCAGGTCCGGTTCATGCAGCCGATGGACGGCAGGACCAGCGTTTCCAGGCGGCGTTTGCCCAGCCGGGAGAGCATCTGGAACCCGGCGGGATTGGCCACCGCCACGGTCTGCACCCCAAGCTGCGCGGCTTTGCGCAGGCGCGCGTGGGCCTCCGCCAGCGCCTTTGGGTCAAACACGAGGTGCGGAAGAACCACCCCGACCCTGTCCGGGGCGGCAACGGAACGCAGCGCGGCGGCGAACGAAGGGTCGTCCACTGCGGCCAACGGCACCATCCAATGGACAGGCCGCGCCGCGGGCCGCGCCGCCAGCGCCTTCTGGAAAGTCCCCACCCAATCGAGGGCGGGAAGAATCACCCAGCAGACGGGCGGGGACTCCGGGGCCGCGCGGTCGGGGGAGAGGGCGGCGGCCACCGCCGCGTCCCGCGCGTCATTCAGCGCGGCCTCGATCCGCGCGAGGAAGCGGTCGCGGAAGGCCGACAGTTCCTCCGGCTTCATCAGGAAGGGGGTCGGCGGGTCCGACCCCTCCGGCGCGAGCCGCACCGACGCTGATGCCGTGTCGGCGGCCAGGATTTCCAGGGCCTCGCCGTGCGGGATTTCCCCGCGCCGGGTCCACGGGTGCCGCAGTTCCACCAGCACCCCCGCGCCGGCCTCGGCCTTCAACGTCACACCGCCCTGACTGGTGCGGACCTGTACGGGAAAGCGTGCCTTTTCCGTGCGCGTCCTACGGGCCTCAAGTTTCTCCAGGCGGTTCTGGAAGCCCTTGGGCCGCGCCCCGGCGTCCGCCGCCTTCACGACGGCAACGCCCGCCGGAACAGGGCAGGGGACCGCCACTTCCACCAGCCGCCCCGCCTGCACCCGCTTGACGGGGCGTCCGTCCAGCAGCAGCTCCCGCACCGTCACCGACACGGGCGGCTGGCCGGGGCGCGCCTGCACGCGCAGGCGGTCGCCCGCGCTCACGGGCTCCGTGGGCCGGAACGCGATATGGCCCGGCGTGCGGCAGGGCACCGTGGTGCCGACGCGGCGGCCGGACTGCGACTCGGCGGCCCCCAGCAGCCCTGCGGGACGCGGCGCGGAGAGGTACCCTGTGCAGGATTCCCGGCCCACGGCGGAATCCAGCAGCCGCCGCGCCTCGGCGGCCTCCTCGCGGCCAATGCGGGGCCAGGTGTCCAGCAGCAGCCGGTAGGCCCGGACAATCTGGGCAACGGCCTCGGCGGGCTTCAGCCGCCCCTCGATCTTCAGCGAAGTGACGCCCGCCTCCACGAGACGGCCCAGCACCGCCGTGGCGTCGAGGTCCCGCGTGGAGTATGCGCTGCCCTTGTGCCCCGCGCCGTCGAAGAAGGCGCGGCGGCAGGGCTGGAGGCACAGGCCCCGGTTCGCGCTCTTGCCGTGGACGTGGCTGCTAAAGAGGCACTGCCCGGACACGGAATAGCACAGCGCGCCGTGGATGAACACCTCCAGTTGCACCGGACAGGCGTTTCGGACCGCCCGGATTTCGTCCACCGTCAGCTCCCGCGCCAGCACGACCCGGTCAAACCCCATCTTCTGCGCGGCCAGCGCGCCGTCGGCGTTGTGGATGGTCATCTGGGTGGAGGCGTGCACGGGAATCTCCGGGCACAGGGTCCGGGCCAGGCGCAGCACCCCGAGGTCCTGGAGGATCAGCGCGTCCGGGCCGATGCGCCGCAGGTCGTCCAGCAGCGCCGCCACATCATCCAGCTCGTCGTCCCGCACCAGCGTGTTCAGGGTGATGTACAGTTTCCGGCCCAGGTCATGCGCCAGCGCCGCCATGCGGGCCAGGTCGTCCCGCGTGAAGTTCTGCGCCCGCAGCCGGGCGTTGAACTGGTGCGCGCCGACATACACCGCGTCCGCCCCGGCGTCCAGCGCGGCGAGAAACGCCTCCATGCGCCCCGCGGGGGCGAGCAGTTCGGGCGGTCTGGGGGAACCGCCGTAAGGGCAGGGGGGGGTATGCGGGGACATAAGGGCCTTTCGTGAATTCTTGGTGGTCGCGGGACAAAACATGGCGCGAATCGGGGCGCTTGCGGGCAAGAGATTGCTTCACTACGTTCGCAATGACGCGCGTTTTTGCGGTCAATGCCATGACGTTTATTTCCGCAGTCATTGCGAGCGAAGCGCGGCAATCTCGTTCCCGCCAACGCCCCGGCCGACGCGGCAATCTCTTGTCGGAATGCCTGCGGTCTGAGACCTCTTTTTCAAATGGAGGCGCCGTCTTTCCCTCTGATCCCGGGTCCTGTGTGATGGGGGATTCGAGGTTTGCGCGGGAAAGCGGTATTATACCCGACAACCCTCCCGGCGGCGGCCGACTGCACGGCCCCGCAGGGAATGCAGGAGGAACCGCGATGAAACCCCTTTGGACCTGTCTGGCGGCGGCCGTTGTTCTGGGCGCCGCGCTCTGCCCCCTCGCTCCCGCCGGGGAGATCTTTCCGCCGCCCGAGGGCATCGAGGTGCTGCCCCTGTGGCCCGACGGCGCGCCGGAGGCCCAGGGCACGGACGAGGCGGACACGCCCCGGATTGCCGTGTTCCCCGCACCCAAAGAGACTGCGACCGGCGCGGCGGTCGTGGTCTGCCCCGGCGGCGGCTACGGCGGGCTGGCCATCGGCTATGAGGGCTACGAGGTCGCGCAGTGGCTCAACCGCCTCGGCGTGACCGGCGTGGTGCTGCGCTACCGGGTCGCCCCCTACCGGCACCCGGTGCCCCTGGGCGACGCCCAGCGCGCCCTGCGTCTCGTGCGCAGCCGGGCGGGGGAGTGGGACGTTAACCCCGACCGGATCGGCATCCTCGGCTTCTCGGCGGGCGGGCATCTGGCCTCCACGACGGGCACCCATTTCGACGCGGGCGACCCGGCGGCGAAGGACCCCGTGGACCGCGTGTCCTGCCGCCCGGATTTCCTGGTGCTGATCTACCCCGTGATCACGTTCAAGCCCCCCTACGGCCACGCGGGGTCGGGCCACAACCTGCTCGGCAAGGACCCCGACCCGGCGCTCCTGGACCTGCTGGCCAACGACGAGCGAGTCACGAAAGAGACGCCGCCGGCCTTCCTGGTCCACAGCACGGGGGACTCCGTGGTGCCCGTGGAGAACAGCCTGAACTTCTACAAGGCCCTGCGCGACGCCAAGGTGCCCTGCGAGCTGCATGTATACGAGCGCGGCGAGCACGGCTACGGCATGGGCCGGGGCGACAAGGTGCTGGAGACCTGGACCGGCCACTGCGCGGACTGGATGCGCCTGCACGGCTGGCTGGACAAACCCTGACGCGGAGACGGGAAGCTGCTCACCGATAACGACAGCGGGGTCATCCGGCGGGAACGCCTCCGGGTGCTCCTTTCCCTCGCGCTGCTCACGGCGGCGGTGCTCGTCGTTTTCGGGCGGACAGTGGCCTTCGGTTTTCTGGACTATGACGACGCGGAGATCGTCTCGGCCCATCCCGTTGTTTCTCAGGGGCTGACACCGGAGACGGTCGTCTGGGCCTTCACGCACTTCCATTTCGCGATATGGATGCCCCTGACGACGCTGTCGCACCTTCTGGATGTGACGCTGTTCGAAACCGCCCCGGCGGGCCACCACGCGATGAGCGTGCTCTGGCATCTGGCCGGGGTCTTCGCCCTGTTCTTCGCCGCGCGCAGGCTTCTGGGCGACACGCCCGCCGCCCTCGCGGCCGCGCTGCTCTACGCCGTGCATCCCCTGCGCGCGGAGGCGGTGGCCTGGGTCGCCTCGCGCAAGGACCTGACGGCGGCGCTCTTCGCCTTCCTTTGCCTGTGGGCCTATGCCGGGTACGCCGCGAGGCCGTCCCCGCGCTGGTACCTCGCGTCGCTGGCGTTCTTCGCCCTCGCGCTCATGGGCAAGCCCAGCGCCATGCCCCTGCCCGCCGCGCTGCTGCTGTTTGACGCGGTGCTGTGGCGGCGGCGGGGGAGGGGGGTGCTGCTGGAGAAGGCGCCCTTCTTTCTGCTCTCCGCCGCGTCCGCCCTGCTGAGCTGGAAGGGGCAGGCCGCCGCCGGCGCCCTCGTCGGGCCGGACGCCGCGCCCCTCGCGCACCGCCTGCTGAATGTGCCCGTGGTGCTGGTGGTCTACCTCCGCGCATGGTTCCTCCCCGCCGGCCTGTCCCCCCACTGTCCCGTGGAAACCGTCCAGTGGTCCGCCGCGGGCACGGCCCTCGCCTGGGGCGGGGTGCTGGCCCTCACCGCCGCCGCGCTCCTGCTCCGCCGTTTCCGCTGGCCCCTGGCCGCCTGGGGATTCTTCGTCCTGATGCTTGCCCCCGTGCTGGGACTGGTCCCGTTCAGCAACGCCCCGGTCACGGACCGCTACACGGGGCTGGCCTCCGCCGGACCGGCCCTGCTGGCGGGGTGGGCGTTGGTCCAGTGCCCCGGACACCTTTCCCGAAAGGCGCAACGCGCGGGGGCTCTCCTGACGGCGGGGATCATCGCGGTGCTGGAGGTCCTTTGTTTCCATCAGACGGGGTTCTGGCGAAACGATGAAACCGTCTTCAGGCGCGTGCTGGCGGTGTATCCGGACGACGATCTCGGCCACGCGAACCTGGGCACACTCTATTTCGACCGGGGCGACCTCGACCGCGCGCTCCTCCACCACCGCCGGGCCGTGCAAATCCGGCCCGGGTTCGCCCCCTGGCGCTACAACCTCGGCTCTGTTCTCCTGGAGACCGGGCCCGCCTCCGAGGCGGCGGAGCAGTTGGCCGAGGCGGTCCGGCTGAACCCCGGCGACATCCAGGCCCGCACCAACCTCGGCCTGGCCTACATGGGACTGGGCAGCCTCGAAGCCGCCCTGCGCGAACTGGCCGCAAGCGTGGAGGCCAACCCGGCGGACGTCAACGCCCGCATCAACTACGGCCTGTGCCTCTTCCGCGCGGGAAAGGCGGCCGAGGCTGTCCCCCACCTGGAGGAGGCCCTGCGCCTCGACCCCGGAAACCCGGCGGCCACGACCAACCTGGATTTGGCCCGCCGGGCGGTGGACACCCCCACGGCGCCGTGAAGAAACGACAACCATCCCTCGAATACCCCGAAGGTGCCTTGTGTTCACCGAACGATGCTCTGCGGCGGAAGCATTTTCCCCCAGGCCGTCTCCGTTTCTTCCGCGCCTCCGTGGGGAACTTTCGGCGGCCCGAACCCATCACCCCCACAGTGCGCTTATGCTGACGCCTTGATCACAAAGGATTCTTTCTGTATTGAAAAAGGCTTTAACACTTCGCGGAACACGTTCTTCGCAACGCCCTTTGCTGCAAGATGTTGTCAGACGTTATATCGCTTGCTCTGAGCTGCTGCCTCGAATAGGTCGGGGGCAAGACGTTCGTTGGCCACTTTGACAGCGTCGGGATCAACTTCGAATCCGAGAAAAGCACGATTGCATGATTTCGCTGCAACAAGCGTCGAACCACTTCCGCAAAACGGGTCAAGAACGAGTTGGCCCGGCAGCGTTGTCAGCTCGATCAGGGCTCTGAGGAGTTTTACGGGTTTCTGGGCAATGTGAAGCCCTCCTTCGCCCTTTGCAAAGCCAGATCTCAACAC
Organism: Candidatus Hydrogenedentota bacterium; assembly: GCA_033813475.1. Classification (GTDB taxonomy): domain Bacteria; phylum Hydrogenedentota; class Hydrogenedentia; order Hydrogenedentales; family CAITNO01; genus JAAYBR01. The sequence goes on from JAPXRP010000006.1 coordinate 20,456, forward strand.
GTTGTCCGGGACACGTTCGTAGCGAACAAACGCATCTTCGTTGAACGCGCCAACGTTGTGGGTCAAAACGTTGTCGGCAATCGTTGTTCCAATTGCATATGGTTTCACGAACCATAGTATTGGCTCAAAGGTTGGTCGAAGGTTGCCAACACGCCAACCGTCCCATTGCCTGGCACTGTTCTCGTCCCCACGCCGCTGGAACACGACGCTGACACGCTGCGCACGATGGGGAGCCGACTCGCGAAGCCAAGCCAGCGAATCCTTGAAGGTGAAGCCGGCGTCTTCGAAAGCCACGACACAACGGTGTGACAGCCGCCGCCCAGCAAACACCAACGCTGAACCGCCCGGTTTCAGAACTCGAAGCCACTCTCCGGCAAAAGACTCGCACCAACGCTGGTACTCGGCTGGTATCTTCCTGTCTGCCTCGGACCAACCGTTTAAGGGCTTTCCTCTGCGCCGGAACACGGCTCCTGCGCGAATCTGGGCCGGACTTGACCCAAGGAGGGCCGAGTTCGTGTTGTTGTGAAGCACGTCCCACTCATCCGCACCGATGCCATAGGGGATGTCGCTGAGGATAAGGTGAACGCTTGACGCGTCCAGACTCCCGACAGCAGAAATCCCATCGGCGACCACAACCTTGTTCGGTGAGTGTGCTGGCATGATGGAATCATTCTCCAAGGAGGCTGCCGTGCTCAATTCTCTGAACTTGGGCGATTCGAGAATCGAGCCCCGCGGCCCGGATAAGCTCTTCAAGCGCCTGCCTGTGCGAGAGGCCGAGCAGGCGATTCCTTTCTGCCCGCAGATAGGTTAGTGCTTCGTCCTTGGCCACGCTCAACGCCGCCAATGAAGCCGTCTTCTCCACGGTCCACAAATCTGCATCGCCCTTCAGGACGGTGACCAAGGCCCCGTTAATCCCCAGCCAATAGTCAGCCGCACTCTTGCCGGGATGCATCAGGGACACGCTCTTAAGCACCGTGCCCAGTCCTGTCCTGGCAACGGACGGCTTCCTTCTTGAGGCCAGGCCGACCAGTGCCGCGAGGTGCGAATAGCTGAGAATGCAGACGTTTCGGGCGATTGCCTGCTGATATATCTGGCTCGTGCGGTTGGGAAGCTGGTAGATCGGGCAGACAACAACGGCATAGTCAAGCCCATTGCGCCAGCCGTCCATCGCCTGGACTTTGAAGTCCTTTTGGTTCTTCGCTGTGCGGCTTAGGCGAAAGGCTTTTGCGTCCGCAACGAGGGAGTATCTGCCGCAGCGCGCCTGAACATCTGCCGCATCGGACCGGGCGGTGATGATCATGCTCGTCAGCCCCACGGCCTCAAGAGACTCTGCGATGACCGCGTCGGTATACTTCGAGTACAGCTTTTCCTCTGACGAATCGTGCCCGTAATGCTCAGGCACTGTGCCGCACAACCTGAGGTGGTCAAGCAGGGCTGCGCATCCATCCCTTCGGATTTCCTTCTTCAGCTCCGCGATCATCCTGGTCGAGTCGCCGCCAAAGGAACCGCTCAGCTTCGCAAGCCTAGCCACCCAGGACGCGCGACGTTTCTTGGCTGTGGGCGTCATGAGATTCCTTTGCCCCTATCCTTCGATCCGTACGTTCATGGAGCTCATGCGGTCGCCTCAAAGAGCCCCGACAGAGGAAACGGGATATCAAAACCGCCAATTTCCCCTCTCTCATCTGCAAGAGCCCGCCGGATTGCCGCTACCAGGAGGCTTCTCGGCCAACTTCAACAAACGGCAGTCTATGCCAGAAGGCGGCAACGAGTCAAACAGTGCCCCCCGCGGCATTCGTCCTATTGCGTTCGGCGATCAGGCGACATGTTTCTGCTGGCCTTCTGGCTGGTCCGGGGCTATAATGCCCTGTCCGCGCGGTGGGCGCGCGGCCAGGGAGTTTGCGCGTGACGGACATCTGCATGCTGGGCATGGGGTACATCGGCCTGCCGACGGCGGTGATGCTGGCGGAGTCGGGCTGCCGGGTGCTGGGGGTGGACACGAACCCCTTGGTGCGGGAGGCGCTGGGGAGGGGGGAGCCGCACATCGAGGAGCCGGGGCTGCGCGACCGGCTGAAGGCGGCGGTGGCGGCGGGAACCCTGCGCGCGGCGGAGACCCCGGCGCCCGCGGACGTGTTCATCATCGCCGTGCCGACGCCGTTGACGGCGGACAAGCGGGCGGACATGCGGCATGTGGCCGCCGCCGCGGAGGCGCTCACGCCGTTCCTGCGGCCGGGGTCGCTGGTGATCCTGGAGTCCACCTCGCCGCCGGGCACCTGCGCGGAGCTGCTGCGCCCGATTCTGGAGGCGGGGGGGAGAAGGGTGGGGGAGGACGTGTTTCTGGCGCACTGCCCGGAGCGGGTGCTGCCGGGGCGCATCTTCGAGGAGCTGGTGGAGAACGACCGGGTCATCGGCGGCGTGGACCCGCAGGCGGCGGAGAGGGCCCGCGACCTCTATGCCCGCTTCGTGAAGGGGGACATCTTCCTGACGGACGCGACGACGGCGGAGATGGTGAAGCTGATCGAGAACACCTTCCGCGACGTGAACATCGCCCTGGCGAACGAGACGGCGGTGCTCTGCGAGGCGATGGGGATAGACTTCTGGTCCGTCATGCGGCTGGCCAACCGGCATCCCCGGGTGGGGCTCCACCGCGCGGGGCCGGGCGTCGGCGGCCACTGCATCTCCGTGGACCCGTGGTTTCTGGTGGAGCGGTTCTCCGGCAGCACCCCGCTCATCGCGCTGGCCCGGCGGGTGAACGACGCCATGCCGGCCCATGTGGCGGACCGCGTGACGGCGATGCTCGCGGGAACCCCGAATCCTGTGGTGGCGCTGTTCGGCCTGGCCTACAAGGGCGATGTGGATGACCTGCGGGAAAGCCCCTCGCTGACCCTGGTGCGCCTGCTCGAGGAGCGGGGCTGCGAAGTGCGCGCCCACGACCCGTTCGCGCGGCGGGCGCCCCTGCCCAACCTGCCCCCGGAGGCCTGCCTGGACGGGGCCGACCTGCTCCTGGTGGCGACGGCGCACAGCGCCTTTGCGGAGCTGGACCCCGAAGACACCGCCGCCCTCATGCGGGGCAGGCGGGTGTACGACGCGCACCGCCTGCTCCCCGCCGGCCGCTGGGCCGATGCCGGGTTCGCGGTGGAAGTGCTGGGCGTGGGCTGAAATAGAACGCGCCGCCCGCCTGTTTACATGAAACGAACGCAGCCCGCGCGGGCGCGTCACCTGTGACCGCAAAGAGAGGGAGAACTCCGATGAGCTTCAAGCAGCCCGAACTTCCGTATGACCTTGGCGCCCTGAACCCCTTCGTGTCCGAGGAGCAGATGTCCTTCCACTACGGGAAGCACCACGCCGCCTATTTCACCAACCTGAACGGGCTGGTGGACGGAAAACCAGAGTCCGACCTGGCCCTGCGCCAGGTGGTGCTGGACGGCCAGGGGCCGGTGTTCAACAACAGCGCCCAGGCGTGGAACCACAGCTTCTTCTGGCACTGCATGGCCCCGGGCGGCGGCGGCGCGCCCCAGGGCGAGATCAAGGGCCTGATCGAGGCGCAGTGGGGCACCTTCGACAAATTCAAGGAGGAGTTCTCCACGGCCGCGGCGAAGCTGTTCGGCTCCGGGTGGGCCTGGCTGGCCGCCGACCCCTCGGGGAAGCTGGAGATTCTTCCCCTGAGCAACGCCGACACCCCCCTGCGCCACGGCAAGGAGCCTGTGCTCACCCTGGACGTCTGGGAGCACGCCTACTACATTGACTACCGCAATGCCCGCCCGAAGTTCATCGAGGGCTTCTGGGACGTGGTGAACTGGGACTTCGTGAACAAGACCCTGAAGACGCCGTTCCAGGAGTAGCCGCGAGAGACAGGAAAGGCCGCCCGGCCCCATGGGGCCGGGCGGCCTTTTGCTTTTCTTTTCCGCGCCTCAGCGCACGTTCATGCCCTGCATGCGCAGTTTGAGGTCCTTGGGGCTCGTGGAGTTCTGCAGCGCGACATCCGCCGTGATCTTGCCCTTGGACCAGAGGTCGTAGAGCGCCTGGTCGAAGGTCTGCATCCCCCACTGGTCCTTGCTCTCGGCGATCAGCTCGACGATCTCCTTGAATGACTTTCCCTGCTCGATGAAGTCGCGGATGGTGCGCGTGCCGATGAGGAGCTCGCAGGCCACGGTGCGGCCGGTGCCCCCGGCCAGCGGCAGGATGCGCTGCGAGCAGATGGTCCGCAGCACGCTGGCGAGCTGCTTGCGGATGTGGAGCTGCTGGTGGGGCTCGAAGAACTCCAGCAGGCGGTTCAGCGTCTCCACCGCGTCCACCGTGTGGAGCGTGGAGAACACGAGATGCCCCGTCTCGGCGGAGGACAGGGCCGTCTTCACCGTTTCGGTGTCGCGCATCTCGCCGATGAGGATCACGTCGGGGTCCTGGCGCAGCGCGCCGCGCAGGGCGTTCGCGAACGAGAGGGTGTCGTGGCCCACCTCGCGGTGCGTGACGATGCCCATGTGGTCCTCGTGCATGAACTCCAGCGGGTCCTCGATCGTGATGATGTGGTCCGGCCGCGTCCGGTTGATCTCGTCAATCATGGCGGCGAGGGAGGTGGACTTGCCGCTGCCCGTGGGGCCGGTGAACAGGATGAGGCCGTTCTTCAACTGGCACATCTTCTTAAGCGTCGGGGGCAGGTCCAGCGCCTCCAGCGGCAGGATCTGCAGGGGGATCAGCCGGAGAACAATCCGGGGATGCCCGTCGTCCACGCAGGCGTTGACGCGGAAACGCGCCACCTCCTCCAGCAGAAACGACGTGTCCAGGTCCATGAGCTTCTCAAACTTGGCCAGGTCCTTGTCGTCCACGATCTCGCGCAGCAGCCCCCGGACATCCTCGTCCGTGAAGGGCGGGTGGTCCTCCACCCGCACCAGCACGCCGTCCACGCGGAAGATGGGCGGGTTGCCGTGCTTGACGTGGATGTCGGACGCCTTCAAGGAGACGGCCTTGTACATCAGCTCTTTCATGTTCATCATGGCGCCAATGACTCCGGGACGCCGCGGGCGCGTCCTGCTTGATCATACCCATGCCGAACCTGGAACACAAACGCGCGGGGTCACCTTCTGCCCGGTCTCTTCCCCGGCCCGGCCTTGGGCGGGGCGGGCGTCCGGGGGGCCGCCTCGTATTCCTCCCAGACGGCGGACCGGACCGTCCGCCGGGAACGGAGCACCAGCCAAACCCCGCCCCCGATCAGGAAGAGACTGTAGAACACGCCGCGGCTCATCCCAAGGATCAGGGCGGCGTCGGGCTCGCGGAACTGCTCGCAGAAAACGCGGAAAACCGCGTAGAGGAGAAGAAACTCCCCGCTGATGCGGCCCGGGTGCTTCTGCGCGTCCGTCCGCCATATCCGCCACTGCATGAAGGCCAGCAGGACGGCCCCCTCCAGCAGGGCCTCGTACAACTGCGAGGGATGGCGGGCGGGGATCATGTCCGGGGGCATCCCCGGGGCGCTCCGGGGGAAGACGACCGCCCACGCCACATTGCTGACGTTCCCCCAGAGCTCGCCGTTGATGAAATTGGCGATTCTTCCCAGAAAGAAGCCCATCGGCACGAGGGGGGCCGCAATGTCGCCAAACTCCACCAGGGTGAGGCGGCTCTTCCGGGCGACGTACCAGCAGGCGATGAGAACGCCGATGAACCCGCCGTGGCTCGACATGCCCCCCTTCCACACCTGGAACAGGAAGAGGGGGTCCTGGAGGGTCTCGGGAAGGGCGTAGAGCATCACATAGCCCAGGCGCGCGCCGCCCAGCACGCCGATCATCATGGCGAAAAGCGCCGTGTCCTCCTGCTCCTGCGTCAGCGGATTCCTGCCGTGGCGGCGGAGCAGCCGGTGGATCATCAGGCCGAACAGGAAGCCCAGCACATAGGCCAGGCCGTAATAGGTGACCCCCCGGTCCCCCCAAAGGTGGAGAAGCACGGGGTCCAAGTCATGTATCCAATGTCCTGAAGGGGACATGACGCCTCCTGAAGTGGGGTCGAAAAGCACGAACATTGAAACAGGACCGCGCGGCCCGTTGCAACAACGCCGCCCGCCGCCGGCTTCAGGCGTCCCCGCTGCCCTCCTGAACCGGCGCGTCCGCGCGCACGCCCGCCAGGTTCCCCAGGAAGTTGACGGTCCAGACGCGCATGTCGTCAATGAGCGTGTAGAAGACGGGGACGATGACCAGCGTCAGCAGGGTGCCCATGGTGAGGCCGCCGATGAGGGCCTGGCCGAGGCCCGCGAAGGTGGACGCGCCGCCGGTCTTGGCCATGGCCAGCGGCACCAGGCCCAGAATGGTCGTGAGCGCGGTCATCATGACGGGGCGGAACCGGTCAATGCCCGCTTGCACCACGGCGTCGGTCCGGTCGCCGCCGGCGCCGACGAGACGGTTGATGTGGTCCACGATGACAATGCCGTTGTTGACGATGACCCCCGCCATGAGGATGCAGCCGATCAGGACGATCTGGTCGAACTGCCCCTTCATGAAGTAGAGCATCCACACGGCGCCGAAGAGGGAGACGGGCACGGTGGTGAGGATGGACAGGGGCAGCAGGAAGGACTCGAAGAGGGAGGCCATCACGATGTAGATGAGGATGACCGCCATGAGGAGGGTGGTGGTGAAGTTGAAGAGGTTGGACTCGAGGTCCTCCAGCTCCTCGCCGAAGTCCGCGATGTAGCCCGCGGGAAGCTCAAGGTAGTCCACGGCCCCGCGCAGCCGCTCGCGCACCAGGCTGAGGTTCTTCGTGTTCAGCTTGGCCGAAAGGGACACCACGTTCTTGCCGTTGATCCGGCGGATGGAGGACGGGCTGGACGCCTTGGCGTACTCGGTCAGATTCTGGAGCGGCACCAGCTGCCCCGTGATCCCCGGAACGGCGACATTCTCCAGGTTGGCCTGGGACTTGCGGTCCTCCTCGCGGAACTGGGCCCACACGGGCACCTCGCGGCGCCCCTGCTTGAGGAAGGGCATGCGCGCGCCGCGCAGGGCCGCGTCCACCGTCTGCGCCACGATCATGGGGCTGACCCCGGCGTCCTGGGCGAGGGCCCGGTCAATCCTGACCTGCACCTCCTGCGTGGCGCGCTCCGTCTCGATCTCCGGGTCGGAGATTTCGGGGATCGTCATGAGCACCCGCTTGAGGCGCTCGGCGTACTGCTCCAGGATTCTGCCGTCCTCCCCGCGCAGAAACAGGCTCACCGTGTCGCCCTCCTCGGACTGCCCCGCGTCGGCCATGGAGAAGCGCAGCTCCGCCCCCGGCACCAGACGGGGAACCTTCTCCGAAAGAATCTGCATCACCTCCTCCGTGCTGAAGGGCGGGTTTTCCCCGATGGGCCCGTCGTCCTCGGTGTAGAGGTAGACCTCGATGAACCCGTTGGTCGCCCCGTGCAGCGTGAGCACCTTCTTGATCGCCAGCAGCTCGCGCAGTTCGTCTATCCGCGCCTCGACCTGGTTGAACAAATCGTGGGCCATCGCCAGGCTGTAGTTCTGGTCGAGCTTGACGTCCACGCGCACCTCGCGCGTATCGAGCTTCGGCATAGCCCGCATGCCCACATGGGGCATGGGAATCACATAGGTCGCATAGATCACCCCCCCCAGCAGGATCAGGCTGAGCACCCGCCGGCGCAGTGCCAGCCGGACCGCCCCGCCGTACAGCGCGATCAGCCACTGGATCGGGTGCACCGTGCCCAGCGCCCCCACCGCCCCTCCGATGGAGGGCCCGCGCGCCGGGGCGTCCTCCCGGAATCCGCCCAGCCGCCGCGCCCACACCTGGAACACGTTGCGCTGGCGGGACATGCGCATCCGCGAAATAACCAGCGGCACCACAGTCACGGCCACAACCAGGCTGCCCGCCAGGGACGCAATGAGCGGCCCCCCCAGCTGCTGCATGAACACCGACATGCGCCCCGTTTCCATGAAGTACATGGGGATGAAGACGACCAGGGTGGTCAGGGTACTGGCGAAGATGGCCAGCCCGACCTCGCCCGCGCCATCCACCGACGCGTCGCCCACGGACTTTCCCATCTCGCGGTGCCGGATGATGTTCTCCACCACCACGATGGCGTTGTCCACCAGCATGCCCACCGCGATGATCATGGAGACCATGGTGACGATGTTGAGGGACATGCCCGTGAAGAACATGAACACAACGGCGACCAGCAGGGAGGAGGGGATGGCGAAGGCGACGACCAGCGTGGGAATTACGCGGTGCAGGAAGAAGTACAGGACGCCGATGGCCATGATGGAGCCGTAGACGCCCTGGTAGAACAGGTTCCGCAGCGCGCGGTTGATCAGGTCCGACTGGTCAAAGAAAACCAGGTGCGTGGCCTCGGCGAACGACGGCTCCCGCAAAATCGCCTCCAGCTCCGCGTGCACCCGCTCGCAGGTCGAGACCGTGTTGGCCTCGGACTCCTTGATCACGAGAATCGCCAGCCCGCCCGCGCCGTCCAGGGAAACGTACTGCACCTCCTCCCTGGACCGGTAGTTGATGTCGGCCACGTCGCCCAGGCGCAGGCCGTTCGCCCCGACCACGATGGTCCCGATGTCCTCAATCCGCCGGTACTCGCCGATGAGGCGGGCGTAGTGCTTGCGGCCGCCCTCCGCAAGCTCGCCCACGGAGAGATTGACGCTGCTCTCCCGGACCGCCTGGATGATCTGGGCGAGGTTCAGGTTCAGCGAGCGGAGCGTGTCCTGGTTGAACTCAATGAGCACCTCGCGCGGCTGGACCGGGGAGAGCACCTCTACTTTGGCCACCCCCTCGACCCGGCTGAGCCGCGGCTCCACCAGGGTGCGCACAAGATGGTCAAACCGCTCCTGGTCCCCCTCGCGGAACATGCCCAGGGCCATCACGGGTATCGAGCCGGAGCTGAACCGCTGGATGAGCATCTTGTCCGCCTCTTCGGGAAGGACCAGCTTCAGCCGCTCAAGGCGGTCGCGCACGTCGGCCGTGGCGATGGACATGTCGGTGTCCAGGCTGAAGAGCAGGCCCACCTCGCACCCCGCGCTGGTCGAGGTGGTGCGTATCCGGCGGACCCCCGGGATGGTGCGCAGCTCGCCCTCCACGGGCACGGCGATCTGCTGCTCCACCTGCGACGGGGACGCCCCCGGGTAGGCGATGAAGACGCCAATGAACGGCCGGTCCACCCGGGGAAGGAAGTTCAGGGGCATCCGGTCCCAGGCGATGACGCCTATGGCCACAATGCTCAGGCTCAGCATGAGCACCGTGACCGGATGCGCCAGGGAAAATCTCGGAAGGGAGAGCCTCATTTCCGGTCTTTGCCACCGAAGAGGTCGTACACCATCGGAATGATGAACAGGGTCAGGAGCGTGGCGGACACCAGCCCGGCCATCACGGTGATGGCCATGGGCCGCCGGATTTCCGCGCCCTCGCCCGTGGCCGTGAGCATGGGCAGCAGGCCCAGCACCGTGGTCAGGGTCGTCATGAGGATGGGCCGCATGCGCACGGTCCCCGCCTGGATGATCGCCTCGCGCTTCGGCATGCCGCGCCCCCGGAGCTGGTTGATGTAGTCCACCAGCACGATCGCGTTGTTCACCACGATGCCCGCCAGCACGATGCCGCCGAGGAACACCATCACGCTCAGGCTCGTCCCCGTGCGGTCCAGGGCGTGGACCACGCCGATGAAAGCCAGCGGGATGCTGAACATGACCAGCGCGGGATGCACGACGGACTCGAACTGGCAGGCCATGACGACGTAGACCAGGAAGAGCGCCAGAATCAGCGCGAAGCGGAGGCTCGAATAGGCCGTCTCAAGCTCGCGGTTCTGCCCGCCCTGGATGAAGTAGAAATCCTCCGGCCGGTCCACCGTCCGCAGCGCGTCGTCTATGTCGCGCGCCGCCGCGCCCAGGTCCCGGCCCTCCACGTTGGCGTAGATGAGCGCCACCTGCCGCTGGTCCACGCGGCGCACCTCGCTGGGCCCCTCGCGCACCGTGACCGCCGCCACGTCGCCCAGGGGAATCCGCACCGCCCCGTCGGTCACCGACAGGCGCCGAAGATCGTCCACGTTGCTCAGCATCGCCCGGTCCGTGCGCACCCGGATGTCCACCTTCTCGCCCATGCGGCTGAAGCGCGTGGCGATGTCGCCCTGCACCTCCGTGCGCAGGCGCTGGGCCACCTGGCCCGGCGACAGGCCGCGCGCCGCGAGCAGCTCCCGGTCCAGCTCGATGATGACCTCGGGATACCCCGGCTTGATGCTCAGTTCGGTGTCCTTCACCCCCCGCACCCGGGACACCGCCGCCACCGCCGCCGACCCCACCCGCCGCAGCTCCGCCAGGTCGTCCCCCACCAGCTGCACCTCTATCGCCGTGTTGAAACTGAACAGGCTGGGCACGGTGAAGGTGATCTGCTCGTCCGTCCGCAGGCCCATGACCTGCGAGCGCAGCCGCTCCACAATCCCGTCCTGGAACGCCGCGCTCTCCGCGGGGTTCTTCAGCAGCACGTTGTACACGGCGATGTTCTCGCCCCGGTTCGACTCGGTGCTGGACTTCTCCCGCCCTATCTCCACGGTCACCGTCTCCACCTCGGGCGCCGCGCGCAGCGCCTCCTCGAAAACCCGCGCGCGCGCCTCCATGTCCTCCAGGCGGGTGCCCGCGCGCGACTCCACGCGCACGCCGAACTCCCCCTGCTTCATCGGGGGGATCAGCTCCCGGCCAAGCCGTCCGGCCACGGTCGCCGCGTGGATGCCCAGCCCCAGCACCAGCAGCAGAAACACCGCGCTGAACCGGAGCGCCTGGGTGATGGAGACCCGGTAGGCCGCCAGCAGCAGGGCGAAGCCCTTCTCCCAGACGTACAGCAGCGGCCACAGCGCGACCGCAAGCACCGCGCGCGCCACCGCCAGCAAGACCAGCGCGACCAGCGCCACCAGATGAAGAAGGGTGGAAAAGACCACATAGACCAGGGAAAGCACCGCCTGCAGCGCGAAGAGGGCGAGCATGAGGGGAAGGGACGCCAGCCCGAACAGCGCCCCCGCGACGGACGCCAGAAAGGCCCCCCAGCCCCGCCAGTCGCCCGCCGCATCCAGCGGTCCGCGCATCCCGCGCCAGGCGCCGCCCGCCGTGTCGCGCCAGATGCGCGCCAGGCCGCGCCCCGCGTCCATGAGCCCCAGCGGCAGCACGGCAAACACGGAGACGGTGCGGGACCAGCCCCGCTGGTCGCGGGCCTCACGCCAGGCGCGCGCGGTCCAGACCACCTGGCGGGTCGCCTCAAGACGCACCCGCCCGCGGGACGCCAGCAGGGGCGCCAGGTAGAGCGAGGTGAGAAGGGAGGCGAGCAGGGCATAGGTGACCGTCAGCGCAAGGTCGCGGAAAAGCTGCCCCGCGATGCCCTCGACGAACGTGATCGGCAGGAAGACGCACACCGTGGTCAGGGTGGAGGAAAAGACCGCGCCGGCCACCTCGCGCGTGCCCCGCTCCGCGGCGTCCAGCACGCTGTCGCCCTCCTCCCGGCACCGGAAGATGCTCTCCAGCACGACGATGGAGTTGTCCACCAGCATGCCCACGCCGAGGGCCAGCCCGCCCAGGGACATGATGTTGAGCGAGACGGACTGGACAAACATGGGGACAAAGGTGGCGACCACCGAGATGGGGATCGCCACCCCGATGATGGCCGTGGACTTCAGCTCGCGCAGGAAGAGAAAAAGGATGGCCAGCGCCAGGAGCCCGCCCATCCAGGTGGCCTTCTGCACCTCCTCGATGGAGGCCACAATGAAGCGCGACTGGTCGCTCATCAGCGACAGGCGCAGCTCCCCGGGAAGGCGGCTGGTCAGGTTGCGCTTCGCGCGCATGGTCCGGGTGAGCTCACCGGCCGCCGTGGGGCCCGCGGAAAGGGCCTTGCTGGCCGTCTGCTGGGCCTTGCGGAACTCCTCCTGCATGCGCGCCATGAACTGCTCGGTGGCGCTCAGCTTCCTCGGCACCTCAAAGAGGTCCTTCACGCGGTTGCACACGCTCACCGTGTTCGCGTCCCCCTCCTTGAAAATCTCAATGGCCACCGCCTCGCGGCCGTTCACATGCACGATGGTCTCGCGGTCCTTCGCCCCGATGAACACCTCCGCCAGGTCCGAAAGCCGGTACTGCCCCCCGGGCGTCGGCACCAGGCTCGCCGCAATCTCGTCTATCGTGGCGAACTCGTTGAGCGTGCGGACCAGATACTCCGTCTTCCCCTCGCGGAGCTGCCCCCCGGAAAGGTTGATGTTCTGCTGCGCCAGGCTGGTCACGACGGTGTCCAGGGAAACGCCGAGCCCCTTGATCTTGTCGGCGTCCACAAGAACCTGAATCTCCTCCTTCTGCCCCCCCTTCACCGAGGCCTGCGCGATGCCGCCCTCCGCCTCCAGATCCGCCTTCACATGCCGCTCCGCGGCGTCCCGGATCGCCGTAAGGGCGCGCGCCTCCTCCTCGGGGCTGGAAAAGGCCCGGTCGGGCACGATGGCCAGCCGCAGCACGGGATCCCGCGACGGGTCGTAGCGCAGGATGACCGGCTTCTTGGTCACCTCGCGCGGCGGTTCAAAAACGTCGAGGCGGTCGCGCACATCCTGCTGCGCAATCGTCATGTTGGTGCCCCAGGAGAACTCCAGCAGAATCTCGGAAAGCCCCGCCTTGGAGACGCTGCTGATCTCGACCATGCCGCTGACGATGCTCAGCATCTCCTCCAGGGGGCGCGTGACCAGCTTCTCCACGTCCTCCGGCGCCGCCCCCTCGTACTCCGTCCGCACCGTCAGGCTGGGGTAGGAGATGTTCGGCATCAGGTTGATCGGAAGCTGCTGGTAGGAGCGCAGGCCGAACACGGCGATGGTGAGAAAGATCATCACCATGGTCACCGGACGGCGGATGGCGATGCGGTAGTTCTTCTCGGGCGTCTCTTCCGGGTGGGTCATTGAAGTCTTCCGCCGGCATCCCCCGTCTCGGGTCGGTGCGCGGCCTGGTTGCGCGCCGCGCGCCTCAGAAACCGGACTGCTGTTCCTGCCGCCGCGCCTGTTCCTCTTCCGCCCGCTTCCGCGCCGCCTCAAGGGCCTCCCCGGCGGAAAGGCTTTCGCGCGCCTCAATCTCCTCCGAGGCGCTCGTGATCGTCACCCGGGCGTCCGGCTTGAGCGTGTGCTGCCCCATCACCACCACCAGCGAGTCGTCGGAAACGCCGGAGAGAATCTGCACCGTCTCGCTGTCCTCCAGCCCCTTCTCCACCTCCACGCGCCGCGCCGTGTGGACGGCCTCCGCCGCCCCGTCCTCCGCCGCGGCGGGCTCGGCGACCATGAGGTAGCTGCGCGCGTTCTCCTCGACAATCGCGTCCTTGGGCACCACCAGGGCGTTTTGGATCGTCTGCATCACCAGCCGCACCCGCGCGAACGCCGCGTCGCGCAGCCCGGGACGCGCCGATTCCTCAAACTCCAGAATGACCTTCACCGTGCCGCTCAGGGGGTCCATGCTCGGGTTGATGCGCCGTATGGACGCCTTCAGCTCCTCCCCCTCGAGGGAGTCCACCCGCACCCGCGCCTCCTGCCCGATGGCCAGCTTGGACAGCTCCTTCTCCGGCACATTAATCGGCAGCGCGTAGGAGTCGGGGTCCACAATGGTGAACGCCGGCATTCCCGGCGACACGAGCATCCCCTCCTGGAGGGAGCGCCGCGTGATGATGCCCCCGATGGGCGCCCGCACCGTCTGGTGCGCCAGGCGCGCCTCGTTCATCTCCAGCGCGGCCTGCGCCTGCTCATAGGCGAAGCGGGCGTTGTCGCGCTCCACCGGGGCGCCGATGCCCTCCGCAAGGCTCCTCTCGGCGATCTCAAAGGTCGTCTTCTGCTGGCGAAGCGTCACCTGCGCCTGCCGCACCTGCGCGGCCAGCTCCGTCTTGTCCAGTTCGGCCAGCACCGCGTCCGGCGCCACCGTGTCGCCCTCTTCAAAAAACACCCGGTCGCAGATCCCCGCACCCTTGGCCAGCACCTCCACCCGCCGCTCCGCCTGGACGCGTGTGGTCGTCTCAAAGTAGGAGGAGATGTCCCTCCGGGCCGGCTGCTGCACCTCCACGGGAACCAGAATACGGTCCGCACCCGAAGGGGCGGCCGGCGCATCCGGAGCCTTGCCCTCCACCGGGGCGGAGCATCCCGCGCCCAAAACCCCAAACGCCGCAAGGGCGACCAAGACCAGACGTTCACTTGTGCGCATGATATCCCTGTCCGTTCCCTGTGCCAGGCGCGGCCCGGGTTTCGCGGAGGCAGCCATCCGCGCCGCGCTCCTGCCCGCAACAAACCAACCCGTACCATCGCCTCATGACACAGTACCCGTTTGACCATCCGGCATCACATGGAAGTTTCGCGCGGCCAAAAGAGTATTACAATTTGTCCATTATACACATTTTCAGCCGTTCCGTCACAGCCGGAGAGGCATTATCCCGGCCAGCGACGCCGCTCAAGCCAGTACCCGACCGTCTGCGCCGCGACAGACAGCACAATCAAGGCGAAAACCGCAGGCGCCCTCAGGACACCCGCACGGGCGAAACTGTTCCGAAAAGTCCACACCCGCAGCCGCAGATACCCTCCCACAGAGGAAACACGCCGCCGGATGTGAAAATTGCCCCGGCCCCGAATTACCTGCCACCGCAGAAATCCGGCCAAGTCCGGCTTCTCCACATGAAAAACCCGCTGCCCCTTTTCATACCAGATCGCGCCGCCTCCGTCAACTATGCGGCGGGCCAAGACCGTGTCCTCGCCGCCGGCCACGGGAAAAGACTCGTCGAAACCGCCCAGCCCCTCGAAAAAACGGCGCTGAAACGCGACATTGCAACTGCTGAAACTCCGGGCAAACCCGTCTTCGTCCACCCGCCACACCCGGTCAAACCCCAGAATGCCCCCTCCGGGAAACCCCAGCAGCGCCACCAGCCCACCGAAAGGGGTTTTCACCTCCGTGAGGGTGTCCCCGGCGGACACGGGGGCATGCGCAAGCCCCTCCAGCGCCCGGGCCAGCGTGTCCCCCTCCAGCCGGCAGTCCGTGTCGGTGAAGAAAAGGGCCTCCGAGACGGCCCCGGCCGCCCCCGCATTGCGGCAGGCCGCCGGACCGCACCGCCGCTCCCTGCGCACCAGCCGGAATCTCGCGTCGGGAAACACGTACTCGGCGGCGGGGGATCCGTCATCCACCACAACGACTTCAAAGTCCGCCATGGACTGCGCCGCCAGCGACGCAAACAGCTGGCCAAGCAGCTCCTCCTTGGGCTGGAAAGACGGCACAACAACAGAAATCCGGGGCATGGTCCATCACCTCTCGGGTCGGGAGTATACTTCATTGGCCGGCTGCCGCGCCGCCGCCGGACGCGCCGCCGGCCCGCCGCGGCCTGCGGCGCGGGAAAGGTGGCCGTTCTGTTTGACTGGACCCGCTCCGTTTTTCTATTCTATCCGCAGTGTGACGGACCGGGACCGGCCGGGCGCCGCGCCGCGGCGGCGGACGGACTCCTGGCCGCACCCCAAGGAGGTTTTAATCATGAAGCGAGCGTTCCTTCCCCTTGCCCTGTGCTGCGCGTTTCTTGCGGGCTGCGAAACCATGCCCTGGCAGAAGAACGACGATCTGCCCCCCGTGGAGCTGCTGGAGGAATCCCAGCCGGCGCCGGCGGCGGAGCCTGCGGCGGCGGAACCCGCCCAGGCAGGGCCCGGCCTGGCCATGTCGCCAAACCAGCGGTTCAAGGACGTCCCCCTTCCGGAGAAGGCCAAGGAGGATCTGGACCGCTCGTACATCTATGAGTCCCCGGCCCTGCAGATCGGCCGCATGGTGTACACCATCCGGGCGGACCAGAACGCGATCGCCCAGTTCTACGTCAGCCAGTGTCCGGCCAGCGGCTGGACCCTGGAGAGCATCCAGCAGGCGACCGGAAACGCGCACCTGATCTTCAAGCAGCCCGGCAAGCGCCTGGAGGTCACCGTGCAGCCCCTGGGCATGGGCCGCGGCCAGCGGCTGATCCTCCACATGGTTCCCGACGGCGGCTTGTGAGATGAGGCGTCTTCTGCTTTCCACGGCGGCGGCGGCCTGCCTTCTGGGCATGCCGTCCTGCCAGACCGGCGGCTTCCCCGTCAGTCTGCCGGGATTCCCCCTGGGAAAGGTTTCCGAGGAGGAGAGGGTGGCGCAGGTGCTGGAGGATGTCCGCAACGGCATGGAAAGCCAGCGGGTGTACCAGGTGCTGGCCCATGTGTCGCCCAATTACCGCGACAGTGAAGGCCGCGACTACGCGGCCATCCGGGAGTATTTGACAACGGTTATGAGCAACTACCGCGAGTTCCGGATTGTCCGCACCCCCCCGAAAATTCGGGTTCAGGGGAGTCAGGCCAGGGCTGTTGAGTCCTTCGGAACCACCGCCGAACCCGTCAACGCAAACCAATACCCGCCGATCAACCTGCAGGGACAGATGGCGGTGTTGCTGGAGAAGTACCAGGGCGCCTGGAAAATTGTGGAGTGGGGGCCGCTCAGCTGACCCGGCCCGCAGGCGCAAAACCGCAAAAACTTGAGCCGGATTTTCCGCAGACAGGGGGTTCCCCCCGGACGGACCACCCGGCAAACACCGCACAGGAGTGTTGAAGCAGTCATGGCAAGACCCCGCAAGACGCAGATCACCGAGCATGAGGAACTGATCCATACCCCGAAATCGGAATGGGAAAGGTTCGTGGCCCATCTGACCGCCAACCCCTGGATGTATGTTGGCGGCGCCGTTTTCGTGGTGCTGTGCGCCGTCGCGGGCCTGGCCGTTCAAGCCGGATCAAAGGCATCCGCCCAGAAGACCGACTCCGCATACGCCGAAGCCCTCACCGAGGAGGACCCCGCCAAGCGGCTCGAGCTGCTTGAGGCGTTCGCCCAGAACGGGGGGCACCGCACCGCGGAGGCGGTCTATCTGGCCGCGGAGACCGCCGTGGAGGCCGGACAGCTGGACAAGGCCCGCGAGCTCTATGCGCGCGTGGGCGCGGAGTTCGGGAAATCCCCCCACGCGGGAAGCGCGCTGGACGGGCTGGCCTTTCTCGCGGAGGGCGGGGGCGACTTCCAGCAGGCCCTCGAACTGTACCAGCGGGTCGCCAATGAGTTCCCCGGGGAGTTTCTCGCCCGCCGCAAACCCTACGACATCGGCCGCATGCAGGAGAAGCTCGGCATGCTGAAGGAGGCCGCCGAGTCTTACGACCAGCAGCAGAAAATGTTCCCCGATTCCGTTGTGGCCGGCAAGGCGGCCCAGGCCCTGGAGGCGCTCAAAACGGCCCACCCCGACCTCTTCCCCGCAGAGCAGGCCGCCGCAGCCGAAGCGCCCGCCGCAGCCGAAGCGCCCGCCGCAGCGGAAGCGCCTGCCGCAGCGGAAGCGCCTGCCGCGCAGTAGCCCCGGAGTGCCGGAGTGGCGTATACTGGCCCCGGCAAGCGGGCCGGACGGTCGCGGCGGGCTTCGGCCCGTCGAGGAAAGTCCGGGCTCCACAGGGCAGGGTGCTTCGTAACGCGAAGGCGGAGCGATCCGACGGAAAGTGGCACAGAAAATACACAGCCTGCGGGGTTTCCCGCCGGCAATGGTGAAAAGGTGCGGTAAGAGCGCACCAGCGTCATGGTGACATGGCGGCTAGCCAAACCCCACCCGGTGCAAGTCCAAATAGGGGACCCATGGTGTGGCCCGCACCGGTCCCGGGTTGGACGCTGGAGATCCGCGGCGACGCGGATCCAAGAGGAATGACCGTCACGGAGGGCCCCGCGTCCTCCGGACAGAACCCGGCTTACAGGCCCGCTTGCCCTTTTTCCCCCGCCGGAGGGGGGGCGGAAAATTGACATAATTCCGCGCGTTTGGTAAACTTCCGGCCCGTTGTGTCCACAGGAAGGCTGACCCAAGTGACCGCAAAGTTGCAGATCCCGGTGTTGTCCATCGGGGACGACGGGTTGAACCTGGACGTCCGCCTCCCCGTGGCCGAGGTTCAGCCCCCGGAAACCGACCCCGTTCCCTTGGACGAGGTACGGGTGTCCGGGTGTCTTACCGACTTGGGCGGAGGCGAGTACCTTTTCCGGGGCCGTGTGCGCGGCGAGTACGCCCAGCCCTGCGACCGGTGCCTTGAAGCGGCCCGCGCCGCGCTGGACAGCGACGTGGCGTGGGTCTATGTGGAGGCCGGGAACGGGGAGGCGCTCTCCGACATGGAGGACGATGGCGGCGACGGCGGCGGGGAACGTGAAAAGCTTATGATCAGAGGCCGGGAAATCAATCTTGCCCCGCAGGTGTGGGAGGAGATCGTGCTTTCGGCCCCGCTAAAACTAGTCTGCAAGGAGTCGTGTCTCGGGCTTTGCCCCCGTTGCGGGGTGAATCTCAACGAGGGACCCTGCGGGTGTCCGGCCGCCGAGGGCGGCGCGGGACCGCAGAACACCCCGTTGAGCGTGCTGGCCTCCCTGTTTCCCGATCTTGCCGACGACAAAAATCGCAAGGAGTAACCAAGATGCCCGTACCAAAGAGACGCACCGGACAGGCCAAGAAGCGCATGCGCCGTTCCCACCACGCGCTGACCGCCCCGAACGTGATCGAAAACCCGGATTCCGGGGCGCCCGTGCTGCCGCACCGGGTCTGCCTCAAGACCGGTTTCTACAAGGGCCGCGTCGTCATAAAGCCGAAGAACGCCTGACGTTCCCCGTGAGGGACATTCCATGAGAATCGCGCTCGATGCCATGGGCTCGGACAACGCGCCCGATGTCGAGGTGGAAGGCGCCGTCCAGGCCAGCCTGCGCGACGACGTGCATGTCGTGCTCGTGGGCGACGAGGCCCTCCTCACCGAGCGCCTGAAGGCCCACCCGAAACGCGGGCAGATTTCCGTGCACCACGCCGCCGAGGCGATCGGCATGCACGAGTCCCCCGTGTCGGCCGTGCGCAACAAGCGGGACAGCTCCCTCATGGCCGCCATGCGGCTCGCCAAGGAGGGGGAGGTCGCCGCCGTGGTGAGCGCGGGCAACACGGGCGCCGTCATGGTCGGCGCGCGCACGGTCCTCGGCCCCATCAAGGGCGTCGCCCGCTCCGCCATCAGCCAGACCCTTCCCACCGTCGGCGGGAAAGTGGTCATGCTCGACCTGGGCGCGAACGTGGACTGCACCACGCGCCAGCTCTGCGAGTTCGCCGAGATGGGCGTCGCCTACTCCCGGTATGCCATCGGCATCGGAAACCCCCGCGTCGGCCTGCTCAACATCGGCGAGGAGGGCCAGAAGGGCGGCGCCGTCATGCGCGAGGTCCACCGGAACCTCAGCGACGCGAAGCATCTCAACTTCGTCGGAAACATCGAGCCCCGCGCCCTTTACGAGGGCCGGGCCGACGTGGTCGTCTGCGACGGCGTCATCGGGAACCTCTTCCTGAAGACCAGCGAGGCGGCCGCCATGTTCATGGGCAAGATGCTGCGCGAGCAGTTCGAGCAGTCCAGCATGAGCAAGCTGGGCGCCATGCTGGCGCACAAGGCCCTGCGCGAGCTCAAAGCGCGCGTGGACCCCAACGAGCACCCCGGCGCCCCCCTCCTCGGCATCAACGGCGTGGTCATCATCCTTCACGGCGCCTCCACGGCCCGCGGGGTGGAAAACGCCCTCATCGGCGCCAAGGTCGCCGTGGACAACCAGCTCAACAGCCGCATCCGCGAGAACATCCAGCTCCTGCGCCAGCATGAAATTGACATGCTGACCCGGGAAAAAGAGGAGGCGGGCGACGAGACGCCCTGACCCCCGAACGGAGGGCGCCGCCATGGGCCGTTTTGACGGGAAAAAGGTGCTGGTGACCGGGGGAACGCGCGGCATCGGCCGCGCCTGCGTGGAGGGATTCCTGGCAGAAGGCGCGCGGATCGCCTTCTGCGGAAGAAGCCTGGACGCCGTTCGGGACGCCGCCTCGGAACTGGGTCCGGACGCAAGGGGGCTGGTCTGCGACGTGTCCGATCCGGACGCGGTGAACCGCATGGTGGGGGAGGCCGCCGGGTGGCTCGAAGGACTGGACGCGCTGGTGTGCAACGCCGGCGTGTCGGGGGACGGACTGCTGCCCCGCATGAAGGACCAGCACTGGGACGCCGTGCTCCGGACCAACCTCAACGGGGTCTTCTTCTGCTGCCGCGCCGCCTCGGAGATCATGATCCGCCAGCGTTCCGGCCGCATTGTCAACGTCAGCTCCGTGCTCGGGCTGCACGGCCAGGGGGGCATGTCAAGCTACTGCGCCTCCAAGGGCGGCGTCATCGCCTTCACCAAGTCCATCGCCCAGGAACTCGCCCGCCGCAACATCACCGCCAACGTCGTCGCGCCGGGGCTCACCCGGACGGACATGACCGCCCCGATGTCCGAGGAAAACATCCGCCTGCTGGAAAGCCGCATCCCCCTCGGCCGCGCCGCCCTGCCCGGGGAAATCGCCAAGGCCGTCCTCTTCCTCGCCTCCGACGACGCCTCGTTCATCACCGGCGAGGTCCTCTGCGTGGACGGCGGGCTGGCCATGTAGGCGGGGGCCCCCGCCGTCACCCGCCCAGCGCGGCCGCGATCCGGTCCACCGCCGTCTGAAGCACCTGGATGCGGGCGTGCCGCTTGTCGTTCCCCTCGATGAGCGTCCACGGGGCCTGCGCGCTCGATGTCTGCTCGATCATCGCGCACACCGCCGCCTCGTAGGCGCCCCACTTCTCCCGGTTGCGCCAGTCCTCCTCCGTGATCTTCCAGCTTTTCTCCGGGTCCTCCTGGCGCGCCTCGAACCGGCGAAGCTGCTCGTCCCGGCTGATGTGCAGCCAGAACTTCAGCACCACCATGCCCTGCTCCGCCAGCTCCGCCTCAAACTCGTTGATCTCCCGGTATGCCCGCTGCCATTCCTCCGGGCGCGCGTAGCCCTCCACCCGCTCCACCAGCACCCGGCCGTACCAGGTGCGGTCGAACACCGTGAAGTGCCCCGCCTTCGGCAGGCTGCGCCAGAACCTCCACAGATGGTGGCGCGCCTTCTCCACCCCGTCCGGCGCGGCCACCGGGATCACCTCGTACCCCCGGGGGTCCAGCTCGCGGGTGAGGCGCTTGATCGCGCCCCCCTTGCCCGCCGCGTCCCACCCCTCAAAGGCGAACACCACGGGCCGCCGCCGCAGATAGCACAGGTGCTGCAGGCGGCGCAGCTCCTGCTGCAGTTTCGGCAGGCGCTTCACGTACGCCTCCTTGTCGAGGGACTGGTCCAGGGCGACGCGGTCAAGCGGGCCGCTCCGGCGCGGAGGCAGGGCGGGCGCGGGCGCCCCGGAAAGCGCGGGGCGCGCCAGGGCGTTCTCCAGGGCCGCCGCCAGCGTCTCGGCGACCCGGACGCTCCGGTGCCGCTCGTCCGTGGCGGCCACCATGGTCCACGGGGCGAAGGGGGTGGAGGTCTCGCGGAGCATGTCCTCGGCCAGGGACAGGTACTCGTCATAACGCTTGTGCCGTTCCTTCTCGGCAGCCCCCACCTTCCAGGCAAAGGCCGGATTCTTCTTCAGCGCCTTGAACCGGCGCGCCTGCTCGTCGCGGTCTATATGCAGGAAAAACTTCACAATCACCGCCCCGTCGTCCGCGAGCTGGCGCTCAAACACCCGGATGCGCTCATACGCCGCGCGCACGGAGGCCGGGTCGGCGCCGTTCTCCAGCGGCTCGTTCCACACCCGCCGATACCAGCTGTGGTTGTAGACCGCCAGGGCCCCCCGCGCGGGCAGCAGGTTCCAGAAACGCCACATGGGCGGATACATCCCCTCCAGCGGCGTGGCCGGCCCCACATGATGCACCTTGAACCCCCGCGGGTCCAGTGGCTGCAGGAGCCGGGCCAGCGTGGAGCCTTTGCCCGCCGCGTCCCATCCCTCCAGCGCCACCAGCACCGGAATCCCCGCCTCCCGGAGGCCGCGCTGCGCCCGGCCCAGCCGGAGGTCCAGCGCCTCCTGCAGCGACCGGTACTCCTCCTTGTCCAACGAGGCCGAAAGATTGACCGTCTCCAGCATGGCGCTTGCCCTTCCTCCCGCGCAGCGGGTATGCTAGCGCGGGTTTCGGCGGCGCGGCCGCCTTCCGCCATCATAGCAGAATCTCCGGCGCGCCGGAAGACCGTCACCGGACCCCGCGCCGCAACACGCCCCAAAAAGGAGCACGCCCCATGAAGGTTGGCATTATCGGGTTTGCCCGGTCGGGAAAAACCACCGTTTTCAACGCCCTCACCGGGGCCAAGGCCGCCGTGGGCGCCTACGGAAGCCGCGAGGCGAATGTGGCCGTCATCAAGGTGCCCGACGCCCGCGTGGACGCCCTCTCGGAGATTTTCAAGCCGAAGAAGCGCACCTACGCCGAGGTCGAGTTTCTGGACATCGCCCCCAACGAGGCGGCGGGGGAGGAGAAGGCGCTGGACGCGAACGCCCTGACGGTGCTGAAGAACGTGGACGCCCTGGTCCATGTCGTCCGCGCGTTTGCCAACGAGGCCGTCAGCCACCCCATGAACTCCGTGGACGCCGCGCGGGACACGCGGGCCATGGAGGAGGAGCTGGTCCTCACGGACCTCATCGTCATCGAGCGAAGGGTTGAGCGCCTGGAAAAGGAAAACCGCCGGGACCGGGAGCATGAGCTGATGGTGCGCTGCCGGGCGCATCTGGAGGAGGGGCGCCCCCTGCGGACGCTGGAACTGGACCCGCAGGAGGACGCCCTGCTCCGCAGTTTCACATTCCTCTCCCGGAAACCCATGATGCTGCTTGCCAACTACGGCGAGGACGGCATCGGCGCGGACAATCCCAGCGGCCTGGACGCTGTCGCCAGCGACCTCGGACTGGTCCTGATCGAGCTGTGCGGCGCCATGGAGATGGAGGTCTCCCAGCTTCCAGAGGAGGACCGCGCGTCTTTCCGCGAGGAGCTGGGGCTGGGCGGCGAGTCCCGCACGCGCTTCATCCAGACCGCCTACGGACTCCTCGGCCTCATGAGTTTCCTCACCGCCGGCGAGCCCGAAGTCCGCGCCTGGACCATCCGCAGGGGCACCCATGCCGTGGACGCCGCGGGGGTCATCCATTCGGACATTCAGCGGGGCTTCATCCGGGCGGAGACCGTCGCCTATGACGACTTCATGGCCGCCGGGTCCATGGCAAAGGCCAAGGAGAAGGGGAAAGTGCGGCTGGAGGGCAAGGACTATGTGGTGCAGGACGGGGACATCCTGCACTTCCGTTTCAACGTGTGAAAACCCAAGGCCGACGGCGCGTATAAACCCGCCGTCGGCCTGCCACCTAATACCCGCAGACGCCCTCCCGCGTCCACACGCACTGATGCAAGTCCCATGTCTTGCTCACCCGAGACGCAATAGCACCAATCCAACTGTACCTGCGCTCCCTAGCAATAAAGACTTGCGCCTTGGAGACTTGCATATTTTGTGCCAACCCCGACACGGGAAGGATATCCGTCTGTTTTTCGCTGCACGCATCCACAAATATCGCCATGCGTCTGTTTGTGAAGATGGCGGCGTGACGGGACGGGATTATGAAGAACAATTATTGTCAACAGGCCGATGAAATCCAATCCCGCAGGACAATGGAGCCCCTCCAGCCGAAAAGGGGGGACGGGCACACCCCGCAGCGCGTCGGCACACCGCAGGAAACACAAAGCCAAACGGGCGGGTGCAGCTTAATCCTTGAGACGCTTCTCCAGACGGGGATGGTCCGGCGCCCCGGCGGCGAGCGCCGCCTCGTAATGCCTGCGGGCCTCTTCCATGTCGCCTTTCTTCCCGGACAGCCACCAGGCCAGGTTAAAATGCGCCTCGGCGTGGTTGGCGTCGCGCGCCAGCGCCTCCCGCGCGATCCCCATGGCCTCCTCCACTTTCTTGGCGTGGCCAAGGTTGACGGCCATCACGTTCAGAATGTCCGCGCGGTCCGGGGCCGTCTGCTGCGCCTGCCGCAGCAGGTCGTTCGCCTCCGTGTACCGCTTGCGGCACATGGCGTTCCATCCCAGCGTCAGATACCCGTCCGCCGTTTCCTCCATCTCCAGCGCCGTCAGCACCCCCTCCACCGTGCGGCGGACATTCCGCTCAAAAGACTCCCGAAGATGGTCCCCGCCGTCCGTGGTCCACTGGCCGATGGCGTTTTCCGCGATGGCAAGCCGCGGCGCGGCAATGTTCGGGGTCAGCCGGTTGGTCGGGTCGCTCAGGCGCCGGCTGGCAAGCACGGGTCCGCTGTGCACTGTCACCGTGTCCCGCCAGAGAAGCTTCCCGCCGGGCAGGGCGCGCAGCTCCCCCGAAATGCGCGTGACCAGCGTGCCCTCCGGCCCGAAAACACCGCAGGACAGGTCAAAGTCAAGCACCTGGGAATGGCCGGACCGCGCCAGCCCCTGCCAGCGCGCCTTTTTGGCCTCCTGCGGGTTGTTGTATCCCGCCGCAGTGCCCACGGGGGCGACCCGGCGCGCGCCTTCTCCCAGATGAGCCGCCAGGGCGTCCGCGAGCCGCTGCTCAAACACCGTTCCGGGGCTGTATTCGCCCAGGGCGTCGGAAATGGCCTTCGCATAGGCCGCATCCTGCGCTGCGGAAATGCCGAAACCCAGCACCGTGCCCGCACTCCCCAGTATCTGGAGGGTCTGGCGCACGGGGGACGCCGCAACGGTCAGTTCCTCGCGCGGATTGTTGATGGACCAGGCGATCTGGTCCGGCCCCGTCAGGGTGGAGAAATCCGTCTGACGGTCCTTCGCGCAACCTGCGGCCAAAAGAAGGCCGACGGCAAGGATGAAGAGACGCGGGACGCTCCCGCCGGCCGGGGGAAAAGATGCGCGCATGTCAGGGCTCCTTCCAGAGTCGTCACGGGAGAACCGCACCACGGTCTCCCGAATCACCGCAGGTATTCTACCCCCAGTGGCACACAAACCCATAATGTCCGAACCGTCCCAGGGGGGCAGGGGCCAAACGTCGGCGCGGCGGGGTCACCTGGCTCCCCTGACCGCCGTCGCCGGCAGGCCCGCAGGCCGCGTTTCCCCGGAAATTGGAAAAACCTATTGCGGGAAACCGGTTCAATGCGGTATAGTTAACCGGTGACAGGCGCCGCGCACGGGGGCGTGTATCGCAAGTGCCTGCAAACAACGGGGATCGTTATCATGAGCCGGATTTTAATCGTTGACGATGAAGTGGATCTCACCGGGTTGATCCAGACGAAACTGGCCGCCGAGGGGCACCAGGTTTTCGTCATTAACACGGGGGAGGGCGCGTTTGAATACGCCAAGCAGGTCAAGCCGGAAATCTGCCTGCTGGACATCATGCTGCCCGGCGCGACGGGCTATCAGATCTGCCGCCGCATGCGCAAGGACCCCGAACTCTACCGGATCGCCATCCTGATGCTGACGGCACTGGGCGAGGAGCCGGAAATCATCCACGGGCTGGAGCAGGGCGCGGACGACTATCTTTCCAAGCCCTTCACCCTGGAGCGGCTGATGGACAAGATCGGCTCCCTGGCCGCGCTGCTGACCACGCTGGACTACCGCAACCGCGTCTCGAACCTCCCCGGCACGGACGCCCTCAAGCGGGAAATCAACCACAAACTCGCCCGCGGCGAGGCCATCGCCTGCGTGTACATGGACATTGTCGGCTTCGAGGGCTACTGCAAGAACCGGGGCCAGGAGAGCCAGGGCGAGGTCATCCAGTCCTTCTCCCGCACCCTGCTCTCCCTCACGCGCTCCCTGGGCATCTACGAGTGCTTCCCCGCCCACATGGGGCGCCAGCATTTCATCGTCATGCTGAAGCTGGAGGACCGCGACCGCTTCTGCGAGGGGCTGGCCGAAACCTTCGACAAGGAAAGCCGGGCGTTCTACACCCCCGAGGAGCTCAAGAACGGCTATGTGGTCACCACGGACGCCCAGGGACGCGAGGTCCGCTGCCCCCTGATGGCCCTGTCCATCGGCGTCGCCCACACCCAGTACCGCCAGTTCAAGAGCGCCAAGAAGATTTTCGAGGCCCTCGCCCAGGTCCGCCAGAAGGCGCAGCCCACCGAGGGCAGGAGCGTCGTCTTCATGGACCGGCGCAGGACGGAGCGGTAGCCCTTTTCCAGGTCACCGGGGACGGATCAGCA